>VHBC01000065.1 GCA_016872115.1 Sphingomonadales bacterium | reverse complement strand
GTTATGGCGGTTCCAACGGCACCGTAGACGTCACCGTCAGCGGCGGCACAGCTCCGTATACTTACGCTTGGAGCAACGGCGCTATTACCCAAGATATCCAAAACCGCCCAGCAGGAAATGATACGTTGACGATCACTGATTTTGTGGGCTGTACACATGTGTTGGTTACTACAGTTTCTCAGCCTGCCCAATTGGTAATTATCGATACCGTTCAAAACGTGGGTTGTTTTGGAACGTTAACAGGAGGAATTGACTTAACAATTTCAGGTGGTATTGCACCATATACCTATCAATGGTTGACCGGGCAAGTGACACAAGATTTAAGTGGCCTAGGCGCAGGAACCTACACGGTCAATGTAACTGATGCAAATGGTTGCGTAGTCACGGATAGCTTCTCTATTACTGCGCCAACTACCCCAATGTTATTGTCGCTTTCTGGTATTGGCCTTACTTGTTTCAACTCATCAACAGGTAGTACAGACCTCACCGTTTTTGGTGGTGTTGGCCCCTACACATACAACTGGAACACGGGCGCAACTACCGAAGATTTAACAGGTTTACCTGCAGGAACCTACGAGGTGTATGTTCAAGATGTCAATGGTTGTTTGGATTCTGCAGAAATTACACTGAATAATCCAACTGCACTTTTCTTTAATGGGGTTGTTACCAATGTGCAATGTTTTGGCCAAGCTACAGGCTCTATTGACCTTACCGTAACAGGAGGTGCTCAGCCTTACCTCTTTGCTTGGACCGGAGCAAATGGATTTAGTGCGAGCACGGAAGATATCTTTAATTTGCCTATGGGCACCTACAACGTAACCATCACAGATTTCAATGGCTGCGTTGTTACTGGAGCATATTTTGTCAATCAGCCAACCTCTCAAGCCGTCATCACCTCAACTGTGAATAACATTTTATGTTACGGAGCCACTACAGGTTCGATCAATGCGAGTGTAGTAGGTGGTGCCATGCCATATCAGTATTTATGGATAGGTCCGAATGGTTCCT
>VHBC01000064.1 GCA_016872115.1 Sphingomonadales bacterium | reverse complement strand
GTTATGGCGGTTCCAACGGCACCGTAGACGTCACCGTCAGCGGCGGCACAGCTCCGTATACTTACGCTTGGAGCAACGGCGCTATTACCCAAGATATCCAAAACCGCCCAGCAGGAAATGATACGTTAATAGTAACGGATGCCTTTGGTTGTACGTATCAATTTGTGACAACCGTTACTCAGCCAGTAGGCCCGTTGACAATCAATGCAGCAATTTCAAATATAGGTTGTTACGGTTCTCAGGCTGGTAATATCGACGTAACCATGACCGGGGGAACGCCAGGCTATACCTATCAGTGGAATAATACGCAAACCACACAAGATTTATCGAATCTGAACCCTGGCTTGTATAGCCTATTAGTCTATGATGCCAATGGTTGTTTTACTACAGACACCTTCCAAATTACGCAAGTCGGAAGTCCGATGACCTTACAAATTACCGGAACAAATGTGGTTTGTTATGGCGGTAATAATGGTACGATAAATTTAACAGTAAATGGGGGTGTTAGTCCTTACCAATATGCTTGGAGCAACGGAGCTACCACCCAAGATTTAAGTGGCTTGCTCGCAGGCACCTACAGTGTAAATGTAACTGATGCCAACCAATGTGTTGTGAGCACTTTTCTAACGATCACCTCACCAACAGCCGCGTTAGTAATTTCAGCACAAGAAGTTGACTTGCAATGTTTCAATCAAAATACGGGCAGCGTGGATGTCACGGTTACCGGTGGTTTACAACCTTATTTTTATAGCTGGACCGGCCCTAACGGATTCACTTCAACCAATCAAGACATTAGTAATTTGGCAGCGGGGGGCTACACGCTAATTGTTACGGATTTCAATGGTTGTACTGCAACCCAGAGTTATGTGCTAACGCAACCTGCCACGCAAGCCGTCATCACCTCAACTGTGAATAACATTTTATGTTACGGAGCCACTACAGGTTCGATCAATGCGAGTGTAGTAGGTGGTGCCATGCCATATCAGTATTTATGGATAGGTCCGAATGGTTCCT
>VHBC01000063.1 GCA_016872115.1 Sphingomonadales bacterium | reverse complement strand
TGGGCCACGGGAAGTGTCCCGGGACACCGTGGGCCACGGGAAGTGTCCCGGGACACCGTGGGCCACGGGAAGTGTCCCGGGACACCGTGGGCCACGGGAAGTGTCCCGGGACACCGTGGGCCACGGGAAGTGTCCCGGGACACCGTGGGCCACGGGGAGTGTCCCGGGATACCGTGGGCCACGGGAAGGCTCCCGAGACACCCCCGGGACACCGTCAATCATGCATCAAATCATGAGTCAATCATGCATCGAATCATGAGTCAATCATGCATCAAATCATGAATCAATCATGCATCGAATCATGAGGCAATCAGGAGTGCATCGTCTTGAGACCAACTGTTGGCGGTTGCAATGACTCAATGATGAGTTCAATCATGAGTCAGTCATGAGTCAATCGTGAGTTCAATCACGAGTCAAGCATCTCCAATCGTGAGTTCAATCCATCCTTCATTCAATGCACTCATTCATTCCATGCATTCATTCTTTCAGTCAGTCAGTCATGAATTCATTCCTTTTTTCATTACTTCATTCATTCAATCATTCAAACAATCATTCAGACGTTAAGTTAGTGCCATCGACTGTGCTAGTTTCTTGTGCCTCCGGCAGCGCGCTCTTCATTTCAATGCTCCCCAAGTATTATGCTAACAACATCACGCTTGACTTGTTATTGACTTTCAATCGCCAAGCCGTGGTCTCAAAGGGATTCATAGATGATTGATCAATCTCTCATGCGTTGATCATTGACTTCTTGATTTTGGCAAACAGTCATATCTCAGCTGGCATTGATTGAACAGTCAACGCGCGCATCTGCATTTTCTTTTGAATGCAGGACCCATTCGCTGTATGGTCGGTAAGAAGTGTTGGTTCAGGGAATAAGTACCTATACGACCACCCTACGGGTGATAAGGAGGTTGGGGGAGTGAGTGAAACTGGATTCGCTGGCCTTGCAACGTCTACCGGAATGATGCACAAAAATGGGAACCTTATTTTGCACATTCGTGTGGTGGTTTTTCAAAAAAAACCAAGTTTGCAGAGCATCGGGGT
>VHBC01000062.1 GCA_016872115.1 Sphingomonadales bacterium | reverse complement strand
AATCCAACTCCGGTCATTCAAAATACAACAGCAACAAGTTGTTCAGGAACTGCGTTTACTGTTTCACCATCAAATGGAGGTGGAAATATTATACCTGCAGGGACTCAATATACTTGGACTGTTTCAACTAATGCGAATATCTCTGGTGCTTCGGATATATCTACACCACAAGCAAGTGTAACGCAGACTTTAACGAATACAACAAACACGGTTCAGACGATTACTTACACAGTGACGCCTGTTCTACCTGGATGTAATGGAAATACATTTACTGTAATTGTAACTGTTAATCCAACCCCTTCAGTACAGAGCGTAACTCAATCCATCTGTTCAGGATCTTCATTCTCAGTTGCGCCAACTAACGGAAGTGGTAATATTGTACCTGCAGGTACTACATACACATGGACAGTCGTTGATAATGTATATGTTCTTGGTGATGCTAGTCAAGCAACAGCACAAAGTAGCATTTCTCATACATTAGTCAACAATTACACCTCAGATCAAACGGTTGTTTATACCGTTACGCCTACAGCAGGATCTTGTTCAGGTTCTACATTTACAATTACTGTGAATGTTAACGTAAATCCAAGTGCTGCTGCAATTACAGGTGCTACAAATGTTTGTACTGGTTCAACAACACAATTAGCTTCAGCAACAGCAGGTGGTGTATGGACATCATCTAATACGGCTGTGGCCACAGTGAATTCATCTACAGGGGTAGTGAGCGGTGTAACAGCTGGTTCGGTTACTATCACATATACTGTGACTGGTTCAAACGGTTGTACTAATGCAGTAACTGCAACAGTGAACGTAAACAGTGGAACGGCGGCAACTATCACGGCCGGAAGCGCTACTACATTCTGTTCAGGTTCTTCTGTAACCCTTACTGCAACTGCTGGTTCAAGCTACTTGTGGTCTAATGGTGCACAAACGCAAGCGATCACAGTAACAGCTGGAGGTTCATACTACGTAACTGTTACGAATGCGAGTGGCTGTTCAGCAACCTCTTCGGCGACAACGGTAACTGTTAACGCCCTACCAACAGTAAGTGCTGGTGTGGATGCTACAATTTGTAGTGGTTCAAGTGCAAGCTTAACAGCTACAGGTGCGTCAACCTACGCATGGTCTCCTTCTACAGGCTTAAGTGCTACGAACA
>VHBC01000061.1 GCA_016872115.1 Sphingomonadales bacterium | reverse complement strand
TACCAATGGCAGTCATCAACAGATAACAGTACGTTTACAGATATTTCTGGTGCTACAACAGATGTTTATGATGCACCAAATGGTTTAACAACTACAACATACTACCGTCGTATAGTTACGAGTACTTTGAACAGTGTTGCATGTACGGCTACGTCAAACGTATTGACTGTTACCGTAAATAGCGTCACAGCTGGAACTGTAGGTAGTAACCAAACGTTACTTTGTAATGGTGGAAACCCAGCAGAATTCACAGAATTAACTGCAGCTACAGGTTCAGGCACTTTAACTTATCAATGGCAATCTTCAACTAATAATAATGCGTTTACAAATATTGGTAGTGCGACATCTTCAACCTATGACGCGCCAAACGGTTTAACCGTAACCACTTATTATCGTAGAATTACAACAAGTACTTCTAGTAGTGTAGCTTGTACCACAACATCCAATGTTATAACAGTAACAGTTCCTGCTCTTCTTACAGTTGCAGACGAGGGTGTTTCTGATGCATCTTGTGCTAACTTAACGGATGGTGCAATTGCAATTGGTGTAACCGGAGGTACCGGCGCATATACTTATGCATGGACAGGAACAGGTGGTTTTACATCTTCAAGTGAAGATCAAAATTATAACCTTGCACCAGGTACTTATGCAGTTACAGTGACGGATGCGAACGGATGTACGGCATCATTAACAAATTTGGTAGTAAGTTCACCTTCAGCAGTCACAATCTCATTAAGTTCAACTAACCCTTCTTGCTTTGGAGGCACAAATGGATCTGTTACTGCAACTGTTAGCGGCGGAAGCCCTGGATATTCTTTCCAATGGATTAAAAATGGTTCAAACTATGCTACAACGCCAAATAGTATTACAGGTCTTGGAACTGGAGTTTATTCTGTAAATGTATCAGATGCCAACCTATGTACTTTCAGTTCAAGTACGGTAACTATTTCGGCCCCTGCAGCTCTATCAGCAACTGTTGCAGCGGCTTCAGCTTCAGTTTGTTCAGGTGCTAATGCTGTGTTTACAATAACAGGTACAGGTAGCCAAGTTGTTACATATACAATAAATGGTACTTCAGCTACTGCTACATTGTCTAGCGGTACAGCAACGGTGACGATTAATAACGCAACAACCACACAAACACTTACCTTGGTTTCTGTATCTAATGGAGCATGTTCTAATGCGGTTTCAGGAAACGCAAGTGTATCAATTCTTGATCTACCTA
>VHBC01000060.1 GCA_016872115.1 Sphingomonadales bacterium | reverse complement strand
GCATCCTTGGTCTTGTGCACACTTAGGTTATCCAGGAACAGTGCAAAGTCTCCGCCCCCGAGTTTCTCAGCGATCTAGTTGATGAAAGCAACAAATACCTCTGAGTTGATGGCTTTCGGATGCACAACGTAATCGATGAGACCATGCTCTTCACTGATTGCGGCAATCACAGCTAAAGTGGTAACTCTTAAATTTGAATCATTAATGCGAATTCTGTCTCTGTTGTGCGCCCATCCTTTCGATCTGAAAGTGCTAAAAGTGAACATAGTTTCATCGAGATACACTACCTAAGTGTTAGATTATCGCATTTAATTCAAGAGTGATTCCATCCGATGGAAGAGACAGCGATAATGCGGTTCGGTAAAGTCTATCTCTCTCTTGCCTCGCTTGATGTTTTTGAACCTTATTTTGTGCTTCAAATAAATGCGACGGATGGTTGATGGCGATATTTTCTTTTCACCAAATCGCCTGTGAAACAGTTGCGCTCGCTCAGCCAGTGATAGATGAGCGGATTCTTGCAATGTGGATGGCGAGACCAAGTAGCCAATGTGCTGCTGTGAGAACTTCGATCGATTCGGGGGACCAATTTCAAAGGAATAATTGTATGCACGAATGGCAAACTTCACAAGTTCGATCACAGTTGTGACGGGTTTCTTGATCAATTTCGCAATCGATTGATAGTTTAGGATGGGTTTCGTAAAATCCGGAGTGACGGCGGTGCCGAAGCGAAGCAGGATGACATAACTGAGCAGTTGCGGGTCGTATCGCGATGGATTTCGAAGGAGAGACTGATTGCGCGCTTAATGCATTGATTAATTTAACTTAAGTTTTAACGTAACATATATAACATTTGACAATACTCATCACAGACCAAGTGCTTTCTCAACTTGCAAGTTCTCTTCCCACCAGTGATGCGAAAACCCGCCGCGGTGAAAGTGGACTTCATGGCGTCATGCCTGGCACGCCTCAATGGATTTGAAGGCATTTGCATCGATCAGCAAGAACTTTCACAGCACCCAAGACCCTCTTTTTGGCATTTAATGTGCAAGCCTGAAAAAGAGTGCACTTTTCGACCCGTTTTTAGCTCATCCGAAGCCCATCTCTCTCACCTTGCGCAGTTTCCACACACTTTTTCTTGCCCCATTATGTAAGCTATGATCATCCCAACATTATGCAATGAAAAATTTGAAGTTCTGAAATTATGGTGCCGATCGAATCGTTGAAAGAGGTGCCTGAAATTCTCGATTTTTTTCTATATAGTTAACTAACCAATGATTTAAATACTTAAATGAATGGAGACTTATTTATTAATCACACTCACATTAAACAATAGGGGTTTTGGGGTTTTGGGTTAGTGCGCCATCTTATTC
>VHBC01000059.1 GCA_016872115.1 Sphingomonadales bacterium | reverse complement strand
AGATCATATCCCATGACTACCCCAAAACCCCAAAACCCCTTATGTCTCATGTGAGTGTGATTAATAAATAAGTCTCCATTCATTTAAACATTTAATTCATTGGTTAGTTAACTATATAGAGAGAAATCGAGAATTTCAGGCACCTCTTTCAACAATTCAATCAACACCATGATTTCAGAACTTCAAATTTTTGATTGCATAATGTTGGGATGATCATAACTGACATAATGGGGAAGAAAAAGTATCTCTCATCAATGGCATGCGATAGTGATGGATGTTGCATCATGGAAAATCGGGGTCAAAAAGAGCACCTAAAATGGGCCGGGCACAGAAATTGGTTCAAAAGCCCAAAATAGTGCTGTCGAACTTTTTTATCTGCAAAGCTACAGGCCCGATTCTTTCTTAGGCATGCCAGACATGATGATTCTGGAGGTACTCTAGAAGATCTCGGGCTGAATACGCATGTGCAGAAAAATCTCACGTGTGGAGGGAGCACTTTCAGTGTGATTACTATTGATGTTTTGTTTTATAAGTTACGTTAAAAGTTAAGTTAAATTAATCAATGCATTAAGCGCGCAATCAGTCTCTCCTTCGAAATCCATCGCGATACGACCCGCAACTGCTCAGTTATGTCATCCTGCTTCGCTTCGGCACCGCCGTCACTCCGGATTTCACGAAGCCCGTCCTGAACTATCAATCGATTGCGAAGTTGATCAAGAAACCCGTAACAACGGTGATCGAACTTGTCAAATTTGGCATTAAAGCATACAATTATTCCTTTGAAATTGGTCCTCCGAACTGATCTAAGTTCACACAGCAACACATTGGGTACTTGGTCTCTCCATCTACATTGCAAGAGTCCGCTCATCTATCACTGGCCGAGAGAGCGCAGATGTTCCATCGACGATTTGGTGAAAAGAAGATATCGCCATCAACCATCAGGCGCATTTACTTGAAGCACAAAATCAGGTATAAGAACATCAAGAGAGGCAAGAGAGAAATTGACTTCACTGAACCACACTATCGCTAACTCTTTCATCGAATGCAATCACTCTTGCATTAAATGCGTGAATCAAACACTCACGTGGTATATCTGGATGAAACCATGTTCACTTTCAGTACTTTCAGATCGAAGGGATGGGCGCACAACAGAGACAGAATTCGCATCAACGATTCAAATTTGAGGGTCACCACCTTAGCTGTGATTGCTGCCATCAGTGAAGAACATGGGCTCATCGATTACATTGTGCATCCGAAAGCCATCAACTCAGAGGTATTTGTTGCTTTCATCAACTAGATCGCTGAGAAACTCGGGGGCGGAGACTTTGCACTGTTCCTGGATAACCTAAGTGTGCACAAGACCAAGGATGC
>VHBC01000058.1 GCA_016872115.1 Sphingomonadales bacterium | reverse complement strand
ACTGATGCAAATGGTTGTAGTGCAACTTCTGCACCAATAGCAATTGCTGTGAGTAATAACCCTGTGGTATCGATTGCAGCTGCTGGCCCAACTAGCTTCTGTCAAGGTCAGAGTGTTGTATTAAACACCAATACAAATGGTTCAACTTATGCTTGGAGCAACGGACAAACAACGCCAAGCATTACTGCGAACACTTCAGGTGTTTATTTCGTGACAGTAACGAATGCTGCTGGTTGTAGTTCGGTTTCCAATGAAATTACGGTCAATGCGCAAGCATCGTTTACACCGACAATTTCCGCAGTATCACCTACAACAGTTTGTCAAGGTGCGTTTGCAACCCTTGTTGCATCCCCTGGATCTTCATACGTATGGTCTAATGGTGCTACAACCCAAGGGGTGAACGTCGGTGTAAATGGACCAATTTCGGTAACAGTTACCAATAGCCAAGGTTGTACAGGAACATCTGCACCTATCAACATTACTGTTTTGGCTGTGCCAACCACAACAATCACTGCTTCTGGCCCGACCACATTCTGTGAAGGATCTTCAGTGACGCTTACTGCGGGTGGTGCCAATAGCTATGTATGGGCAAATAACTCAACAGCTTCCAGCCAAACTGTTACAACTGCTGGTATCTATGTAGTTACTGGATATGCAGCCAACGGTTGTCCAGATTTAGCTGAAATTACTGTAACAGTCAATGAGTCACCTTCTGCAGATCTTATCCAAGATGGCAACAACAGCTTGTGTCCGGGTGAAACCCTTACACTTTCTGCACAGACAGGCAATGCTTATACTTGGACACCAGGTGGTAGCACAGCTCAAGAATTGGTAGTGTCAACGCCAGGTACATACAGCTGTACACTCACTAGCTTGAATGGTTGTACAACTGCTTCTGAACAAGTTGTGGTAACTGCCGCGCAAGCGACTTCATCAACACTCAACGTAACTGCACTTGAGAGCTATGTATTGAATGAAATCATTTACACGCAGTCTGGTACTTACACGCAAGTGCTTACCAATGCAGCCGGTTGTGATTCAACAATTACCCTCAACTTGACACTTACAGTTGGTCTAGATGAAAACGGATTGGTGAGTTTCTCTGTACAGCCTAACCCAACAGATGCTATCTTTATTTTGAATGCTTCTGAAGCGCTTTACAGCACATATGTCATCCAAGATGCACAAGGTAAAGTGGTAGCTACAGGTTCACTTACTGGTACTTCAACAACGATTAACATTGACCAAGTTGCCCGCGGCATCTACTTCTTGAAAGTAGCCGAAGCAGCCGAAGCGATTCGCATCGTCAAAAACTAAGCTTAGGCCACATGGCCAACGCAAAAGCCCTGAGCATCCGCTCGGGGCTTTTTT
>VHBC01000057.1 GCA_016872115.1 Sphingomonadales bacterium | reverse complement strand
TCAAGGCGCAATTGGCTTAATTCCGCCTAAAAGCGGATATCTTTTACAAACGAAACACAGCGGCGGCCGCATTTGGTGCTCACCTATCACGATGACCAGAAGGTGTGTGTTCTTTTGCCTTCCAGTGTTCAAACATTAAACACCATTGGAACCAACGACAATCAGGATATTTTTAATTTTTTCCGACCGCTTAAAATTAAGTTGAACCGCACGACAAATACCTCTACTCATGCAACAGAAGTCAAACCATTGATTTCGGCATAGGAGGTTTTTGTATGGCTGGCTCACACTTCACCAAACCGGTTGTTGCACTGTTGTTCATGTCGTTGGGAATCTTTTCCTGTGGAACAAAATCGGCGGATGAATCCCACACGAACACAATTGTCGGTCGCGGCGGAGCCTTCTTTGACCGTCGGGTTCAGGTCATCAATGCGCTGCCGAATACGCTCGATCGAACAACCTGCCTGTATCTTTCGGAATACAGATCAAAAGATGTTCCCAAGTTCTCGAAAGATTCTGCACTCAACGCCGAACAAACTGCCTTTCTGCAAAAAGCAGAGCGTGAGGCAAAACCCATGACACCGTATCCAGTGTCTGTCGATGCACTCGACAAAGGATTGGCTGAAAAAGAAATTCTGCGGCGGCTGCGGGGCGGGATTCTGATTCCGTTGGGCGTCGGTGCAGGATTCATTGGTTTCGGCGTCATCGCTGTTGCGCTTGCACCTTTGTGCCCCACCTGCTTTTGGGGCGGAATGACCATCGGCCAAGTGCTGACAAATCCATTCGCACAGCCGTTCATCGGACTTGGACTTGGTGGATTGGGGTTGTTGGATCAGGCATCACGCGACCTCGCTTCGAAGAATAAAGATGTGCGCTCAGATGATGCTGTTGCCGATGCGACAAAACAACCAGAAAACACCAATCTGGGTGTGACACTTGCCTTCATGAACCTTGCACAGTCATTGCCTGCGGCAAGCAGTCAGAGGTGTCCGGCCAATCTCACAAAAGAGGAGGTCATCCCTTTTGCCCAAATTGCTGTTGAACGATTCGTTGCACTTAGAGAATCGGATCAACTTAAAAAGGTAGAGGATGCCAAGCAGGCACTTGAAACTGCTCAAGGCTGTCACTTCTCGGTTGCTGTTGACGATGGCAAGATCATCTATCAGGCGATTCCTCTGAGCCATGATCTCAGCTCTATCCGACTCCAGACCTACAGCATTCGACGCGCTGCAGGAGCAAGACTCATTGCAGATGAAGAACTCAAGCTGCAACTGAAGAGTGATGCCGGCGGGTTCAGGAAATATATTGCTGAAAATGACAGAGGATCGATCGCACTTTGGATTTCGCCGGTCGACAATGGCGGCTCGGCTGCGGCAAAACTGTCCCATCGTTTGCCATCGGGTGAATATGCGGGTCAACAATCACAAATCGGCGGAAAGTGCAGACTTTGATTGAAGGCACTATTCATCGCATTCAAAAAATAACTGCC
>VHBC01000056.1 GCA_016872115.1 Sphingomonadales bacterium | reverse complement strand
GACGGCACGTACCAAATGATCGGTTACGGCTCAACGCCTCGCATCACCCGTTTGGACGGTTATGGCAACGGTAATCGTTCGTTGGAGTTCACGGATGCAACGTTAACAACAATCCTCAACGAAGGCTTTATGCAGGAGCCTGAGTACGACTACGGAAAAGGCCCGGTGAACATCAAAGTGGTGGATCCTTTGAACTTAAAAGGCGGGTACTTTGAATGCCGATTCCGCGATTACAGCCCTAACCCATCCGGAAACTCGGCCGATACGGCAAGTTGGGTAATATACCGATATGATACGAAAGGAGGAACGATTCAAGATTCCGTAAGTTCGGATCGAACGATCAGCGGCGACAATGAACAGATTATTCCCAAATGGGGCATATCGGTTCAGATTCATCAGGTGAAATACTATTTTGCCTCAGGCTCCGGGAACGTTACCGCCAAGACTACTGACATGATCGAATCTTCGATCACTTTTGCGGATTCCTCAAAGCGTTGGCTTGGAGGGGTTCCGGACAACGACGCCTATTTCCCCACGAACTGGATACGCTCAGGAGATTACGCTCCCGAAACCGACCCCAACGATGCGGGATATGAGTGCCTGCCCGATGGGCCGATATTTTTGAATCCCTGCAATTATCCCGATGAAGTGGGGGTGGATCCAAATCAACGCTTCGAAAGTGTATTGGATGGCACCATAGCTCCTCACCGAGTGACCGGATATCAGTCGGATTACATGCCTCTGGCCTATTTTGGAACCTTTAACGGATCGTCGCGGACAAATGCTTCGATTTCCTTCTTACCAAGTGTAAATATTGTAATCACGAGCGACAAATCGAAATGGACACGCTGTCCGGTGGTAGAACTGGGTCGTTCGGCAGGGTTGAATGTAGGGGGAGCTGCTGCGGGAGCTTTGAGAAAGAGTCAGAGCGTAGACAAGAACGGGAATGCGGACGGAACTGGCACGGGCATGGGATGGTTTCCGGGCTATGCAGTAGACTTGGAATCAGGAGCGCGTTTGTACATGGCCTTTGGAGAGAACTCGTTTTTAGGAGGCGAGAACGGAGCGGATATGCTTTGGAATCCAACGGACAAGTTTGTAAGCAACGTAGGAACGCCATTAATGGGAGGGATGCACCCGATTTATGTGTTCAGTTACAACCAAAAAACCATCAACGGGTTTAACTCCAGTTATGACTTTCCAGCGTATATTGCTTCGCAGGCTGAAAACAACGCAACCAATGAAGTGTACCAAAAGTATTTGGCCGTGGAAACCAACAGCGCTCAAGACAAGCGTGAGTTGTACGGAAGCCTGACATGGATTGCCTATCCCTTACTTACGCCAGAACAAACCTTGCTTTCAACGGATGTGACCATCAAGTTGCGCATCAACAAGGAATACAAAAACTTCACGGCAACGGGCGCTAACGGCGGCAAGCCGATGTACGGATGGTCGATGGATGCAATTGCCACCCAATTAGGCGCACAAGATGCCCTTAAAGACGCCTTGAAAATGATCAACGTGGTGCCCAATCCCTATTATGCTTATTCCGATTATGAGAGAAC
>VHBC01000055.1 GCA_016872115.1 Sphingomonadales bacterium | reverse complement strand
TCATCAGTCAAGATTTCCAGAGTGAAAGTGCATCATGTCGGTCGTTCAAAATTTTGAAAATCAGACCAAGAGTATGGACCACGACGGTCTGGACGAGCTGCTGGATGGACCCACCATCAAGCTCTCGGAACAGGAGATTGAAGAATTGCTGGGACCAGCTGACCCGCCGAAAGCTCTGGAGCCGGTAAGAACGCCTTATCCTGAATACGTGCCTACCCCCATCAACCAGCAAGGGGGGCAAAGCAAGGGCAGTATCTCCCTGGACTCCGGGATCTCATTCGCGGAGTTTGAGGAGAGGGACGGTGGACGCACGGGGGATGACGTTTTCGAACTGCGCGCAGATCTCAGGAATCTCCCTGATCGAGCCGCTCCCCTACCGTCCTGCCTGCGCTTTGATGGACGTTATTACTCGGACCCTCTGCGAATTGGCCTAGCCTTTCGGGTTGCGCGTGCGGTCGGAGTCCTACGCAAGGAGGACTTCTTGGACCCGATCCCCGATCTTCGGGCGCGCGCCCGAGTTGGCGAAGCCCAGAGGCGAGAGGAGGCGATGAGGCATCGCCGGAGGACAGCCGCCCGACCTGCTCGGGTGGACCTCCGGAAGACGATCGAAGCCAAGGCAACGCCGCGGGCGATCGTCCCGACTCCGGCATCCTCGACCCCGACCTCGGCGCCCGGACAGAGCCTGCTGGAGAAAACAGCGGTGGAAATGTTCGAGTGCGCCAGGTCAGCTAGGATGGAGATCACCACCCTCCGCAAGGACAACGAGGATCTTCGAAACGAGAGGCGTGCCCTTCGCAAGGACAACGAGGATCTTCAAGGCGAGAAGCGTGCCCTTCGTGACGAGATTCGTGGACTCCGGGAGTTCATGAAGACCAAGGGAGTGACACCCCCTCCGTGGGGGCCCAGCTTCAGGCATACGCCGTCCGTCTCTGACATTCGAGGTAAGCTCCCTCAGCAAATCTAGGGGGGAGACTGTCATTGTCGGCCAGGGCTCAAGACTTATATTTGCTTAATATAGGTCGACTCGAGGCCAGGCTAGACTCAGCAAGGCGGGCACCCCCTCTGGGGGCCCCAGGAAGCTTTCCGGACTCTCGGAACTGATCTCTCGGTAAGTCTGATTACCGAAACGGACTTTGAAAAAATTCTTTTTGGGCTAGCTACAGCCCGTCCAAAAGGGACCAAACCCGATTTGGACCGGATTTGACCGGCCAGGTAGCCCAGTACCTGGAAAGAGACGGGAAGACAGCCTTCCCGCCAAAAAACCCTTTGTTCTTGAAGGGAATGCATTTTCCCTCCAAAAAGCCCTTTGTTCTGTTGGAGGGAGTTTTTCCCTCCAAAAGTTCTTTGTTCTCCTGGGCTGGCCCACAAAGGCCGGCCCAACTTAGGATCAGAGTTGGATCCTAGCCTCACCTATAAAAGGGTGCTAATTTTTCTTTTTGTTTCAGAATCTTCTACCTACTCAGATAGGAAGCACCTCCTCAGAGGAACGAGCGCCACTCGAGAGATCGTTACGACAGAGAGCTTCATCGGCTTTTTGATTTTGCTTACGATTTCTATTTATTTTATTT
>VHBC01000054.1 GCA_016872115.1 Sphingomonadales bacterium | reverse complement strand
AAGCAACATCGTTGCTAAAATCAATAAATTTTTCATGTTATGTTTATTTTTTAAAATTAACTCTTACTCTTATGGATTTTCGGAATACTCCCTGTTTTTGAAGTGGTTTTCTTGTCTCCACTTTTTTATTTTTGATTTCTGTCACTGTGGGTGGTCAGCCTGCCTTGAACCGCTATGTCTGTATAACTTGCCCATAACGGTTTGCGTTTAGATGTAAACCCACAGGTTGGGCTTTCAAGCCCTTATGGGATAAATTAATACATCAAACTTTTCTTCGCTGAATTTCTCCACCCAGCATAAGATTCGCGATTAACAAAATAAATTTTTAAATCAGCATAGGACTCACGATCAACGAAATATATTTTTTTTTGGGCATACGATTCACGATCTACAAAAAACCATTTGCCATCATTTTTACCTGCGTAACTCTCGCGATCCACCTTATAAACCAATAAATCAGCGTAACTCTCTCTGTCTACTACAAAAACTTTCACGTCTGCATAAGATTCTCGACTTACTGTAAATACCTTTTGAGCACTAACCTCGATACAAGTGAGCAACATCATTGCTAAAATCAATAAATTTTTCATTTGTTATTCTTTAAATTTTTCATTCTTACTCTTTTCGATTTTCAGAATCCTCGTTGTTTTTAAAGTGGTTTTCTTAACTCCACTTTTTTTCTGTCACATTGGGTGGTCAGCCCGTTGGCTTTCGCAGACCGTCTTGGTTTTAAACTTGCCCATAACGGTTTGCTGCCTTGCGATCGGCCCGACTCTTTATATAAAATCTTTACTTCGAAGTTATATTTATTTTCTTTCAAATTTATCGTTGTTCCGAAGCAAGATTGGAGGGTTGGCGCAAGACAGCTGTTATAGCCAGTACTTATTTAAAAGTGTAACCTATACTCATACCTGGCCAAGGAAATGCTGCATATCCAATACCAACAACATTATTAAATGAAGAAAAATTACGGGACTTTTCGTTTCCAAATTTATAAGTTCTAACATTCAATATATCGATCATAGGAGTTGCAGTTGCTCTGAAAAAAAGTCCACCATTTGGTCTTTGAAAACGATATCCAATTTTTGGGGTCAAGTATGTGTAAAAATCAGAAACCATGTTTGAATTTGGATTAACAACAAGTGAAGTCAATCCAATTCCTAATTCTAAATGATGACTTTTTTTACCAAGAAGCCAATTATATGATATTGGTATTCCACAGTAAGTACCATCTCCGAATCCCAATGATTCAGGAACATAAACAAAACCGACTGTGAATGAATTCATGAATCTTTTTTCTGTATTGAAAAGTCTATCGTAATTTATTGAATAACAAAAACCTTGTCCAAACGCTTCCGCATAAATTGTGTTACGTTCAAGATCGTCATTTGAATTTTTTTCTTGACTAAACACAGAAAGTACACTCATTAGAAATATTGTAATTACTACCGTTCTCTTCATAATTCAATTTTTTATTAGGTCAATTTAATTCAATTATTTGTTACACCCCAATTTTTCATCGTGCTTTTTATTGGCTATAACTTACTTATAACATTACCAAAAGTTTATCAAGCAAACACCCTCTGCTGTAATAGTATTACTTTTAGTGTACATATAAATTTAGAATAAATCTTACAAATCATCGAATGGGGAACGGATTTGTT
>VHBC01000053.1 GCA_016872115.1 Sphingomonadales bacterium | reverse complement strand
TATTCTAAATATTGACCTCTTAACTTCTAATTATCAGTTAGTTACAAATTCTGGCGAGGTCAAAAAGAGAGCAAATTAGTGCGGTTTGCGCTCACTTTTGCGCTGACCTGAGGGACCAGGCTAGTTCGGTTCATAATATTCACTTATACTCAAAAGTGCAAATTCCTAATTGCTACATTTTACCCGTCAACGAACAAATAGGTCTTTGACAATGAGGACTCATATCGTTTTGGCGCTTGGCGAAGAAGCGGATTTTGAAGCACTATATTGTCTGCCAGTACTGAACTTGATATGAAGCACAAAGCTTCATTTAAGCACTGAACCCGCTTTTTTGCCAAATGCCTGTTAGTGGCAATTTTATTTTGTTTCTTTTTCCGTCAAGTCAATATTGAAGTTAGCGTTAATTATAAGTCCATTATTATTTTGAAACACATTTTGTCCGTTTATTTGTCTCCCAAATTGAATGGTTTGGTTTAAATAGCCACCTTCAATTCTTAGTTTTTTGTTGAACCGATAACCAAGTAGTACGCCAATTCTATTTTGGTCAAAAACATTGGCATTTACATTTTCACCAAAACCTATAAAAATTTCGTCATACAACGCCAAGTATGGTGCTTTGTCTTTTATTTCCTTTCCTTTTAATGGAACTTGCAGTCGTACCATATAACGCATTCTGTGAAGTAGCGGAAATTCATCTTCTTTTTCTACATTGGCAGAACTGTATTTTCCTACAAATCTTTGCTCTAACATAAATCGGTGTGAAAAATCTACAATGTCTTCTTTGTGTGAAAGTTGCACCATTTGAAATATTCTATGTTCGGTAAAATCTCTTCCTAGTCCGTTTAGTGGAATTTCACCATACGGATATGTCTCTATCCAAGCGTAACCTAATCTAAATAACACTCTTGGATTTAATTGGTAGTTTACGCCACCCCTCAACAGACCTTGTTGCCAATTTGTAATGAAATTATCTCTACGCCATTGGTATTCTGTATGTAAACCAAATTTTTCTGACAATTTAAAAGTACCAAAATAGTTGTACCAGCCAATATTTTCTT
Source organism: Sphingomonadales bacterium (assembly GCA_016872115.1). Taxonomy (GTDB): domain Bacteria; phylum Bacteroidota; class Bacteroidia; order Flavobacteriales_D; family Crocinitomicaceae; genus UBA952. Next base: position 891 of record VHBC01000053.1, on the reverse strand, counting down.
GTGTGTTTATACGATTGTTTTGACCCTTAACAGTTTGTCTACTGAAACAAGCCAAAACAACTAAAATACATAATTTATTTTTCACTATTTAACTATATTTTTTTTATCTCACTCTTTATACGATTTTCGATATGTTTGATTTTATCGTGTTGTCGCAAAATTGCCACTAACTCGGGCACTGTTAGACGACCAGATATACAATTATCTACAGAATGACTTTAGGTGGCTGCTGGAAACGCATGATATAACAGAGTATTGAGGAACAGCTTAATGCGGATTGAGGTAACTTGGGTGTAAAGTTGGTAAAAGGCTTAAAGAGTGATTTGAATCATGAAGGCAGCGTATGACCATTTTCCACATACCAATCAATAATATCATCTGATCTTATCGTTTTGCAGCTACCGGAAGGTGGCAATTTCGGTGCAATTCACTTTCAGTTAAGCACAAACTTTGATAGATGCACAAAGCTTGATTTAACCACTGAACCGCCAATTTTGGTTAGGTGCTATTAGTGGCTGGTTTCCTTCGGCTTTATTTTATTGAAAGCATATTTCACTGCAAAATAAATGATAAGTGCCGACAACACACCAGTTAAAAAATCAGTAAGTGGAACCATAACCGCAGTGTAAAGCATTATTGAAAACTCAAATTTCCCTAGATGCTTTATTTCTTTAATCTCAGCCGGTTTAATCATGTTACTTGCTACCCACACTAATATACCACCAATACAAGCCATAGGAACTAATTCCAAATATTGAGCTAAGTAAAATGCCATTACCAGTTTTAAAATGGCTTTAAAATATCCTGCCATCGGGGTTCTTGCTCCCGATTTAATACTTGTTGCGGTACGTGCCAATGCACCTGTGCAGGGAAATCCTTGCACCAATGGAA
>VHBC01000052.1 GCA_016872115.1 Sphingomonadales bacterium | reverse complement strand
CACAAACCTATACCTTCAACTACCAAGTGAGCAATGGCTGTGCGGTGGACCAAGCCACGGCAACGGTTGTGGTATACGCTGCACCAAGTGCTGGTCAAGATGGCAGCATCACTGTTTGCCTCAATGAACCATTTGTACTTTGGAATGGTTTGTCTGGCAACATCGATGCCAATGGCACATGGTACAACGCCAGCAACAATGCGCTGCCAGGTGCGCAAGATACTTCTGGCGCAATAGCAGGTCAGTTCAATTATGATTACATAGTTACTAATTCAGTTTGTCCGAGTGATACTTCAAATGTTTTGGTTATCGTTGATGGATCATGTGACTTTACAGCGTCTGTTGCAGAGAATGACATAGGCTTATCTATGTATCCAAATCCAACATCAAGTTTACTTTATGTGAGTAAAACGCAAAATGGGTCAGCTACACTTGAATTGCTTGATTTGAACGGGAAAACACTTGCGCTTCACGCCCTTGAACAAGCACTTACGTTGGACCTTACTACCTATCCTAAAGGGCTGTATATCATTAAAATCCAGATGAATGGTGCAAGCGTCATTGAAAAAATAGCCGTTCAATAATTTCAAAATAAATTAAGTAATGAAAGCAAGAATTAACCTAGTATTGAGCGTATTCGCACTTTTCTTTGTGGGTGTACTGAATGGGCAAACGAGCATCTCGACCAATTTCACCAACAACAATGGTTCGAGTATAATTACGTTTAACTTTCAAAATAACAACGCCAATGATGTTATTATAACTGAAATTGCCTCTGTAACTGGAACTACTGGAGCCAATAACGCCACCTTGTGGTATAAGCCAACAGCCATTAATCAGACAACCATGGTGGTGAGTACTGCCAATGGTTGGACTCAAGTGGCCACCCAACCTTTCACGGGTGTCGCCAACACAACTACCAATATTGGGCAGCCAATGCTCACGGGCTTGAACCTAATTGTACCTGCCGGAGCAACATATGGGTTGTGCTTATCACTCACAAGTAGCTTGCGTTATTCAACATTGACAGCAGGTACATATCCTTTTACAGCCGGTGGTTGTACGCTTATTACCGGAACAGATATTGGTTTCGGTGGTACACTTACAAGTGGCATCAACAACCGTGGTTTTATTGGTTCGGTTTCTTTCATTTCAGGGACAGCCTGTACAGGAACCCCAAATGCGGGCACAACAGCAACGGCGGTGAATCCGATTTGCCCATCAGTGCCTTTCAATTTAACCATGGCCAATGCGACCTTTTCTTCAGGCCTTACTTATCAATGGCAGTCTGCATCAAGTTCAATAGGCCCTTGGGTAAATATCCTTGGTGCAACTTCTTCAAGTTATTTGGCTACCCAGACTGTTGACACCTGGTATCAGTGCATTGTGACGTGTGCTGCTACTGCGAGCAGTTCTACGTCTACACCGCTATTAGTCACCACCAATGGCTTTGTAAATTGTTATTGTACGAGTGGAGCCACAAGTGCTGCCGACGAAGAAATATTAAACGTAACGCTTAGTACGCTCAATAACTCATCTATTTGCGGTGTTGTAGCTCCAGGCCCTGGATCAGTTGTGAGCTCGTATTCTAATTTCACAACAGCTGTTGCCGCCCCAATATTAGCTCCAGGAGTATTTTATCCTTTTTCAGTTGAAATCGGCACCTGTGGCGGAAACTTTAATAACTGGACCAAAGCTTGGATAGACTTCAATCAAAATGGCTTGTTTACCGACCCAGGAGAACTTGTTTATACATCTACGGCAGCCACCAATGGCCCACACATTGAAACAGGCGTTGTAGCTGTTCCACCAACCGCAACACAAGGAATAACACGGATGCGTGTTGTCAATGTGGAAACAACAGTAACAACAGGGGTGAATCCTTGCGGAACGTATACATGGGGTGAGACTGAAGATTATTTTGTTCAGATTGCAGCACCTCCGACCTGCCCTCAGCCAACTGCTGTAAATATAGTGAGTTCTACACTCAATTCAGGCACCATTGACTGGAC
>VHBC01000051.1 GCA_016872115.1 Sphingomonadales bacterium | reverse complement strand
TTCTAGGGTTTTCTAATTCCTACAGCCATATAGGACTTGTCTTTAACGAAGCGTTTTGCGGTCTGGACGGGACTCGAACCCGCGACCCCCTGCGTGACAGGCAGGTATTCTAACCAACTGAACTACCAAACCAATTTCTTTCACTTGCGTGAGCAACAACAGTTGCTTTAGAATTGTGTACTGCTTTCGTTAAAGCGGATACAAAGTTAGGTATTTTTTGAAATAAAGCAAGTGAAAGCTATAAAAAATCCAAAAAAAAATAGGCTTCACCAGATTTGATCCGAGACAAAAACGGTCCCTTTGAAAAAAGCTACCAGCTTATGATCTTGGTTTTCAATACGAACTTCGTAAACACCTGTACGTTTGCCGCGATGTATCTCGGTGCATGTGGCCGTGAGGGTATCGCCAAGTTTGACTTTGGCCAAGTGGGCAATTTGAGTGTCGATACTCATGCATTGGTGCCCTCTGGAGTTGGAAGCAAATGCCAGTGCGGAATCTGCTAACGAGTAGCAGAGGCCCCCGTGTGCAATGCCAAAGCCATTGGTGGTTTGGGCTGTAACGCTACAACTGAGTTGGCAGTAGCCGAGGTCTAGGGCTTTGATTTCCATACCGAGTAACTGACTAAAAGCGTCGTTGGCCAGCATAAGGCCTTGTACAATTTCGGCAGGCGTTTTCATAGGCGCGTTTTAAAGATCGGCAAAAGCAAAGGTGTCTTTGAGGCGGACGCCTTTTTCGGTGTGTTGAACAGTGCAGCATTCGTGGACGCCGTCGTGTTCTAAAAAGAGCACAAATTCATTGCTAGCGGCTTCGTTGAGGAAGCGTTCTTTTTCGGTAAGGGTTTGCAAGGGGCGGGTGTCATAGCCCATTACGTAAGGGAGAGGGATATGACCAGTGCTCGGCAGGAGGTCGGCCATAAAGACCAACGTTTTGCCTTTGTAATGTATTTGCGGAAGCATCATACTTTCGGTGTGGCCATCAAAAAAAGAAAGATCGATGCCGGGGAGTGCGTTTTTGGTTAGCAGCCCAGTGCGCTCAACAAATTGGAGTTGTCCGCTTTCTTGAATCGGCAAGATGTTCTCAGAAAGAAAGGATGCCTTTTCTCTCGGATTGGGTTGGGTTGCCCAAAGCCAATGGTTTTCAGAACTCCAGTAAGTCGCTTTGGGGAAAACCGTGCGGTAGGCCTCTTTTTGTGAGTCAAAAGAAATTGCGCCACCGCAGTGGTCAAAGTGCAAGTGGGTCAAGATGACGTCGGTGATGTCCGAGGCATGGAAGCCCAAGCGCGCTAAATTGCCGTGTAGGCTATCTGAACCATGTAGGTGGTAGTGCGAGAAGAATTTTTCGGATTGTTTGTCGCCGATTCCGGTATCGACTAAGATCAGGCGCTTGCCGTCTTCGATGAGCAACGAGCGCATGGCCCAGGTGCACATGTTGTCGGCATCGGCTGGGTTTGTTTTTTGCCAAATGGTTTTTGGAACCACACCGAACATAGCGCCGCCGTCGAGTTTGAAAAAGCCGGTGTTGAGTACGTGTAGTTTCATGTTAGTTGGTGGCAATGCGCCCTTCGGTTCCTGGGTTTTTAAAGACGTCTGCCCCAATATTAAGAACGACCATGTTGGGCTCTGTATTGGCTATTACAGTCACGGTTTTATCTTGGCGGCCAAGTTGCCCTTCTTTTGGGTGGAATTCAACGGCAATGATATCCGATTTGCCAGGTGCAATTGGTTTCTCAGGTTTTTTAGGGGTAGTGCAGCCGCAAGAAGCCTTTACGTCTTGAATATACAAGGGTTTTTTACCTGTGTTCTTGACCACAAAATTGTAGAGGTGCTTGGTATCTTCCATCACTTTGCCAAACTCGTGGCTGAGTTCCGAGAATTCCATGGTGGTCATGTTTGCTTTAGCTTCTTGTGCCAAGCGCTTTTCTTCTTCGGCTACGTCTTTGAGGCTTTCTTGTAGTTCTTTCGTGTTTTCATCCGTGGCCACAATAGAGGTAGATTCTGGAGCCTTTGGTTTTGCGCTTTGAGTGCATGCAGTAGCGCCAAGGATCAAAATAAATAACGGAAGTGTGTTTCGTTTCATTTGATTCAAATTTGATTTTTAAAATTAATGAAAAGC
>VHBC01000050.1 GCA_016872115.1 Sphingomonadales bacterium | reverse complement strand
CTACCACAACAAAACCACATGCCCATGAGCCTCTTTGGAGGTTTTAAGGTAGTCGGTATATCGTATTTTCCAGGTGTAGGCGCCTGATTGACAAGGTTTTCCTTTGTATTTACCGTCCCAAGCGTCGTATTGGTTGTTGGAAGAGAAGATGATTTCTCCCCATCGGTTGAAGATATCGAATTGGTAAAGAGAGATGAGATCAGGGGAAGAAAACACAGGCCTAAATCCATCGTTGATGCCATCGTCTCCTGCGGTAAAGGCGTTAGGAACATTAAGCCGAATGATTTCCCGTTGGAGGTATTGTTGAATAGCGGTATCAACGCACCCATTGGTATCAATAGCGACGAGCATGACATCGTAATCGGCAATGGTTTGGGGTGTGTAGGTGTGGAAAGGATTTACCAAATTGGATTGTGACCCATCGCCAAATTGCCAGTAGTATTGATTTCCGGCCCCGTAAGAGTTATTAATGAATTGAATTTGTCCGGAGTAATAATCGATTTGTTGGGTATTGGAATAAAAGTCAGCGATCGGACCTTGGATAACACAAACAGCGCTGTTGACCGTAGTAGAAGCCATACACCCGTTTTGAGAAGTAATAGTAAGGGTAAGGTCAAAACATCCGAGTTGGTTGAAGGTGTAGGATACAGTGTCTGGAGTAAAGATTATGTCTCCATTGCCTAAAGTCCAGATAACGCTGGAGTATTGGCCGATGGACTGGTTGATAAACTGAGTTTGGAAGGGAGCACACCCGAAGTTGTCAGGAATGGAGAAGAGCGCCACCAAAGAATCAGGCTGATTGAGGGTAGCGGTGTCGGTTAGGGTGCACCCGTTGGCATCGGTTACGGTTACAATGTAATTTTGTGATAAAAGGTTGGAGATATTGGGCGTTTGTGCCCCATTACTCCAAGAGTAAGAATAGGGAGGTACACCGCCCGATGCGGAAGCACTAATTGCGCCGTTGGCATATCCAAAGCAAGAGGGCTGTGTAGTCAGTAGATTTAGCGAAACAGGCGACTGGGGTTGTGTCACATTGATGATAAGGCTGGTGGTGCAGTTGTTGGAGTCGCTGATTACTACGGTATATTGTCCTGTCGGAATGCCAATTAAATCTTGTAAGGTATCTCCGGTACTCCAGAAATAAGAGTAGGGAAGGGTTCCTCCTGCAACGTTTAAGTCAATGCCTCCGCCGCTTTGTCCAAAACAAGGAGCGTTGGTAATGTTGGGCATGACCATAAGAGGAGCTTGAGGTTGGGTTACAGGAACGGTTAAGCTGTCAACACATCCGTTTTGGTCGGTGACCGTTACGGTATAGTTTCCAGTAACAAGGGACTGAAGGTCTTGTGACGTAGCGTTGTTGGACCAAAGATAGGTGTATCCAGGAGTGCCACCGTTAACGGTCAGGTCAATGGCTCCGGAGCTAGCGCCAAAACAACCAACGGCAGTGGTGAAAACGTTAAGGGTAATTGGAGCAGCGGGTTGTGCAACATTGAAGAGCGCCGAATCGGCACAACCATTGGCATCGGTGACGGTAACGACATAGGAACCTGCAGGAATAAGGGTGTCGACTTGCGTGGTTTGTCCATTAGACCAGGAGTAAGAATACGGAGCAGTACCACCGTTAGGAAGAGCCGTGATGTAAGCGGTAGAATCTCCATGGCAAGCTACGTTAACGACCGTTCCAGGAATAAGAAGGGGGTTAGGTTGAGTAATGAAGAAGGTGGTGTCGATTACACAACCTAAAGCATCGACAACATTCAGACTGTATTGGCCATTGACGAGCGGTCCGATGAGGGCAGAATTTTGTCCAGTGCTCCATGAGAGGATGTAGGGCGCAGTTCCACCGACAACGTTAGCATTGATCGAGGCATTAACCAGGCCATAACAGGACTGGTTGGTAACGATGGCATTGGAGAAGAGTGGGGCATTGGGTTGCGCTACAACAATGGAAGCGTTGGTAACACAACCGATGTTATCGGTAACGGTCAGCACGTAGGTTCCTGCAGGAATGTTGTAGAGGTCTTCGGCATTGACACCGTTGGACCAAGCAAAGGAGTAGGGCAATGCACCCCCGATAACAGTAGCATTGATCCACCCGGTAGAGTCGCCAAAGCAGAAGACCGGCTGAACGTTGGAAGAAATTACAGCGCCTGATGGCGGTTGAA
>VHBC01000049.1 GCA_016872115.1 Sphingomonadales bacterium | reverse complement strand
GGCTTCACTAAGTAGTGGGGTCAGGTCTACTTCGTTCATGGGCTAGTATTTTGACTTCAGGGTCGGGGGTATAATTGGTTAAGGCTTCTCCGGTGACAAGGTTGTACCAATCTTCACGAACCCACATATAGATACCTTCTTCGGCTCGTATGGGTTGGGCTTCTACTATTTCATCCACTTCTTCGGTTACCTTCTTAATTCTACCAAATGGCTGAAAAGAGCGAGTATTATACTGCGCCCTCATAATCGCGTCAATGGCTTCGGGGTTCGTGTAGAGTTCCTTGCCTTTTCGGCTGAAGGTTTTGGTCGTGTACTTAAATAATTCGTTCAGGCTATCCTGATTGGCTAGGCTTATGTTTTGCGCTTTAATTGATGCGCTGGGTCTGCGCTCTAACCATAGGTCTACAATTAAACCGGCAACATATTCTACTTGCTCCCCACAAGCAATCAATACGTGAAGGTGTGGGTGATAATCATCCCTCGCTTCATTATAGGTTATTTCTGCCTTTACTATACCATCGGGGTCATATCCCTTTTTCTTCAGGGTTCTGCGAATTAGAAAAAAGCTTTTTTTAAGTCCCTTCAGTTCGTTCCGGAGTTGTGATGCTTCGCAGTTCACGTCTGTAAGGGTCACCATAATCCATTTGCGCTCTTTTAATTGGCTCAGATAGCCATTCATCGCTTTTGCGGTTCTAATTCTATTGCAAACGTTGCATACTCGCGTATTGCAATAAGAAGAGGTGCTAACTCCATCCTTTATTTGAACGAAATGACCGCAATCCATCGCGTTCTTATAGTACTTCTTCAGGGGTGAGTTCAACTCTAAGAGGGGGCGTACAAATCCCTGGGTATACCATTTACTTCTTGCCCTCTTTTGCATAATTAGACGCGAGTCTAACTGCCTGACTTTGAGGTCGGGGGCAAGTTGTGCTAACTTATCAAGTTTGGTATGGCTTGACTTAGTACACATCGCCGCGATGATGGCGGCATAGATCCATTAAATTCACTTCTTATACCTTTTTTGATACGCTAAGGGGTGCAACGCCCAACTCTCACTCTGAAAGTCTGCTAAAGATAACAAAAAAGAAAAAACCCCCGCCTTCTAGGTTGCACTTAGGTCGGGGGTTTGTATCAAAAGCCTGATGGTTCAGGCAGGTGCGTCAAAGGTATTATAAGTATGTCAAACGTTTGTCAGGGTTTTTGTCAAGCAAAACGCCTTCGGGGGTTCGTTTGTCACTCCCCCCACACCTTCGGTGCGGCGCCCCCACTCGCTTCGCTCGGTTGTTTGGTATATATTTGACCTAATAAACTATGACAAAAAACCTTGACAATGTATTTACTTAAAGAATTGGCAGAGAAACTGAGTGTCAACCCTCGCACTTTGCGACTTTACGCCCAGCGTAAACACTTCCCTTCAACCATGCACGGACAACACTTAGTATTTGATGAAGCCGTGTATTTAGGGCTTATGGCGCACCTAGGTCAAGGTAAAACTCTGTCTAGTTTTCGTATGAAGTCCCCAAATAGTATCATAGTGTCAAAGCCTAAAGAAGCATTGACAACTATGACAAAAAAAGAAAATACTATGACAATAAATGAAGAGGGGTATGACAATGAAGAATTGTCAGAGTATGTATTGGAATTGGAACAAAAGAACGCCGAACTACTTGCGCGCGTGACTGAAATGAGAGAAACTTTGATTGATTATAGAGATGCTTTTAGTAAACGTTGCGAGGATAGCCTTGGTGCTGAGTATGTAGAAGAGCATTATGTAACCAAATTCAGATATGACAGCGATATGGCGAAGGCTCAAAAGACCATTGATCGCCTAGAAAATCGAATTGCGCATATGTCCCGAAACCCTCAGCCCGTAGATATATTAGGCGCAGTTGCGCCCCCACTAATTCAAATGGCTGAAAAATGGCTAAACCATAAAAATCAGACAATGGCAGAAAAAATTCAGGCCCAGAAACAAACCCTCAACAACTCACAAGACTATCGTGGGGGGTTTGAACCTAGAGAAAACCCACAGGCCGATACAGAGTTAAAAGTACCAGATTGGAAAAACGTATCGGGGTCTAGTTGGAACTCCTGAGTTCTGAGATAAGCCGAAGCATTGTTTCAGAGAAGAATACCATCGCTTCAGGCTCAAAGAACCCAAAAGACAAAAGTTCCCCCTCTAAATTGACTTCTATTTTATAGTGCTTTTGTACTTCGTACAGGGCTTCACTAAGTAGTGGGGTCAGGTCTACTTCGTTCATGGGCTAGTATTTTGACTTCAGGGTCGGGGGTATAATTGGTTAAGGCTTCTCCGGTGACAAGGTTGTACCAATCTTCACGAACCCACAT
>VHBC01000048.1 GCA_016872115.1 Sphingomonadales bacterium | reverse complement strand
TCGACAAAGAGCAAGTTCATGTAGTTTTTGCTGTTGTTGCCAATGAAGAGGTAGCCGTTTTGCCCTTTTGAACAAGAGCCACCACAAGCGCCTTGGACTGCATTCAGGTAGGTATCGCCGGCGGCTTCGAATTTTTTCATGACGCGCGCTAGCTTCAAAATAAACTCATTGCGCTTCCAATCTTGGTAAGTGCGGTCTACATCGAGTAAATAATAGAGCGCATCGGTATTCATTTCTTGGATACACTTGCGCACCAACTGAGCGTTGGTGATTTGAATGTGAACTACGGTTTCTTGCGTGTCTGACAGTTCAAGGGTGTTCTGTGTAAGTTGTTCTTGCATGTTATGTTGTTTTTGTTGTTAATTCTGATCGATATAGTGCTGTAGGCTACTCGTTACTTTCTTTGGAATGCGCAACGATGTAATTTTCCCTTTTTGAATGCGCAAGGCAAACCGGATAACTTCTTCATGAAAACCGTCAATTGGCGGCAGACCAAATAAGGTGTGTTCTTCGGGGTAATCCATGATGTTATCGGGGGTAAGCGTCGGGTAGCGAAACTCTAAAGCCAGTTCACCTGGTAAGTGGTCATTGCTAAAACCATGTCCGGTAGCGTGTGCAAAGTCTTTATCTGGATGATTATTTGTATGCAACAAGGCATAAAGTTTCCCTTTGCCATAAGAAACACTTTGTTTGCCAAAGAAGGTCCCTTTTGGGGAGAGCAAAAAATCGATTCTTTTTAAATTTCGAGTCAAGAAGGCGAACTGAAAATCCATTAGGACATCTTCGTTTTTCTTGATTTCTTCTTGTGAAATTTGGAGTTGTTTGGCAAGCATAAAAAGCAGCAGTTTAAATTGGTTTGCTGCCCTTAGTCAAGAGTTGTGCCAAATCATAAAATCACGAAAAATGGACAAAAAACACTCAAAAAGCCATCAAAAATTGAAAAATATGGCAAAAAAAGACGAAAAATGGGAAAAACCAACTAAGATTGCAACACGCTGATCCCATACTTTTTCATCTTCGTCTTTAACGTGTTCACTACCCAACCAATGGCCTTGGAAGTTTGCGTGATGTTTCCGTTGTAGAGCTGCAATACTTTTAGGATGTGTTGTTTCTCGACGAAATCCATGTTCATGGGTTGGTTTTCTGGCGCTTGTTTGAGGCGTTTAGGCAAGACATCCAAGGTAATGCGCTCTTCATTGAACACGTACAACCTCGAAATGATATTCTCTAACTCGCGCACATTGCCAGGGTAGGTATAGTTGAGCATAATTTCCAAAGCGACTTTATCAAATACCAATTTCTTTGGGCGGTGCAACTCTTTCTTTTTAGCTGTCACAAAATGATCCATCAATTGTTTGAGGTCGGTTTTGCCTCTAGCGTGCAGGGTAGGGAGGTCGAGCTCCACTACACTTAGGCGGTAATATAAATCCCAGCGAAATTTGCCTTCTTCGCACAACTTGGGTAGGTTTTGGTTGGTGGCGGCAAGCACCCGCACATCTACTTTTTTGGCTTTTCCGCCCAGGGGCATGATTTCTTTTTCTTGCAAGACCCGCAGTAAACTCTGCTGCATGTAAGGCGAGATATCTCCAATTTCGTCTAAGAAAATAATCCCTTCATGGGCTTGTTCAAACAAACCAGTGGTGTCTTTGTCGGCACCTGTAAAAGCACCTTTTTTGTAGCCAAATAAACGACTTTCCAAGAGCGCATCTGAAAACGCCGAGCAGTTAATTGCAATATACGGCTTGTCTTTGCGGGCCGAGTTCTTATGAATAAACTTGGCCAAATTCTCTTTCCCTGTTCCGCTGGCTCCCAAAATAAGTACGCTAACCGCATCAACTTGCGCCACCTTCGCCGCACTATTATACACCTTCTCAATGGCTGGCGTTAGAAAATAGTTATCGCCGGTATTTCTTCGAACTTCTTCCTGATGATACATTGCCGTCACGGGCAACGCAGACTGCTCCAATTCAATTTTGATCAGTTCGGGCTTGTCTTTGTCTTTTTGCTTGCTAAACTTTGCCTCACGCGTCTGATACAACGTAGTTTGCAGCCCTAAATGCATATGGCTCAAGTACCACACCAACTGCATCGAACCTGTACCGGGCGACACAAAAATATCAATCTTGTCATCCTTGAACTCTGCCAAAATTGGACTCACTTTCGACTGTATTTCCTGATGATCTATTGGGTCCGAAATATTCAAATACCTCACATCAATCTCTCTATCAGGATAGGCTGCCTTCAACCAAGCCAATGCCCTCACCGCCCGGTTGTCATGCTGCTCATTGGCCTCACCCGATAGCAACACATGCCGCTCATGCTTGAAAAAATACTTATGAAAACTCGCAGTAGGCCCGTTAGGCTTAAATTGCCCATTTTCGAAGTCATTAAAGTGCGCAATCCACGAAATAAGTGTTTTCATATGTCAGAAATTGATGAGTGAAACCAAGGAATGAAA
>VHBC01000047.1 GCA_016872115.1 Sphingomonadales bacterium | reverse complement strand
AACGCCCTACCAACAGTAAGTGCTGGTGTGGATGCTACAATTTGTAGTGGTTCAAGTGCAAGCTTAACAGCTACAGGTGCGTCAACCTACGCATGGTCTCCTTCTACAGGCTTAAGTGCTACGAACACTGCAGCTGTAACGGCAAACCCAACAGCTACAACGACATATACAGTAACTGGAACTGATGCAAACGGATGTGTAAACACAGACCAAGTAACAGTGACAGTAGTAAGTGCACCAAGTGCAACGATTACAGCAAGTGCAACTACAATTTGTACTGGTTCATCGGTAACCTTGAGTGCAAATGCGGGCTCAGGCAACACCTACTCTTGGAGCAATGGTACGTCAGTAGTAGGTACGACACAAAGTATCGTAGTTAGCCCAACGGCAACAACAAGCTACACGGTAACAGTAACAAACAGCACAGGATGTTCAACAACATCAACTGCTACTACAGTAACTGTAAACAGCTTGCCAACGGCAACAATTACAGCAAGTGCTGCATCAGTATGTGCTGGTTCAAGTGCTACGTTAACTGCTAGCTCAGGATCAAGCTACTTATGGAGCACAGGTGCAACTACAGCATCAATTACTGTGTCACCAACAAGTGCAACATCATACAGTGTAACTGTAACGAATGCCAACGGCTGTTCAGCAACATCAGCTGTAACAACAATAGGAGTGAACGCCCTACCAACAGTAAGTGCTGGTGTGGATGCTACAATTTGTAGTGGTTCAAGTGCAAGCTTAACAGCTACAGGTGCGTCAACCTACGCATGGTCTCCTTCTACAGGCTTAAGTGCTACGAACACTGCAGCTGTAACGGCAAACCCAACAGCTACAACGACATATACAGTAACTGGAACTGATGCAAACGGATGTGTAAACACAGACCAAGTAACAGTGACAGTAGTAAGTGCACCAAGTGCAACGATTACAGCAAGTGCAACTACAATTTGTACTGGTTCATCGGTAACCTTGAGTGCAAATGCGGGCTCAGGCAACACCTACTCTTGGAGCAATGGTACGTCAGTAGTAGGTACGACACAAAGTATCGTAGTTAGCCCAACGGCAACAACAAGCTACACGGTAACAGTAACAAACAGCACAGGATGTTCAACAACATCAACTGCTACTACAGTAACTGTAAACAGCTTGCCAACGGCAACAATTACAGCAAGTGCTGCATCAGTATGTGCTGGTTCAAGTGCTACGTTAACTGCTAGCTCAGGATCAAGCTACTTATGGAGCACAGGTGCAACTACAGCATCAATTACTGTGTCACCAACAAGTGCAACATCATACAGTGTAACTGTAACGAATGCCAACGGCTGTTCAGCAACATCAGCTGTAACAACAATAGGAGTGAACGCCCTACCAACAGTAGCAGCGATTACAGGAGCAACGAACGTATGTTCAGGCTTGACGACACAATTGGCATCTGCAACAACAGGTGGTACATGGTCTTCATCTAACACAGCGGTTGCAACAGTATCTTCTACAGGAGTGGTAACAGGAGTAGCTGCAGGATCAGCAACGATTACATACTCAGTAACAGACGGAAACGGATGTTCGAATGCAGTAACTGCAACAGTGAACGTAAATGCTGGAACAACAGCAACGATTACAGCAGGTGGAGCAACGACATTCTGTTCTGGAGGTTCTGTAACTTTAACAGCGAACTCAGGCTCTAGCTACTTATGGTCTAACGGTGCACAAACCCAAGCGATCACGGTAACAGCTGGTGGTTCATACTACGTAACAGTAACTAACGCAAGTGGCTGTTCAGCAACCTCTTCGGCGACAACAGTAACTGTGAATGCAGTTCCAACTGCAAATATCTTAGCTAATGGCCCACTTACTTTCTGTCAAGGTGGATCAGTAACACTTACAGCTAGTCCAATTGTATCAGGCCATACATACGCATGGTCTAATGGTGGTACTACATCTTCTATCACAGTTAGTTCAAGTGCTACTGTAACTTTAACTGTTACAAGCGCAGCGGGCTGTTCAGTGACTTCATTGCCTGTTGCAGTGAATGTCTTTGCGAACCCAACTGCTACTATAACAGCAAGTGGCGCAACAACATTCTGTGCAGGTGGTTCAGTTACCCTTACTGCAAATGCAGGAACAGGCTATACTTATCAATGGTCTAATAACACCAATAACCAAGCAGCAGTTATCACGGCATCTGGTTCTTACACAGTAACAGTTACTGATGCCAACGGTTGTTCGGTAACATCTGCACCAACTGTGGTGACAGTTACACCGCTTCCTACAGTGGCAGCAATTACTGGATCTACTAGTGTGTGTGCAGGCGCAACTTCTCAATTGGCTTCTGCGACAACAGGTGGTACTTGGTCTTCTTCTAATACATCAGTGGCAACCGTTTCTTCAATTGGTTTAATTACCGGTGTTGCTGCTGGTTCAGCTACAATTACATATACCGTAACAGCGGGTGGTTGTACAAATAGTACAACTGCAGCAGTAGTTGTGAACAGCTTACCAACAGCAACGATTGCAGCTTCTGGCTCAACAACGATTTGCCAAGGCGGAAGCGTTACACTTGCGGGCCCTAGCGCACCAGCAGGAATGACTTACACTTATGTATGGAACTTGA
>VHBC01000046.1 GCA_016872115.1 Sphingomonadales bacterium | reverse complement strand
TAATAAAGACAGTAAGGCTTAGAAAAGTTGTCAGTAAAAAGAATGATTTTTTCATGTCTTTTTTATTGTGGTTATTTGATGTTGAATACTTATCATGGTTTAATCTTGTTGGTTTTAAAGCATGACCGCTAACGGTTTCGGGCTTGGCGAAGGTGGCGATTTTCACCACAAATGTTTATACGAAGCACGAATGTTTAAATTTACGAAAAACTGTCTTACGAAGCACTGAACCCGCCACTTTTGCCAAACCCGTGTTATGCCTTCGTTGTTTCTTGTCCGCTGTTGTCCCAGTGCGTTGGCTTGGTGGCTCTTTAGCTTTTTTGTTTGGCTTTGTGCGATTGCTAAAAAGTAAATGTGCCACCAATTGCGGGGGCACATTTTAGCGTCATATCTCTTTGGGGAATGGGTCTGCAAATCCTTGTTTACTCTCAAACTGCTTTTGATCGCTGTCTTGAAGTAAACATTTTTCAAGGTCGGCTATCATTTTTTCTTTGTCAATGTCTTGACCGATAAAAACAAGTTCATTCATACGGTCGCCCCATTGTTTGTGCCATTTGCTTTCAATATATTCACGGTTGTCAACGAATGACTGGTATTTTATTCGTTCATTAAAAGGCATACTAATCCACCAAACACCTGCTTTTTCAAGACGAGATGAACCACCAGCTTGACTGAAATTTATGGCGTCATTTGGTCTTGATGCCAACCAAAATAGTCCTTTGGCTCTAATTACTCCGCATGGATAATCTTCATTTAGATATTTCCAAAATCGTTCGGGATGAAATGGTTTTTGATTGCGAAACACAAAGGATGAAATACCATATTCTTCTGTTTCGGGTGTGTGAACTCCGCCTTCCAATTCTTTTTGCCAACCTGCTGAAGATTGTGCTTCTTCAAAGTCAAATAGATTTGTGTTCAAAATTTCTTTGGGTTCTACTTTGCTAAAATCAGAAGTCAAGATTTTTGCACTTGGATTTAACTTTTGAATGGATGCTTTTAAAAGTCCAACGGTCTTTTCGTCAACCAAGTCTGTTTTGTTTAAGATAATCACGTTAGCAAACTCTATTTGGTCTGTCAGTAAGTTTACAATGGTTCTGTAATCGCCTTCCATATCGGTTAATTTTCGGTCAATCAACAATTCGTTTGTTCCAAAGTCGTTGAAGAAATTGAAGCAGTCCACCACTGTAACCATTGTGTCAATGTAGCTGAATTTTGAAAGGTCAATTCCTTTTTCTTCGTCCACAAAACTAAATGTTTGAGCAACAGGAACAGGCTCACTGATGCCAGTGCTTTCAATGAGCAAATAGTCAAATCTGCCTTCGTTAGCCAATTTCTCCACTTCTATCATCAAGTCTTCCCGAAGAGTACAACAGATACAGCCGTTGCTCATTTCTACTAATTTTTCCTCTGTTCGTGAAAGCAAATTTTGCTCGTTCACAAGTCTTGCATCTACGTTTACTTCACTCATATCGTTTACAATTACGGCTACTCGTAAGCCGTCTTTGTTGTGCAAAATGTGGTTAAGCAAGGTTGTTTTCCCTGCTCCAAGAAATCCACTTAACACGGTTACTGGTAATTTTTTTGTTAAAGTCATATTTGTTGTAACCATTGAATAATATTTTTAAGATGTTGCTCTCCATAAAGCGAAATGAACTTTTGAGTTTCAACATTTTTATTGTCTAGATAAACTGCCAAGCGTTGTGTTGCAAAGTCCTTTGTAAGGTTAATCTTACAGTCGTTTACAATGCAGTTTGTCCATTCGTTGAAAGTTTGTGGTATCATTTTAATTTATGTTTACTTAATGCAACAATGTTGCAAAAGTAATCCTTATCTTTATGAACGCAACAATATTGCAATAATAATTTATAGAAAGATGAAGTCAGCAAGAAATACTACTGCAAAAATTGAAATTCAAGAGTTGATTGTTCGATCTTCTGTGGCTTTATCTCACAGCGAAATTCAGAAGTTGTTGGACGGTTTATGTGATAGAGTAACAATATACCGTGTCTTGGAAAGGTTAATGGAAGAAGGAGTCATTCACAAAATAGTAAATGTAAATGGTGTCGTAAAATATGCTGGTTGCCATTCTTGTTCTGAAAATCACAGTCATAACCACATTCATTTTAGCTGTCAAAAATGCAAAGCAGTTACTTGTCTTGAAGATGTTGAACCGTCATTTAAATTGCCTAAGAATTATAAAATCAGTGAAATGAATTTTACTTTATCAGGTCTTTGTCCGCAATGCTTGTAAGTTAGTGGTGCGGTTGGGCAAAATTAAATGTGCTGCAAAAGCTTTGGTTTGTGTCTCGGCTTACAGCTCTTTTAATTTTGCGAAGGATTGGCTTTTTGTCGTTCAATGTCAGCACGAATGTTGATAGTATAACGGTCGCCCTACAATGAGTCATAACGTTTTGCCGCTTGCCGCAGTGGGGGATTTCGGAGCACATCACTGTAAACCAAGCACAAATGTTGATAGAAGCACTGCACTTGATTTAACCACGTAAGCCCCCATTGCGACAAACGGCTGTTAGCACTTCGCCCTTCTTTTCTGTCGTGTTTGTTCGCTGTCATTTCGTGTCTGTCTTCGTGTTTTGGCTTGGTAGTTCTTTTGGATTTTTTTGTTTGGCTTTGTGCGATTGTAAAAA
>VHBC01000045.1 GCA_016872115.1 Sphingomonadales bacterium | reverse complement strand
GTGTTTCTGGGACTGTGAGATGTGTGTATAACATACATGCAACACCCTATGAAATGGAACACCCTTGTGAGGTGTTGTTGCTGGCCTCTTCCATCCGTCACATTTTTGATTCTTTTCTCCTCCTAATCAAAGAAGACCAACAAGTTCTATCTCCCAAATTATCATCTACAATGAATGATAATAGCACTTCACCAAACACCACAGGAGTACTGCTGAGACAGACTTGTCACTAAGTCCTATTTAGCATTTCTCAAGAAAATGACTAAAACTGAACCTGTCATACCAAGAATCGGGAAGGAATATAGGTTGGATATTTTTGTGGAGGAGCTTGGACAACATTCAAATGTGTGGAGTGATTTATGCAGCAAATTACTGAAGAAAAAAAAATCTGCACATTCTATGCTTTCCATGCTCTCTTCAATTTCAAGAGACAAAAGTACTACCAAAAATCTGCATATTAATGCTATTGGACTATCTGCAGGCATGTCACAAGAATTTGTTGATCATGATGATACCACTGAAGCCACCCCCTCGACTCACAAGTCTCCATCAAGTGCCACGAAAATGCTGAAAGCCCAGGTTCCATGTAATCCTAATCATCTTCAATGTTTTCCTTTGGAGAGGATGAGTGATGATAAATTTCAAATTCTCCGCAAAAAGATGATGCAAACTAAGAACAGTATGAATACTTTTGGAATGTTCCACCAATTGGAAAGAGAACATGATTCGATTGAGGCAAAGAAATTGTCATATTTAGAACGCTGCGAAGAATTCTGCCATGACAAATTCAACAAAAACACAGATAGCTATCAAAGGTATTTGGAAAAATGTGCTGCCTATATTGGAATAATCATTCAGGACATCCTTGGAGTAAAGCAAAGCAATGATCTGTCAGTCAATCAAAATGTCTTTGCTCATGTTTTAGAGTTCTGTTTCAAGGATTCCTATCTCCGAAACAATTCAGGAAAGATCTTGTTCAGCCACGAGATTTTTTTTTGGTAAGCTACTACCAAGGACTGCTTTTTCTGGGACAAAAATTTCAGCAAACAAGTTATTGTCCTATTTTAGGGACTGTTTCGATGCGATGGAATTGAAACCCCCTGATGGTGATGATCATTTATTGTATTACTATGAGGAAAAAATGTTAGATGAGGTGAGGGCCAAAAAAATGATGACTAAGGAATCAGAGGATGCAGGAAGTGCTCTGGTTTGTGTAGAGAACATGAATGAGGGAACTAAAGCTGTGATATCATTCGAGTCGGTGAGCTGAAACTTTTTTTTTCTAACACAGCTGAACTGTGTTCGTATTTTCACTTGTGTTACTTGATCTCCTCCCCTAATCCTAGCTTTGTTACTCTCATTTCATCAGCCACACCAAGTAAGAAAGACAAAAAATGTAGCAAAGTCAATCAGGGGCCACCCCAGCACCAAGGGTAATGATTTGATGGGTAACTTTGCCAACCTCCAATCCAGTGGTGCACAAGATAGAATTCATTCCCCACCTCTATTTGCGGTTAGCAATGATCCATGTGCAAGTGATCCTGCCCTAGCTACAAATCCAGCCACTATGACCTGAATGTCAACCTTCTACAGCTTCATCCATAGTTAGCGGACAGGGGAATCAAGATTCTGTTCCCCTTGTATCCAGGATTTTGTTCGACTCAAAGAAAGATGATACAACATCCTCCAATGCCAAGGGGAAGGATCCCCCAAAGGGTATCAAAGAAAGGGTGCCAAAAAGACCAAATGCATCATGTAAAACAAATACATCTAATAGTAAGGAAACTGATGGCAATAATACCCAAGAACAGTCTGCAAAGAAGAAGCGCAAAAGCTATCGTAACTCCACCCCCACAAAAAGATATAGCCCTGAAAAATTGTGAGCATTATCTACCTGCAATTTGAAAAAATAAATGAGTGAACAGTTATTACTGTCAATAGCAGCCAGTGACAAGATCATCTCACTTGCTTCATCCAAATCAAATAGTAATTGTTTTTATCTGATAGAACTAGCACACCTTCTCCCATAATTTTCTGATGGTATTACATACTATTGTACTAAAAAAATTGATTGGACTTTTTTCCAGGGGAGGATGGGACTTAATAATGAGTCCACTTTAGGTATCATAATTTTTATGATTATTAGGTAAAATCATTTCCATTACCTCTAGAGAAAGAAAACTTCTGATGGTTGATATTCCACCTACAACAATCCAAAAAAAAAATCCAGCAAATGTTGTTTGTCACTTATGTAAAATAATACAAACAAAATCAGGTTGCCAATTTTTCATGAATGATCCTGATGTAACGGAGGCTATAAAAACAAATGACCCAAAGAAGTTGACCGAGATGACACATACCTTCACTCAAAATGCTCTGTGTCAAATCCAGTCGTTGATCGAATTTGGCACAGGAGGTATGATATCGGAAAGTTTTGCAGTTTGGTCAAGGAAACGAATGAGAAACAATTTCGGCAACTTCATGGTTTGTGCTGACAGTTCTAAGTTCTCACTCCATGATAAAATTGGACTAAATGAGCAGATGTTCCTTGCCCTCCAACTGATGCTATGGTCATGCATCAGTGAAGAGATCCACAGCTGCATTGTCAAGATCTTGAGCCAGTTGAAGCACAACCAATTATGGAACTGTTTACATTGTGTTACCAAAAGTGTTTCTGGGACTGTGAGATGTGTGTATAACATACATGCAACACCCTATGA
>VHBC01000044.1 GCA_016872115.1 Sphingomonadales bacterium | reverse complement strand
GAAGGTTGGAATGGCCGCTACAAGGACAGCAAGGATGTCCAACTGGGGCTATATAACTGGAAGATAACTTACACCGATAATAAAATGGTGACCCGAACCATAGCGGGTCATGTCAATGTACTGAGATGATGAATAAATTTAAAATAACTCTAACAGTAGCAGCCTTCGTAATTACGGGGGCTCTTCCTATTTTTGGACAGTGCCTTACGCTAACCACGAATAATACGCCTAGTGCGTGTGTGGGTCTACCTAATGGAAGTATCAATCTGACAGTTGGTGGAGGTTCAGGTAGCTACTCTTTTAATTGGTCTGGTCCAAATGGTTACAGTGCAACAACCGAAGATATCTCAAATCTTGAGGATGGTACGTACACATGTGTTATTATAGATGGAGGATGTTCGGAAAGTATAACAACTATTCTCTCCTCACCTCAAATAATGACACTAGAGAATGTATCAGTCAATATCAATTGTTTTGGCAATAACAATGGCTCACTAACCGCGGTTGTCAGCGATGGTGTTAGTCCATATTCATTCCAATGGTCAAACGGTGGCATAACAGCAGGGATTTCAAATTTGGCACCTGGGCCATATAGTGTGCTCGTTACGGATAATAATGGTTGTCAAATTTCTGGTGCATATATTATCACACAACCTCCAGCCTTACAGATAACCACAACACATACAAATGTGCTTTGTTTCGGTCAGTTCAATGGAACTATAAACACTTCTGTTACCGGTGGAACAGGATCTTATACCTATGCTTGGTCTAATGGTTCGAATAATCAAAACCTCATTAATCTTGATGCATCCACCTATAACTTAACCGTACTAGATGCAAATAATTGTTCGGCCTTGGCTTCAGTAATAGTTACTCAACCTGCCCAACTAACAGCGACCTCAACTCAAACCAACGTGGCCTGTTTTGGACAAAGTACAGGGTCTATCGACGTAACATTGTCGGGAGGTACCGCACCTTATAATTACAGTTGGAATAGCGGTCAACTTACAGAGGATATTTCTGGTCTAGCCATCGGAAACTTTACCTTAAGTGTTACCGATGCCAACAATTGTGCGACGAGCATTACCAGAACAATTACCCAGAATGCGCAAATTATGGTCGGGCAAACGGTCAATAATGTGTTGTGTAATGGGCAAAGTAATGGCTCGATAAATATTACGGCAAGTGGTGGGATAACCCCATATAGCTATTCATGGGTGGGTCCAAATGCATTTAGTGCTGCAACAGAAGATATCAGCGGTTTGGCTGCAGGGCTTTATTCATTGACACTAACTGATGCATTGGGTTGTAATAGCACGAATAGTTATACTTATAATGTCACACAACCTCAGACACTAAGTCTCTCGCAGACCAATATCGATATTTTGTGTTTTGGTGGAACGGGCAGCATCGATTTAACGGTATCGGGAGGTACTACACCTTATACGTATAACTGGAGTAATGGCGCCACAACCCAAGACGTAAGTAATTTGTTGGCTGGTGATTATAATGTAACGGTGACGGACAACAAAGGCTGTACGGCTAGTTTGAATGCCATCAATATTGCTACCGCACCCGCAGCGCTTACTCTGTCTACCGTTATTACAAATGCGCAATGTTATGGGCAATTGAGCGGTGCGATCGATTTAACGGTTACCGGCGGTGTTGGCCCTTACACTTACTTCTGGTCAAATGGTCCAACTACCCAAGACATTACTGGCATTAGTGCAGGAAACTATACTGTTTCTGTTACCGACGCCAACAATTGTTTTATTAGCCAGCCTTTTGTGGTTACAGAACCCAATTCTGCACTTACTGTTAGCGAAACACATAATGATGTGGTTTGTGCAGGAACTGCATCGGGCTCGGTTAACCTCACTGTAAGCGGCGGCACAGGGCCCTATAGTTTTCTTTGGAGTAATGGACTTACCGTTGAGGATCCAAATGCCATCGCGGCTGGTGCTTATACGGTAACCATTACAGATGCCAATTCTTGTACAGGAATAATTAATTTATCGGTTGCTGAACTGTTTGCGCCTTTATCTGCCAGCACCGCTATTACAAATGTGGCCTGTAATGGCGGATCAAATGGTTTTATCAATTTAACTGTAAATGGGGGTGCTTCTCCTTATACTTACCTTTGGTCTAACGGAGGATTCACACAGGATATTGGCGGTTTAAGTCAAGGTACTTACAACGTAACGATTACCGATTTTTATGGTTGTCAGGCCACAACAACTGCAACTGTAGCCCAACCAACCACCGCGATCAATGTTTCTGAAACAAACGTTGATTTGCTTTGTGTTGGTTATACAACTGGATCGGTAAATGCCACTACAACAGGCGGAACAGCTCCTTATACTTATAGTTGGACTGGTCCTGCAGGGTTTTCGGCCAATACTGAAGATATCTCTAACCTAGGGATTGGAAATTATACACTAATTGCTTTTGATGCCAACAATTGTTCCGATACGGTTATTGCGTCAATCAATAATCCGGTTGACGGTTTGAATATTTCAGCAATCGTATCGAATGTAAGTTGTTATAACGGTGCCGATGGCGCTATTGACCTTACCATTAGTGGTGGCACTCCTGGCTATGTTGTTACCTGGTCGAACGGTCTACAATTACAAGATTTGTCTAACCTTACCGATGGCAGTTATACTGTAAGTGTAACAGACAATGCGGGTTGCGTGCTTCAACAAACCTATACGATTACAGAACCAGAAGCGCCTTTGGCTTTTACTTCGAATATTGTTCCGGTATTGTGTTATGGTGATACAACCGGTGCTGTCACCTTAAATGTAACAGGTGGAACAACGCCATATTTCTTTGCGTGGAGTAGTGGCGATACCACTGAGGATATTTATAACTTACCTGCAGGCATTTATTCAGTAACAATTACCGATAACAACGGTTGTACTGCAGCATTTAGCGGAAGTGTAATTCAGCCAAATAGCGCCATGAGCGTCACGCTTTACCCAACAGCTGCATTGTGTTTTGGCACACCAACAGGCGGTGTTGACTTAAGTGTTGCTGGCGGCGTTCCGGGTTACACTTATAGTTGGAGCAACGGCCAGACATCTCAGGATTTAA
>VHBC01000043.1 GCA_016872115.1 Sphingomonadales bacterium | reverse complement strand
CGCGGCATCTACTTCTTGAAAGTAGCCGAAGCAGCCGAAGCGATTCGCATCGTCAAAAACTAAGCTTAGGCCACATGGCCAACGCAAAAGCCCTGAGCATCCGCTCGGGGCTTTTTTGTTTATATCATTAAAACCTTGATAAACAGGGTATTGAGAGAGACTAAAAAAGCCGAATATTCGACAAAACAGCTAAAATATTCATCAAAACCTATTCAATATTCGATAGAAGCCCACTCTTGTTTTTTATAAATAGCTATTTGTTCATTTAAACTTAAAATCTACTGTTTATTTGCTAAATTGGAGCGACTAAAACAGCATTTTAGAACCACTATGAATAAAATTACTACCCTTTGCCAGGCCGTAGCCTCAAATACTTATTTCTCTGCACGTATGAATCGTTCATCCCAACCCGGCAAGCGCCACAGCCTGCCCATCGCATTTTCATTGGTCCTAACCCTCCTGCTCAGCTTGGTGAGAGTTGGGGATGTTTGGGGGCAGGTCAATTACACTCAGAATTGGTCAACTTCAGGTTTAAATGGCTGGACATCTCAACATGGTAATTTCAGTCAAACAACTACGGCTGTATGTGCATCATCTGGCTCGGTTCGTGCAAATTTTAGTTCATCTAATGTTCTAGGTAATTTCGCTTCACCTTCTCTAACAAATAATAATGGGCTTTTAGTTACGATGTCCTATCAATACAAAATTGTCAACAACTCTAATGGCTCACCAGGTTCTGCAACCCCTAATAATTTTGGATCCTTGAGAGTGCAATATGCACCGTCATTGAATGGTCCTTGGGCAGATGTTCCCGGTTCAATTATTGCTAATGGCGGAACAGTCACTACAACATTTGGACAGAGTGGTAGCATAAACCATTCCGCTAGTACTTCATGTGCTACAAGAACTGTTACGTTTACTCCGCCATCTGGTGGACTTTTCGTTCGCTTCAAGGTTTTCTTTGGCACAGGTAATTACTACCTTTATGTTGATGAGGTAAGTATTTCTCAAACAGCACTATCGCAATGTTCAGGCACCCCATCAGTAGGTCAAACTGTTGTTTGGTCACCCGCCTTGGTTACTGGGTTCAATACTGATGTAATTGCAAACGGAATTGGGGCTGCTAGTTCCTCGGCATCACAATTTGATTTTGACGCATACGGTTTGGTATCAGCTGATTTTCAGCAAACGAGTTCGAGTGCGTTGCCTACTTATTCTTTGCCGTTGAATGGAATTGTTAATAGTGCTGCAAATTCTGGTATTCGCTACCAATTGGGGTCTTATTCTTCGAATAACTCATTGAGATTGGTAGGTCAAAATACCAACGGAACTTTAACACTTCAATCAGGCACCACAGCAAAAAGTGTTGCATTATTAGTGTCTTCGGGAAGTGGTTCTTCAACCTTTTCTGCACAAGTAAATTTTACAGATGGCACAAATCAACAATTCACAGGAAATAACGTATCTGATTGGTATGGGTCGGGCTATGCGATAGGTGGAATTGGAAGGGTGTTATTATCTAATGGTGCTTTAGAGGGTAGTCCAACGCAACCGGGTATGTATGATGTTGTATTCACTTTAAATACTGCGAATCAAGCCAAGATAATTTCAAGTGTTTTAATCACAAAAACAGATGCCAGTTCAATGTCCTCATTAAATGTATTTGGAATCAGTTTAAGAACAAACACGCCGACAGCTGTTGTTTGTTACGGTCAAACCATAACACTGAGTCTTCCTAATCTAAACACGTCAGTTCCAGGCCTTACATATCAATGGCAGTCAAGTGGATCGCTATCAGGTCCATGGAGTAATATTGTTGGCGCAACGGCGACAACATACACCACTCCTGCTTTGACATCTGCTGGTGTAGTTTATTATCAATGTGTGGTGACTTGTTCGAATAGTTCAAGTTCCGCTACATCAACTCCTTTAGCATTAACAGTGAATCCTTCGTTAAGTATTAGTCCTTCAAGTGGTGCAGTTTATTCTGGTAGTTTGTTACAGGCTTTGCCATCAACAGGATCAACTTATCTCTGGTCAACAAATGAGACAACCTCATCAATTGCTGTAACGACAGCAGGGACTTATTCCGTTTTAATTTCTAATAATGGATGTGTTGATCAACCTAGTGCAACCGTTACTATAAACTGTAGTGGTACGCCAAACAACGGTGTTGCCGCCATTTCTACTGCGAGTGGTTGTCCGAATGCAAGCTTTATCTTATCTGCGACCAATTTTACGTTCGGTCCAGGTATTTCCTATCAGTGGCAATCTGCCCCTTCGGCAACCGGTCCTTGGACCAACGTAGCGGGTGCAACCTCCACAACACTTACAACTTCAACAGCCACTAGTACTTTCTATCGATTAAATACCACGTGTTTATTTAGCGTCACTTCCTCACAGTCCAATGCAGTTTCTTACACGGCTATAGGAGGTAGCTGCCAGTGTGGTACTTATCCTGCTGTTTATGCGTCATCAACCGCTGACGAAGAAATTTCAAATGTAACAGTGGGCACTATGAACAATAGTTCAAACTGTTCAACAACAGCTCCAGGTCCTGGTTCATTGAATAGGCGTTATTCAAACTATTCAGGTTCCGTCGTTGGACCATCGGTAAACCAAGGAGATGTCGTCAACTTCAGCGTAACGCAAACTTCTTGCGGTGGAGCCTACACCAATATCTTCCAAATTTTTGTGGACTTTAACCAAGACGGCGATTTTCTAGATGCGGGTGAGTTTGTATACAACCAGCCGGTGGCAACCTCAGGTAACCACACCAAAACGGGTTCATTCGTAGTGCCTGCAGGTGCTACGCTTGGAACTACCCGTATGCGCGTCGTGAATGTTGAATCTGGTGCAACCACTACTAATTACGCCCATACAGGTTACACTTGGGGTGAAACCGAAGATTACTGCTTTACGGTAACTTTACCACCACCATGTGCTGGAACACCTACACCAGGCAATACAATCGCTTCACCGAACTCTGTTTTTGCAGGTCAAACCACAACACTCACGCTTCAAAACGTTACGGCTGGTACAGGTGTAACTTACCAATGGCAGAGTGCACCGAGTGCTACTGGCCCATGGACCAACATTACAGGTGCAA
>VHBC01000042.1 GCA_016872115.1 Sphingomonadales bacterium | reverse complement strand
GGTACAGCAACGGTGACGATTAATAACGCAACAACCACACAAACACTTACCTTGGTTTCTGTATCTAATGGAGCATGTTCTAATGCGGTTTCAGGAAACGCAAGTGTATCAATTCTTGATCTACCTACAGCAAATGCTGGTAACGACCAAACAGTTTGTAGCGGCACACAAGTAACACTTACTGGTACAAGCAATGGATCTATTGCTTGGAACAACAGTGTTACAGATGGTACGGCATTCACCGTTACCAACAACACGAATGCGCCGACGACAATAACATATACACTTACTGCAACTGGTTCAAACGGTTGTACGAATACTGATCAAGTTGTTGTAACTGTTAACCCACTTCCTGCCGTAAGTGCTGGAAATGATGCAACAATTTGTATTGGTGCCAATACTACTTTGACAGCAACGGGTGCTACAAGTTATGCTTGGTCACCTTCAACAGGATTAAGTGCAACAAACGTTGCTTCAGTTACGGCTACTCCAACGGCTACAACAACCTATACCGTTACTGGTACAGATGCTAACGGATGTACTAACACAGATCAGGTTGTTGTGACTGTTAATCCGCTTCCTACAATCAGTGCGGTTACAATTGCGAATGTTTGTTTTGACGCAAGCAATGCGCAAACTGCAACGGCGACTTATACAACCACAACAAATTCTCCAGTTAATTACTCAATCGACTGGACTGGTTTAAGTGACGTTACAGATGTGGCTGTGGCATTTGCTGCAGGCGGTGGCACATTTAACGTGGCTGTCCCTTCCGGATTAGCTGCGGGTACATATACAGGCATACTTACAGTTACAAATGCGAACGGTTGTGTAAGTACTACACAAACCGTTACGTTAACCGTTAATTCTGCGTCTGTTGCAGGCACGGCCTCAGCTACGCCAACTTCAATTTGTGCGGGCGGTACAGTTACTATGTCCTTAGCAGGTAACACGGGTACTATCCAATGGCAACAGTCTGCCACTCAAAATGGTACTTATGAGAATGTGACAACTGGAACAGGTGCTACAACCGCATCTTACACTACAGCTGCGATATCTGCTAATACATACTATCAAGCAGTGGTAACAAACGGTGCTTGTCCATCAGCTACTACTTCGCCTGTTGGTATCACTATTGTGAACCGACCTACTGCTAGTATTTCAGGAACGGCTACCATTTGTGCTGGAACTTCCACAACTATGTCTGTTGCATTAACAGGTACTGGCCCATGGAATTTGACTTATTCTAATGGCACAACTTCTACATCAGTTACTGGAATTGCATCTTCGCCATACACATTCTCGACAGGTAACCTCGCGAATGCAGGTACAACAGCAACAACGACAACATATACTATTACAGCACTTAGCGACGCAGAATGTGCTGCTGTTGCAGCTGATTTCACTGGTTCAGCGGTAGTTACTGTGCAACCAGTACCAACCGTGAATTCACAGTCAAATATCACGTACTGTGGGGGTGTTGCGCAACCTGGAATCACATTTACAGGTACTACACCAAATACACAATATGTATGGACTTCCTCACAAGACGTAGGATTCTTCTCAGGTGGAACCTCTTTGGCAAGTGCAAACCCATCAATTGGTGGATATGTAATTGACCCTTTAAACCAAGTTATTTCTAACGTTTCTGTTACTCCACAAATTGTTTCAGGTGTTACAACTTGTTCTGGTACAGCAATGACCTTCACAGTAACAGTTGACCCGACACCGACGGTGAGCTCTGTTGCGAGTCAAACAGTTTGTAACGGTGCATCTACTTCTGCGCTTGCCTTTACTGGTAACCAAGGAAATAGTGCAACTTACAATTGGACCAATAGCAACACAAGCATAGGCTTGTCTTCTGCAACTGGTTCTGGCAATATTTCAAGCTTTACATCGGTAAATAACGGAACCACGGCGCAAACAGCGAATATAGTAGTTACGCCTGTGCTCGGATCTTGTTCTGGTTCTACCATGACAACTTCTATTACAGTAAATCCTACACCAACAGTTACAGATCCTTCAGATCAGACTTTGTGTGCAGGTTCTACAACCAACCAAGTAAACTTTACTGGTGCAGTTTCCGGAACTCTTTATTCTTGGTCCAACAACACAACTTCTATCGGTTTAGGGGCAAGCGGCTACGGAACAATTCCTGCCTTTACTGCTACAAACGCAACCGCAAGTGCTGTTACTGGAACCGTAACTGTGACACCTAATTATATTCCAACGGTTGGAACACAAAGTGCCTCTGTAACCGAAGGAAATACATTGACCTTAACTGCACCTTCAGGGGTCTTCACAAGTGTTCAATTTGCGAGTTACGGTAACCCAACTGGTACAGCGCCAAATTACACATTGGGATCTCAAAATGCAGCAAATTCAATTTCTAAAATTGAGCAAGCTGCACTCGGAAACAGTACTTTCACGATTTCAGTTGACGATACAAACTTCCCGAACAACTTCAACACCACTTCAACTTTAGCAGTTGTGCTTACTTACGGGGCTTTGAATACGGCTTGTCCTGGAACGGCTCAAACATTTACTTACACAGTGAATCCGGTTCCGGTTTATGCCAACCAAACTGCTTCGGTTTGTTCAGGTAATGCCTTGAGTGTAACACCAACAGGAACAACTGTTCCTGCGGGCACCCAATTTACATGGACTGTTGTAGATAACGCTAACGTAACAGGCGATGTTGCTAATTCAACTGCTGCGTCTACGTTTAGTGCCACTTTAACAAATACAACAAACACTGCTCAAACAGTTGTTTATACCTTAACACCAATTTCAGGTGCTTGTAACGGCGCTACATTTACATTGACTGTAACTGTAGATCCAATGCCGAGCGTTGCTGCCCAAACAGCTACCATTTGTTCAGGTTCAACATTTACAGTAACACCGTCAAATGGTTCTGGTAATATTGTGCCTTCTGGTACTACATACACTTGGAGCGCACCAACGGCTTCTGGAATAACTGGTATTACTTCGGGCACAAGTTCAGCTTCAATTTCTAACACACTCGTAAATACAACCAACGCGGCCATCGTTGTAACTTATACAGTTACACCAACTAGCGGTGGTTGCACAGGAACACCGTTTTCTGTAACGGTAACTGTCAATCCTATGCCGTCTATTGCTAATACTACCGCAAGTACTTGTAGTGGTACTGGTTTTACGGTAACACCTGCAAACGGGTCAGGTAATATTGTACCTTCAAACACGACATATTCTTGGACATATGTTGATAATGCAAATATCACTGGTGAAGCAACAGGAACAGCTCAATCTGCAATTAGCCAAACACTAGCAAATACAACAATTAACTCTCAACAAGTAGTTTATACTGTTACTCCGACCTCAGGTTCTTGTACTGGCGCAACATTTATAGTTACTGCCACGATTAATCCAACTCCGGTCATTCAAAATACAACAGCAACAAGTTGTTCAGGAACTGCGTTTACTGTTTCACCATCAAATGGAGGTGGAAATATTATACCTGCAGGGACTCAATATACTTGGACTGTTTCAA
>VHBC01000041.1 GCA_016872115.1 Sphingomonadales bacterium | reverse complement strand
TCGGCGAATTAATTTTTAATCAATATCAAAGACAAATCGATGCGACTACAGAACTCTTAATAACTGCTGGTGCGACCCAGGCAATTTTCACTGTTGTGCAAGCCATCGTTCAAAAAGGGGAGGAGGTAATCATCCTCGATCCCAGCTACGATTGTTACGAATCCCCTATTATTTTGGTGGGAGCTAAACCTATCCGTATTCCACTTAACGAAGATTTTCTGCCCGACTGGAAAAAAATAAGGGATGCTGTTTCCAGTAAGACGCGACTGATAATAACTAACAACCCACACAATCCTAGTGGTAAAGTTTGGCATAAAGAAGATTTTAAAGAACTCGAAAAGTTGGTTAACGATTTTCCCAATTTAATGGTTTTATCAGATGAGGTATATGAATTCATCCATTTTGAAAACAAGCACTTATCTGTAAATTGCTCAGAGATTTTAAAAAATCGCTCTATTGTTGTTTCATCTTTTGGTAAAACGTTTCACATTACGGGATGGAAAGTAGGTTATGTTGTGGCGCCTGAATTATTCATGAGGGAGATTAAAAAAGTACATCAATTTTTGGTCTTTTGTGTAAATAGTTTAGCGCAGGCCTCTTTAGCGGAATATATGAATTATGTTGACGTTTCCAAATTGGGGAAATTTTATCAGAATAAAAGAGATGATTTTCGTCTAAAAATGAAAAATAGTCGTTTTGAATTGCTTCCTTGTGAAGGAAGTTATTTTCAACTGGCAAAATACGCTACTATTTCCAATGAAAATGACGTTGAATTTGCCAAAAGATTGGTTATTGAAAATGGTGTAGCAACGATACCTCTTTCGGTTTTCAATGCCAATGGAGATGATCGAAAAATTCTAAGGTTTTGTTTTGCCAAGGACGATAAAACGATTCAACAAGCAACAGAAAAACTATGCAAGATTTAAAAGTTACGCTGCTTCAAGTTGATCAGGCCTGGGAGGATAAACAAGGAAACTTCAATAAGTATGAAGCTGTATTTTCTCATTTAGTTGAAACAGATTTGGTTCTTCTTCCTGAAATGTTTCATACAGGATTTAGTATGAATGTGAGTGCGTTGGCTGAAGATTGGGAAGACTCAGAGGGATTAAATTTTCTTAAAAAATGGGCAAAACAGCTGGATTCCTCAATTTATACTTCTCTAATTATCAAAGAAGGTACTTATTATTACAACCGAGGAGTTTTTGTATACCCGAATAGCGAAGTGAAATGTTATGATAAGCGCAAATCCTTTGGTCTAGGGGGCGAAGATCAATTTTACAAGGCAGGTAATGATGAAGTTATTGTAGAGTGGAAAGGTTGGAGGATAAATCTACAGATATGCTATGATTTACGTTTTCCTGAGTTGATTCGTAACCGCATAGAGAAAGGTGTTGCTGCCTACGATTTACTTCTTTATGTGGCAAATTGGCCAAAGAAAAGAATTGCACATTGGGATGTGTTATTGAGGGCTAGAGCGATTGAAAATCAGTGTTATGTTGTTGGGGTTAATCGAATAGGTACTGACGGTAACGGATTAGAATATTGCGGCGAATCTGCCTGTTATAATGCGCTTGGTGAAAAAACACCTTTTTCAGATGTAAAACAATTGACTTTTGAAACAATTACTTTGAATCAATCAGATTTGCAAAAAACGCGTCAAAATCTCCCGTTTCTTATCGATCGATAGGTTTTTAGCGTTCTTATTTGTATATTTGAGTCGAAAAAATATATATGATATGAAAAAAATTTTACTTTCACTTGCTATTTTTAGTGTCACAGGTGTCTTTGCACAAAAAAATGCGCGTATTTTTAAATCTAACGAATTAATTAGCAAAGATTTAAAAACAGAAAACATCCCGGGATTGATTACCGAAAAAACCATTACCACTTTATGGCTTGATAATTTTTCGAATGCTTCAACCTGGTCAATAGATAACAGTGGTCAAACAGAAGCTGCTTTTGGGTGGAATATCAACAACTCATCGCAAGGATGGTGGTCTGCTAATGGAATTTCTGCAACTGGTACCTCTGGAGGGAACAACGCAGAGTTGGTAAATGGCGACCCTACAGAAAGCCCTGCTACTCAAGCTTTAAATGTAGTTTACACCATGACTACTGCTGCTCCAATCAATATTGCAGCTCTTGGTGGAAACAACCAAGTTTCTCTTCAATTTAAACAATTCGGAGCTCGTTTCAATGATTTACAAGAAATTCAAATCTCTACAGATGGTTCTACATTTGTTACTGTTGGGGATAATTTAGACAAAGAAGTTTTGTCTGCTGCAGGAGGCTCTCCTTATCCAAATCCCGATACAAAAACCATCAACTTAGCATCTTACCTAAGCACAAATCCCACATCAGTGTGGATACGTTTTAGATGGACAACAAATTTCCCGGCTTCTGCCACAAATCCGAACGTTTGGATTACCTATGGTTGGTACATTGACGATGTTAGAATAATCACGAATCCTGATTATGACCTGTCTACTACATTCAATTATTGGGGTACCGCTGGATTGAATTATTATCAAATCCCAAGCACACAAATTGCACCAATCGACTTTTCATCTGACGTTCTAAATGGTGGTTTAGTAACCTTATCTGGCGCTATGTTAAAAGCAGAGGTCTTCCAGGGCGCAACAAATGTTTTTACCGGAATGAGCGCGGGAACAGTTGTGCCTTCATTAGATACTGCTTCTTTAGATGTGACAACATCTTTTACACCGCCAGCTAACGTGGCAAACTACACAATTAAAAGAAAAATAATTTTAGGATACCTTCCAAATGGACAGATTCTTTCCGGATCTCTTTCTGGAGCTGGGTCGGGATATTCAACTGCGTCAGGTGTAGGGGCCTCTGGAGGTTCTGGTACAGGGGCATCATTTAATTTAATTGCTTCTGCAAATGGTGTGGTTTCGGGTGGAACTCTAACTTCGGGTGGATCCGGGTACAATGACGCATCGGGAGTGGCTACGAGCGGTGGCTCTGGATCTGGCTTAACATTAGATATTTCTACTGACCCAGGAAGTGGTGAAATTACTTCAGCGATAATTTCTTCAGGAGGAACAGGATACCTGGTTGGAGAATTCTTAGAAATTTCTGGTGGAAATAGTGACGCTATCTATACGATTGATGCTATTTCTGGGGGTGCTGTGACATCTGTCACATTGAATAATGTAGGTTCAGGCTACACCGCGGGAGATGTATTAACCCTTGCTGGCGGTTCTGCAACATACACTGTTGGAACAGTTACAAATAATACTGAAATTGTTGACGAACTTCCGGGGAACAATACAATCGCGGATGTCAACTTTGGTGTAACAAACTTTATTTACGCAAGAGATAACAATACATTTGCTGGAAGTACTTCGAACGGAACTGACGGCTTTGAAGTTGGAAATCTTTTTGATATTTGGAGTGATCAAACTTTAAATGGATTGACGATTCGGCTTGCTGGAGGTGCAAATGGTACTGCTGTTGGAACAGAAATTTTTGTCAAAATATATGGAATAGAAAATGGAGACTTCGCTTTTATTGAAGAATCAGCTCCTTTCATTGTTGCAGCGAATAATACAAATACTTTGCTAACTATTCCTTTCTTAAGCCCAGTTAATTTGGTAACCGGTGAAACATATTTGGTTGTTGTTGGATCATATGATGCAACCTTGAAAGTTTCCAATGCCGGTTCCTCACAACCACAAACATGTTTCTTTAAGGATTTAGCAGACGATACTTGGTATTATACAACGTCAACGCCTGTGGTGCGCATGAATTTTGATCCAACGGTT
>VHBC01000040.1 GCA_016872115.1 Sphingomonadales bacterium | reverse complement strand
AATATTGCTGGCGGAACGCATCATGCCTTTGCCGATCGGGGCGAGGGTTTTTGTTTGCTCAATGACATGGCCATTGCAGCCAATTATTTGTTGCAGCAAAAGTTGTGTCAGAAAATACTGATTATTGACCTAGACGTTCATCAAGGGAATGGGACGGCTAAGCTCATGGAAACTAATCCGAATGTCTTTACCATAAGCATGCATGGGGGTTCTAATTATCCGTTTCATAAAGAGAAGTCTGACCTCGATATCGAGCTGGCTAATGGTACCAGTAGTGAAACTTATCTAACATTATTAAAAGAACACTTGCCAAAAGTATTGGACCTTTTTGAACCCGACTTCGCTTTTTATTTGGCGGGTGTCGATATCCTGGATACCGATAAGTTTGGCAAATTGCAAGTTAGTCTGGAGGCCTGTAAACAGCGCGATGAATTTGTATTTAATACCCTTAAAGCCCGTCAAATTCCCGTAGCCGTAGCCTTAGGCGGTGGCTATTCGCTAGACATCAAAGTCATTGTCGAGGCGCATTGCAATACTTTTCGCCTTGCGGTAGATTTATTTGATTAAGGCTTTTTTTACACTAGTTTTTTGGATACCCATTTGTCATTTAGACAAAAAATGGTTACATTGTGTTGTTATTAAAGTATTCACACCAAAAAATTATTTAGAATGATGAAATTTATCAATACGTATTATCCGATTATATTGGCTTTTGGTTGCATGCTTTATTCTGTGGGTTTGGGCATATCAGGAAAAACTTATGAAGCCTTATATACTGCGCACTGGCCGGGAACAATTTTGTTATTTGCCATTGCTGTTAGACAACGTAGAAAAGATTCGAAACAATGAGCACAACTATGTACATAGTAGGTGCAATAATCTTTACGGTTTATATGTGCCTCACCGTTTGGAATATCTATAAGTCCAACGGAGACCGTAATTACTAGGATTGAAATCCTTTACTACCTGCTGAAGATAGCATTCAAATGCTCAACAGACTGTTTGGCGTCTCCATAGAGCATGTCCACATTAGATTTGTAGAACAGCGGATTATCTTCGCCAGCGTATCCTGTACTCATGGATCTTTTCATGACAATCACACGTTTGGCCTTCCAAGCTTCAATTACGGGCATGCCATAAATGGAGCTTGTTGGGTCATCTTGTGCACTCGGATTCACGACATCATTTGCCCCTACAACCATTACCATGTCGGTTTCAGTAATGTCCTGATTGATTTCATCCATATCGCAAACGATGTCGTAAGGTACATTGGCCTCTGCGAGCAAAACATTCATGTGACCTGGTAGTCGGCCTGCAACGGGGTGTATGGCAAAACGAACTTGCTTGCCTTGATCCCGGAGTAATTGCGTGAGTTGATAAATTGGATACTGCGCTTTGGAAACTGCCATACCGTAACCAGGTACTATAACCACGGAGTTGGCTATTTTCAGATGAGCCACTACATTTTCGTGGTCAACCGACGTAACTTCTCCTTCTAAAGCCGCTTTTGAGCCCGACTGCGGTTTGGTTGCACCACTCGCAAAAATGACCGAGAAAAAAGAGCGGTTCATGGCTTCACACATGTGAATAGAAAGAATGGCTCCCGAGCTTCCTACGAGCGCTCCGGTTACAATCAGTAGGTCATTACTAAGCATGAATCCTGCGGCTGCGGCTGCCCATCCCGAGTAAGAATTGAGCATAGAAACCACAACCGGCATATCGCCTCCGCCAATTGCCATTACCAAAGACACCCCCAGAAAACAAGACAAAACAGACATTATACCGATGATAAGCCCCCCGTCCAAAACACTTTTTGAGCAAAATAAGATACCTAGAAAAGTAATCAAAATAAAAATCATCAGATTGAGACTTTGAAGCCCTTTAAAGTTCCATGGTTTTGAAGCTATTTTGCCTTCGAGTTTGCCCCAAGCAACAATAGAGCCGGTAAAGGTGACGGCACCAATAAATACGCCAATATAAACTTCAACCAAGTGAATAGTTTGGGCTGCATTTGAACTAAATTCTGTATAATCCACAAAAGAACCTATGCCCACAAGAACAGCAGCCAAACCAACAAAACTGTGCAATATGGCAACTAGCTGCGGCATAGCGGTCATTTCTACCTTGCGCGCCACAACAACACCAATGATAGAGGCAATCAGAATGGCTATAAGGATGTAAATATGCCCTTGGACCTCTTGTCCCAGAATTGTAGCGACCACTGCAATGATCATACCTGCAATGCCGTACAATACACCACGTTTGGCGGTAGTTTGAGAAGATAAGCCGCTTAGGCTTAGAATGAATAAAATACTTGCGAACAAGTAAGCGGCAGTTTGTAATTCCTCGGCGATTCGCATATTATTTTTTAAACATTTTTAACATTCGGTGCGTGACGACAAATCCGCCAACAATATTGATGGTTGCTACCAAGATAGCTGCAAAGGATAGAAGAGTCAATAGATCATCTATTTCATTTTTAGTTTGAAGTAAACCTCCTATGACAATGATACCACTGATGGCATTTGTTACGGCCATGAGTGGTGTATGTAAGGCATGTGAAACATTGTGAATGACCTGCCATCCGACAAAAACGGACAGAACAAACACCGTGAAATGTTGAATGAACTCTTTGGGTGCGGTCTGACCAACTATAAGTAGGAGTGCGGCAACGACAATAAGCGATACCAGTGTCGACCTCAATTTCTTCTTTGCTTTAAGCGCTTCTTTATTTTCCTCTATTTTTGGTTTGTCTACCTGTGGCGTCTCCTTTTTATGAGTTGATGTTTGCGTTACGGCAAGCGGAGCAGGAGGCCAATTGATGTTTCCTTGATGCGTGACCAAAGCTTGTGAAACTATAGGATCTTGCAAATCAATTTTAAACTGATCTGCCTTGCCTAGGTCATCAAGTAAATTGCACAAGTTAGTTCCGTATAACTGCGAGGCTTGTTTTGGGAGCTGACTGACTTTACCTAAAATCGTGACGCCATTATCGGTGGTGTAGACCTCCCCGTTTCGGGTTAGTTGGCAATTGCCGCCGGTTTCTGCAGCTAAATCGACTATAACAGAGCCGGGTTTCATGGCAGCCACGTGATAGTCTAACCACAACTGAGGTGCTTGTCTTCCGGGGATTTGGGCTGTGGTAATGACAATATCGACCTCTTTTGCTTGTTCTAAAAAGAGCTGCATTTCGGCCTTGATAAATTCCTCACTCATTTCTTTGGAGTATCCTGTTGCAGTGGCTCCGTCTTCATTGATAGAGACAGTTAAAAATTGGGCACCCATAGAGGTGATTTGTTCTGCTACCTCTTTTCTGGTGTCAAAAGCCCTTACGATTGCACCTAAAGAATTGGCAGCACCAATAGCGGCTAAACCTGCAACCCCTGCACCTATAACCAAAACTTTAGCAGGTTCTACCTTTCCTGCAGCGGTAATTTGTCCGTTGAGAAAACGCCCAAAATGGAAGGCAGATTCTACCACTGCACGGTAACCGGCAATATTGGCCATCGAAGACAGTACGTCCATCTTCTGAGCGCGAGTGATTCGTGGAATGATATCAACTGCAAAAGCACTGATGCGCTGATTTTTTAAACTTTCCAGAAGCACATCATTTTGAGCGGGTCTGAGGTAACAAATAAGTACAGAACCAGGTTGCATTTGAGCGACTTCCGCTAAGTCGGGCTCTTTCACTTTAAGAATAATATCAGACTGCCCATAGAGTTCAATTACAGAACTCAGAACTTGGGCGCCCGCTGCAATGTAAGCTTCGTTGGTAAAACCCGCTTTGTTGCCAGCATTATGCTCTACACAAACCTCAAAGCCTTGTTTGCGCAAGCGCTCAACGGTATTGGGTGTAGCGGCTACACGTTTTTCTTCTTGAGTAATTTCAGCGGGAATTCCAATTTTCATGCGCATCAAAAGTTTAATTCGTAGACTAACCGATTAAAATACAATAAATAAGACATGAATGTTCTCAAGGTATGAAAAAAATCTTTCTTTCAGATTATATTATTTCCCTTGGGTCGCTCTAAGCATTAATGCATAAGGGTTATGCCCAAAGCGCACCAGCTGTTCTGGGGTGTAGTAGGGGAGTTGTTCGTAGGCCTTGAGCGTAAACTTGATTTCCAAAAAGTTTTCTGCTGGGTTTTCTGCAAAATGCGTGAACACGAACTTTTCGGGGTCGACATTGAACCATTGTTCTTCGAATTGCTTGACGCAAACCAATTGGCCGCGATTGCCCTCGGTGCCGTAGCCTTCGCCCCAGGTGGCGTCAAACAGGCGCCATTTGTCGTCGATTAAAATGGCATTCCAGGCGTGGTCGGTGTCTTCAAAAGCGTCGTCTTCGTTGTAGCCGTAGCCTTTGGAATAGCCAATAATTGTTCTGATTTCCAAACCCATGCGCTCGCCCAAGGCGGTGTAGAGCTCGGCAAATCCGGCGCACACGGCTTTCTTGGATTTAAGAACGCCTTCTGCGCTTTGGTCTCCGTATATTTCGGTGTTGTACGCTTTTGCGTCGTAACTAATGTTTGCCGTTAGCCAAACGTAAATACTGCGTGCCTTTTCTAAGTCTGTACGCGTCGATTTGCGCAGGTAGTTGGCTACCGCGTCCAAACTCGTTTTGGCATTTGCCGGGCAAGCGCGGGCATACGCGTCAATAGTGCTGAACTGAGTTGCGGCAACAGCACTGCTGGCACTCAGTAAGCATACCAAAACAAACAAAATAAAGACAACCAGCACACCATGTGGGTTTTCTTGCGCCTTGTTGGCGGCACGGTAACGGGCGGGGAGAGAGTAGCGTTTCATGCCCTTATAATGTGTGGTGGTGGAGATGGTTACATCGGACCAAAAAGTC
>VHBC01000039.1 GCA_016872115.1 Sphingomonadales bacterium | reverse complement strand
CCCGCCAGCTGGTTTCATGGTCTACACTTCGCGTCCAACGGAGTCGCAATTGTTACAGCATGTATTATCATCGTGGCTACGCTTTACAAGTGTTGCAAGGATCGTGCTGAGATAAAGCGACTCCGCCGTGATCGCCGGATTGAAGACGCCGTCCGAACCGCCATCAACGGAACACCCCGGATGCTTGGGGCTCAAACACCGATGCCGATATACCATGTCCAGCCTCCGCTGCCGCTTCAGTATATGCCTCACTCGTATCCACCAAGCAGTGAGCCTATGAGCAGATCCCATTCGCAATCTAATCTTACTGTCGTGGCGAGCGATCTTCAACATCAACGCGATCCTCAACATCAGTCTTCTCCGATTCAGATTCCAACTCAGATTCCAACCCAGCATCAGCAGCAACCTCCAACAGCGCCATCCGTGTCATTCAGTGCCAACAGCGGTGTGACATTGCCGGGCTACACGTCGACACCTATGGGAGTTTAACATCTGTATTTATCTGTTTTCATAGTTTGTGTCCGTACCTGATAATTTTATTGTACTACTTTTTATTCAATTCTGTGGGTGGGTAGGGTGTAATGTCAATTCAATCTAACGATATTACAATGTGTTGATAGGAAGTCAAGGACAATGGGTTATCAGTTTCTTTACTTTACTTTACTTTATTTTATTTTATCATTTAACAAAATCACTGAGGGGATATCTCATAAATTACGCTTACTAATATTAGCTCGCTTGTAAACGGCTTGTCCGGATTTTACGCTACGCTTTATTTTGTATGAGTATGGGTTTATTATTTAAGTAGTGTGTTTAGTTATTTTATATAGCTTTCATAAGAATATTTTTCGACTATGCATATAGTCTTGGCGGGGAGGGGTATCGTAAATATACTCTTGATAAGGTTAGTTCTATTCTATTTTGTATATCCACGGGATGATGGATTTAAACTTCTCCTCTCTTCTTTCCGTTTCCAATTTGTAATGATGTATGTATGGTAAATCGTTTTGTGTAGTTAGTAATAAAGTTATCCTCAAACTAAGAAGTCTTTTATTTGAGCGAACAGATTTACAATAACTGGTGGCGTTGCGTTGGGATTGAAAATCTTGGCTTATTTTCATACAACGAACCACGTGTCTAAAATTGTAAATTTTAGTGATAACTTTTGATTACGATTGAATTGACATTTGACATTGAACTTTGTGAAAATGAGTGGTGAAAAGAAACAGTTAAAGATACCCCTGTTCTATGGTCTGGGACAGGGCAAAGATGAAGTGAAAGCAAAAGACTTGGTCCATCGTATCGAGGCGTTGCAGGTAGCAACGGGAAAGGATGACAACGTCAATTGCAGCGAGCTGTACCTGGCATTGAGAGGCAATGCGGTTGAGTGGTACAACTCTTTGGTCACCCTGGGTGTCGACAACAAGAATTGGACAGCCCTGAAAGCGTCATTCCTGAAGAATTATGATTTTAAGTTAGCCGGGAACGTGGTATATCGGCTGAATACCCTCTCGCAACGACAAGGTGAGACGGTTACCGATTTCTTTTCCCGCGCTACGGGAACGTTTAGAGATTTCGAGTCTGGTCTTGCTGCGGACGCAACAGGACCGCAGGTAAAGGCCTTTTACAACAAGGGCCTCTACATCAGTGGGCTCAGAGAGGAGCTCAAGGCGAAGGTATTGGAGAGAGAACCACCCAATATCTCGGAGGTACAGGACTATGCTCTGAAGATGGAGTATATTCAGAACTCGAAAGGAAAGGCAATGGCGAATCCGCCAGTTTTGTCTGTTGAGGAAATGGACAACGACATCGATGCTGTCGTTGGGACGGGAGAAAGCGAAGAGATAGACGAATACCATGAGGAAGAGATTGCCATGGTTAACCGTTATCGAAAGAGAATTGGGAGAAAACCGTTCCAGCGACCAGGGACCAAGACAGCTTTCACCGGGCAGTGCCACAACTGCGGAATCAAGGGCCACAAGGCAGCGAATTGTAGGAAGCCGAAGCAAGGGATCCGATCGATCGATACCAACGATGATGCTCCAATTTCGCTTGCCTCGGTTGGTCCGGGAAACTGGTAGAGGACACGATTGCCACGATATCGTGTCCCGAGCCTCGGAAATTTAATACTGCAATAGAACATGTGTATGACAATCTGATTTCTATTGCAGCTGTGAAAGAGACATATAAGAGACCAATGACTGAGTGTGTGTTTAAGGACTCTAAGACTAGAGCCTTGTATGATACTGGAAGTTGTGTCACGTGTATGAGTGAGAATGTGTATGACAAGTTGAGTGCGGTAGACAGGAAGAATGGTTTAGTGAAAAGTAACCGTACCTTTCTGTCTGCCAGTGGAACTAAAATGAGTGCGTGTGGACAGATTGAACTACCTATGAATGTTGAGGGTCGAACTGTGACCCATAAAGTGCATGTGTTGCCCAAGTTACATGAACCGTTAATTTTGGGCATTGACTTTATACAGGAGCATGGTTTACGATATTGTCCGACGCATTGCCAGTTTCATTGGTCGGAGCAATGTCCCGTCGACCATGCTTCGGTGTTGACTTTAAGACAGAAACTTGTGTTACCACCGTTAAGTACGAAGGTATGTACGGTGAGAGTGGATGGCAATCGGCCCGCAGGTGCTTGCGGCATTGCCAGTGTTTTGGTCGAGGACCAACCGTGGATACGGGGCGGACCCGTGTGGACGAAGATGCAAACCAACGGCGTGGCCTTGGTCGAGTTGCGAAATGCGTCACCGGTCCCCCGAGAGTTACCGAGAGGTCTGAAGTTGGGCATGTTTGAGCCGTTGGAGGAAGATGAAGCCAAGGCTCTGGCCGTTGAGGACTTGATAAAGGGAGAAGTCACCGAGGATCTGCGTCAAAAACAGATCGATGCGATGAAAGACAGTAAGAAAAATGATTGTTTCATTTCGCCAAAGGATAAGAGCTTTATCGACACTCATCTCAAGTTGGGTTGCTCCGATCAACTTAAAGCTTCTTATCGTCGTTTGATGTACGAGAATCAACGGGTTTTTAGCAAACATAAGAATGACCTTGGGCGATGCGATCTCATCCAACACGAGATTCATCTCAAGGATAAAAACCCCGTGTACATCAAACAATTTAAAATCCCGGAGGTCCATCAGACCTCCATTGAGGAACAAGTCCGTGAGTGGCTCAAACTTGGCATTATTCAACCCTCCAAGTCTCGCTACAACAGCCCCATCTTCGTCGTCAAAAAGAAAGACGGCAATTTCCGGCTGGTCCAAGACTTTCGAGCACTCAATGCGAAAACCTACCCAGACCGATACTCGATGCGAGATGTCAATGACTGCATCTACGAGATTGGTAAGTCTGATTCCTCAATTTTCTCGACGATAGATCTTACGTCGGGGTTCTGGCAAATGGTGTTAAAACCCGAATGTCGGGAGTACACAGCTTTTACCGTGTACGGGATGGGCCAGTACGAATTTCGTACTAGTCCTATGGGTCTTTTGGGGTGTCCCGCCTCCTTTCAACGTCTTATGGAGGCCGCCATGAAGGGCATCCCGGGTGTGTTGGTTTATATTGATGATATTCTAATACATTCTAAGACTCATGAGCAACACCAAGAAACTCTTCGTAGAGTTTTTCAGCGTCTTGCCAGACACAATTTGAAAATCAGACTTGAAAAATGCCACTTCGCAACAACTGAAGTCGAGTATTTGGGTTTTCGTCTCACTCCTAAAGGAGTGTTACCAGGCACCGATAAAACCGCAGTCATCAGAAACGCGCCACCCCCTGATACAGTTCAAAAGGTCAGGCAATTTCTAGGTCTTTGTAATTTCTTCAGAAATCACATTCGAGACTTTGCCCTAAAATCACACCCTTTGTCTGTTTTAACTCGCAAAGACATTGACTGGAAGGGGGGAACTTTACCACCAGAGGCGTTGACAGCATTCCAAGAATTAAAGACTGCCCTGACTTCATCACCGGTTGTTTCATTCCCTCGCCGAGAATTACAGTACGCTTTAATAACCGATGCCGCAACTGGCGATTCCCTCACTCCTGGCGGAATGGGGGCAATCTTAACTCAAGTGGATAAGGAGGGGCGATTTCATGTCATCGCTTATGCCAGTCGTAAGTTGGTTAAACATGAAAAGAATTATATGCCCTTTTTACTTGAGATGCATGCTGC
Organism: Sphingomonadales bacterium; assembly: GCA_016872115.1. GTDB lineage: Bacteria > Bacteroidota > Bacteroidia > Flavobacteriales_D > Crocinitomicaceae > UBA952. Next base: position 1,938 of record VHBC01000039.1, on the reverse strand, counting down.
TGTATGGGGAATGGAACATTTTGCTCATCATCTCAAGGGACGACGTTTCTTGCTCTTCACTGACCACAAGCCACTCGAAAAACTTGGCACGGTCCACACCCGGACGCTTTATCGCATCCAGGAGGCTATGATGGATTTTGATTTTGAAATTCATTATAAGAAGGGCGAAGAAATGCCTGCCGACTATTTGAGTCGCAACATCGCGTCCCTTACCGATAATTTGTCGCACGACAAAATATCTCGATTACAGAATGAAGATCCACATTTGAGCAAACTCATAAAATATCTTCAAACCGGTGTTATTCCTCAGTCATCTGAAGACAAGCAACTCATCACTCGTTACGGCGCCAGATGTTTCTTGGACAAGAATGTTTTGTGGATTCGTCACGTGCGACCTGAAGTTGGCAACAGATCTTTAATCTGCCTCCCTGCTTCGCTCCGTCAAGAGGCGATATCTCTCATGCATACTTCGTGGTATGGGGGTCACGCAGGGACATTAAAAACAACAGAAAGACTTTTGTTGTATTTTTACTGGCCAAACATGCATCACGATGTGCAACTTGCGTTGAAAGATTGTGAGAAATGTCAAAAACGGAACACCAACCCCAAAGTTCCCACGGCATATCTTCAGCCACTTCCACTGTTAAGTGAGCCAAATCAGCGTATCCATGCTGATTTATTCGGTCCGTTGAAAACTTCACCAAACGGCAAGAAATTCATTCTTGTCATGACGGACGCGTTCACTCGGTATGTGGAGTTAGTGGCCATCGACAACAAAGAAACAGAAACTGTTGCTAACGCAATATTTGTTTTCTGGATCTGCCGTTATGGTGTTCCGCTTGAATTAGTCACCGACCAAGGAAAAGAATTTGTTTCCAAGGTCTGCCAGTCTCTATGGGAAAAATTAGATCTGATTCACAACACGACGTCGCCCCGCCATCCGCAGGCCAACGCCCAAGCAGAAGTCGTCAATCGTACCATTATCCGTTATCTAGGGTCTTTTGTTGACGAGTCCACCCTGGACTGGGAATGCTTTCTAGCTCCCCTGATGTTTTCTTACAACACGACCTATCATCGGTCTCTGAAAACATCTCCTTTCTTCTTAACCTTCGGTCTTCACCCTAGGTTACCCCAAGAGCTAGACAGACCCTATTATGGTACCGATCTTCCCACCGAACTGATGCAACGTCTTCAGGTCGCCCGCAACATCGCCAGACAATTCATGGACAAGGCTGCCCTCGACTACAAACGGCAACACGATGACCACGCTGTTCAACGAACCTTTCGGGTTAATCAGGAAGTACTCCTTGACGAACATTCATTTCTCAATAAGAATCAAAAACTATGCGAAAAATATTCAGGTCCTCACTTAGTAACGAAGTTGATTGGCCCCGTTAACTTAGAACTTTTGTTACAAAATGGGCGTAAAGCACTTGTGCACGTTAATCGTGTCAAGCCTTTTAACTGTGGTCTGGACACCCCGGGTAACGTGTCTCAAAATGGGGGAGGGGATGGGGTAAATTTAAATCTTTCTGCGAATGACAAAGATTTTCCCCAGAACTCCAATGACCTAGAGGTTAAAACAACATTCCCAGATGTGGATTTTGAGACACGAAGGCTGACTCGTAGTCAGACAAAGAGGTTTGGCCTCTCACTTAATCCTGAAACAAAAACTTTTGGGAACAGTTCAATGCCAAACATTGAAGCGATAAGACGTAAGAAAGTACCCAAAGTCCAGACACAAAAGATTCGACAAAGATCGTCAACTTCAAAGGTAAGACCTGGATATATAGAATTTGATTTTGATGAGGATGAGTGGGACCCTACTCCTGATTGGAGTAGACCAAGGATTGATGATGAGAATGATGATGATGATGATGATGATGGGGGCGATGAGGATGATGGGGATGAGTATGATTGCTCTGATGGTTGTAACGA
>VHBC01000038.1 GCA_016872115.1 Sphingomonadales bacterium | reverse complement strand
CAGATGCCATGCTCAAGATGCGCACCAGCTACAAGGAGCTGTCCGGCAATGGTGCAAAAGCCAGTTTCTTCACTAAAGACCTCGAACGCACCATTCAAGCCTTGTACAAAAAAGTATTACCGCGCATTTACACCGGTTTGGAGCAGGCTGCCAATGAAAACGGCGAAATGGGAATGGGTGAAGGCGCTTACTCAAGCCAACTCATGAACCTTCAGACCTACATGGGTGCGCTTGCCGAACACCACGGCTTGATTAAAGCACCAGTAGTGAACAGACAGCTCGCTCCTACGGCGCCTGCTGGAGAAAGCATTGACATGAACGCCCTACCAGCGCCCGGTCAGACCCAAGACACCAACCGCATAATGCAGTAAACCATGCGGTACTTTTTCCAACATCTACTCGAAGAATTTCAGTTACCACTGAAAAATCCGGTGTTGGTATTTTCTATCTTATTATTTATCATTTTGCTCTCGCCTATTATGCTGCGCAAAATGAAGATTCCAGGTATCATTGGCCTCATTTTATCCGGTGTCTTGATTGGCCCCCATGGGTTAGGACTAATCGGTACCCGCGCCATGGAAGCTGAGGGTAGCATCAAACTATTCTCGACAATAGGTTTGCTATACATTATGTTTATGGCCGGCCTAGAGCTCGATTTACGCCAATTCAAACGTTACTTAAATAAAAGTATTGGCTTTGGATTTCTTACCTTCATTATTCCACTCTCCCTTGGATATCCGCTTTGCACAGAGATACTTCATTTATCACCTTTGGCTGCACTGCTTACCGCGAGTATGTTTTCAACCCATACGCTTGTCGCATATCCAATTGTCAGTAAGTTTGGGCTCACCAAACACCCTGCGGTTGCAATTACCGTTGGCGGTACCATTCTTACAGATACCGCCGTATTGATCATCTTGGCGATTATTTCTAGCGCCTCCGAAGGTGATCTCGATTTCAGTTTTTGGATGAGGCTACTTACCTCGTTGCTTATGTTCTTTTTGATCATGTTTTTGATCATTCCAAGAGTTGCAAGATGGTTTTTCAGCAAATTGGACAGCGAGAAAACTTCTCAATATATATTTGTCCTGTCTGTTGTTTTCTTTGCCGCTTTCTTGGCAGAGGTTGCAGGTGTAGAACACATTATTGGTGCTTTTGTGGCCGGGCTTGTTCTCAATAAACTGATCCCGCACCATTCCACACTCATGAATCGGATTGACTTCATTGGGAATTCGCTGTTCATTCCATTCTTTCTCATTTTTGTAGGGATGGTTGTGGACTACAAGGCCTTTTTTCAAGGTTCGTGGCCATTGTTTATTGCAACTGTGCTTACCTCATTTGCGATCTTTTCCAAATGGCTTGCCGCGTTTGCTACTCAACTCTTTTTCAAACTGAGCTCAAACGAACGCCAAATGATTTTTGGCCTCAGTACTGCTCATGCAGCAGCTACCCTAGCTATCATTATGGTAGGATACAACGAGGGTGATGGCATTCTTAGTCTGAATATTGTGAATGGGACGGTATTACTTATATTATTTACGAGCATGACCTCCACATTCGTTACAGAAAATACAGGAAAGCGCTTGCTCTTAGATCTTTCAGAAAATAGCGATCTTGAAGAAAATGAAATGCGTCTAAGGAACAAGCATTTAGTTGTTTCCATGAACGAACTTGAAGGCAACGAGCGACTGCTCGATTTTGCCTTAATGGTTTCCGATCCACAAGTGATCAACCCAATTTCTGTAGTGAGCGTCTACCCAGACAACGAAAATGCAGAACGCATGATCCGAAAGTCCAGAAAATCACTGGAAGAAATTGTGAAACATTATTCGGGTCACGAAGCAAAACTCAATACAATAGCCACCATTGATCACAATTTGTCGTCAGGGATCTCACGGGTGTCCAAAGAACTCGTGGCTGATATCGTACTCGTAAATGACTCCCGCGATTTAAATTTAATCAAACGAATGGTTGGCGATGACCGTGAACACCTACTTGCCACCTGCGAAAAAACTGTTTTCTTTTGTTCGCTAACCAGGCCTAGCATTGACTACGAGCGTATTGTAATTGTTGCTCCTCTGCTCGCTGAATTGGAGCAAACGTTTATTTTATGGTCTGAGCGCATTCTTCGACTTGGTAAAGAGCTTAAAATTCCAATTGTAATTTATGGAGGTGCAAGCACACACGAACGTCTTCAAAAAGTTGCTTTGGCCAATAAAATTGATTCAGAAATTAGTCTTCAAGAACTTGCAAGTCTAGATACCTTTTACCCCACATTCCAAAAAAGAAACAGTGATCTAATAATGGTTGTCTCTTGTAGATATGGCAGCGTTTCTTTCGATTCTCAGATGGAAATAGTGGTTCAAAATGTAGAAGTGGCATTTGAAAAAAATGACTGCATTCTAATTTATCCTGGCTCTGTGGGTAATGACCCCGCCTTCTCTAACTATGATGACATCAATGCTGCACCGCTCGCAGCTGGGGTGGAAACCATCCAAAGGATAAGTAGAGAAGTTGGAAGTATTTTCAGGAAAAAAAAATAAAAGCATTTGTCAAATTGAAAAAAAGTAAATCAGCATATTGGCTTTATTTCCTTGGTGCTTACGTCATCATTCAGTTTATTTGGTGGGGTTATCACCTTATTCAACTGAGTGCAAATCTACCTCAGGAAGATGCGCAGCTATCCAAACGCATTGGAATGGTCTTCGGCGAAGGCGCTGTTTTTTTATTGATCCTCTCATTTGGAATTTACCGCATCCGAAAATCCATCTCGAAAGAAATGGCGTTTCAACAGCAACAACATAACTTCCTTTTAACCGTAACTCACGAACTCAAAACACCGATTGCGGCGCTAAAATTGTATCTTCAAACACTTCAGAAACACAACTTACCCGAAGATAAAAAACAAAGCATACTCACAGGGGCTTTGGATGAGAACGAGCGCTTGAGCCAGCTAATAGAAAATATCTTGAATGCCTCTAAAGCAGAAAACAAACAATTTCAGCTTCAAAAACAAGAAACAAATGTTGTGGCTTTTTGTCAGCTACTTATTGATAGATACCGTGCTAGATTACATCAAGACATTTTGGTATTAAATGCCCCCGCTGAAATCAACTTTACGGTAGACCAACAAATGCTGGAAGCTATATTGGTTAATCTAATTGAAAATGCACTGAAATACGGCGGGTTACAACAAGTCACCATTTCATTAGAACAACTCGATCGGGTTGTTGCCATCAAAATAGCAGATCAAGGTCCAGGAATTCCTGCAAAAGAACGGCCTCATATCTTTGAAAAATTTTATCGTGTTGGTTCAGAAGAAACGCGTAAACAAGCCGGAAGCGGGTTGGGCTTATTTATTGTTGCCGAATACATTCGCTTGCACAATGGCAGTATTCGCTACCTAGAGAACAAGCCGACTGGCAGCATTTTCGAAATTATTCTACCCTTATGAACAAAAAGACTGGACTCATCATCTTAGATGGTTGGGGACTTGGAGACCAATCCAAAGCCGACGCAATTTATCATGCGCGCACTCCATTTTTTGACCATTTAATGCAAACATATCCCAATGCAACGCTCCAAACATCCGGAGAAGCTGTTGGGCTTCCAGAGGGTCAAATGGGCAACTCAGAAGTTGGACACCTTAATATCGGTGCAGGTAGGGTGGTCTATCAAGAACTCACCAGGATCAATAAAAGTATTCGAGATGGTGAATTAGCAACTAACCCAATGCTTTTAGATGCTTTTCAAAAAGCATCCAGCCCGGATACACGCTTGCATTTCATTGGATTGGTCTCAGATGGTGGCGTCCATAGTTCGCAGGCACATCTGCATGCACTTTGCCACTTAGCAAATAACGCAGGTATAGGCAAGTATTTCATTCATGCCATTACTGACGGTCGTGATTGTGACCCCAAAAGTGGTTTGGGCTTTATGACGAAACTTGAAAATAAACTCCTCGATACAAATGGAAATATAGCAAGCATCATTGGTAGATACTACGCTATGGACCGAGATAACCGCTGGGAGCGCATTGCCAAAGCATATCACCTGATGGTAAATGGCGCTGGGCATCAAATGTCAAGCGCAAGTGCCGTCTTAACCGCATCCTATTCAGCTGGCGTTACCGATGAATTCATATTGCCCCATCTCATTGACTCAGATGGCTGTATCAAAGAAAATGACGTTGTTATCTTCTTCAATTTCAGAACCGATCGTCCAAGAGAGCTGACAATAGCACTTACACAAGAGGCTTTCCCAAATCAAGATATGACACCGCTTCATCTTCATTTTTATACCATGACCAATTACGACGAGCGGTATAAAAACATTAAGGTGTTGTTTGAAAAAGACCAACTTCAGCAAACGCTTGGTGAAATAGTGGCTTCTGCTGGACTGAGTCAAGTGCGCATCGCCGAAACAGAAAAGTACCCACACGTTACATTCTTTTTTAATGGCGGACGTGAAACTGCATTTAAGAATGAAGCGCGTATCTTAGTTGCTTCGCCAAAAGTAGCAACCTACGACCTCCAACCTGAAATGAGTGCGCCTGAAGTTGCTGACGCCCTTATTGCTCACATGGAAACCGAGCAGCCTGACTTCATCTGCTTGAATTTTGCCAACCCCGATATGGTTGGGCACACTGGTGTATATGAGGCCATCATTAAAGCAGTTGAAACGGTGGACACCCAACTACAAAAAGTGATTGAAAAAGGATTGGCTATGGGGTATGAATTCATTGTCATAGCAGACCACGGCAACGCCGATGTGGCTTTCAACCCAGACGGCAGCCCAAATACAGCACACAGCCTGAATCCAGTTCCTGTCATTTGGGTTCAGAACAATGCAATGAAAGCCCTTCTAAACGACGGAATACTTGCCGATGTGGCGCCAACCATTCTAAAACTAATGGGACTAACCTGCCCAGTCGAAATGACGGGTAAAAGCTTACTCTAAAATAACGCCACGTGCATTTAATTGCCCAATGAATTCAAACTTCTCTGGGTTTATGGTTCCCGCTTCAAACACGAAACGTTTATCAAACATAGTCTCATGCACCCAAAAACTGACCCAAAACTCATTGTTGAGTTGAAATAAGTCGGGCATAATCGGTTCTATTCTTGCGGCTTCACCAGGCATCATAACTTCAATGCCTTTGCGCAATGTTGAGGTAGTCATTTGCGCGCCCGTTACTGGGTCTTGACCATAACCATTTGAAGCGACAATGATCCCTTCCATGATGTCATCTCGGTTATTAATTAAAAAAACGACATACTCTGGCTCTGCGCCTTCGATGGGTAATTCTACTAATGCCAATGCGACATGCTCTACTTTAGGGCCTAATAATTCCTCTCTCATTGTTGTTGATTAGCTGATTTGCTGCGCTTCAAAGTTAAACACTGCCGCCATTTGCTGACAAAGAATCTCTTTAACTTCTTGTAATTCGACCGGTTTACCTAATTCTTTTGACATCGAGGTGACGGCTTTGTCCTGAATACCACAAGGCACAATGTTGCTAAAATAAGCAAGATTTGGGTCAACATTTAAAGCGATTCCATGCATCGTGACCCAACGAGAACACTTCACCCCCATTGCGCATATTTTTCTCGCATTTGGGTGCTCGGCATCTAGCCAAACTCCGGTAAGTCCTTCGCATCTACTAGCCTCAATTCCAAAATGGGCTAATGTGCGAATAATAGCCTCTTCTAAAAAGCGCATGTATTTGTGAATATCCGTAAAAAATTGTTCGAGGTCAAGTATGGGGTACATCACTAATTGACCCGGGCCATGATAAGTAATGTCTCCTCCTCTATTGATTTTATAAAATTCCGCTTTAATCTGATCTAAATGATTTTGATCTAACAATAGATTAGATTCAGCCCCACTTTTGCCTAAAGTATAGACATGCGGGTGCTCACAAAACAACAAGTATTGTTCTGGTAATATAGCCGTATTGTTTTTACGGTTTGCAATCTTGAGGTCAACCGCTTGTTTGAGTAAGTCTTCTTGGAAATCCCAAGCTTTTTTATAATCAATTAGACCAAGATCTTGGACCTTGACAATAGGTTGGTGCATTATCTCAGTACATTGACATGACCCGCTATGGTTCGGGTCACCATTTTATTATCGGTGTAAGTTATCTTCCAGTTATATAGCCCCAGTTGGACATCCTTGCTGTCCTTGTAGCGGCCATTCCAACCTTC
>VHBC01000037.1 GCA_016872115.1 Sphingomonadales bacterium | reverse complement strand
TCTTTAGCACATTGCTGATGTAGAAGCGCTGTTGCTCGGCGGCGTCACTTGGGAACATGTCCAGAAGATGGAAGGTGATGCAATCTTCAAAGGACTGCTTGGACGCAATTCTTTCCTCCGTGTGCTCGTTCCCCTGTAGATCGGTCCACGGGGCTGTTCCGATCTGGCTGGTGACAATCTTGTCCCAACGGAAACGGGCATCTTCGCTGAGGAGGTTCGCGTAGAGCGAAAAGAATCCTGCAGCAGCCTCTCCCAGATTTTCCTCGGCTGCCTTCTTTTCCTCGAGGGCTGCTTTAAGATCGGCCCTGAGGGCGTCTTGTGAGGACTGGTTGGGCTCGTCAGTTCCTTTCTTCTTCGCATTCGCGATGGCCCTTCGGAGAAGCTTGGCCTGCTCGTCGGACTTACTTAACGACTCGAGGGCGTCATCGTAGTCCTTGAACAGGCCCTTCCTCTTACACGCGCTTTTGGCTTGCTGCACGTGAATGAGGAAAGCCTCTTGGGTCCCAGTGTCCCAGATGGGTACACTGAACTCTGTCTTGTCGGGGAGTTTGATCTTGTATGTGTATTCTTTCCCCTTGTTGACAGCTTCTTGGACCTCGTCCACCGCAGGTATGTAGGGGATAGGAGGTCGCTGCTTGCGGTTTCCTTTCTCGCATTCCTGATTTTTCAGGCCTTCGGGGACTGCCTTGCTCGTACTCATTGTTTGTAGGGCCCTTCCGAGGTTCGTTCCTAAAATTAGTGCTTTAAAGAAACTTCTTGGGGGTCGCTCTAAAAATTTCTGGTACGGCGTGGAGGTGTGTAGAAACCTCGTAGCTAGCACTTTGGGCTCGGTCGTTGTGACGGAAAAAAAATTTCGTAGGTGCGGCCGGCGCGTGAGGGCTTCTTGGCGTATCTAGCGTTAGTAGGTACGCGTAGCTTAGCTAGACCGTCGTGTGATGAACGGAGAGGTGTGGTTGGTTTGGAGGTTAGGTTATCAATTGATAGTGACCTAGGCGGGTGGATAACTTTTCCCCTGAAGTGAAGTATAACAAGTGAAAATGAAGTGGTATGGGCTTCAGGTCGGGAGATGAAAATTATGAGCTTAGTTTAAGGTTCTAAAAGTGAAGCAGATCATCCTGCTAAAGCTAGAGGGATGAGATGCAACCTGTAGGATTCTACAGGTGTTGGTACATGTTGATGAAATGGATCCCTTGTGTATGTACATCAATAGGGGAGCTTGAAGATCTCCATTCAACATCAGATGATGTGGTGAAACCACATCATATATCTAGGTGATGTGGTTGATGTTGTGGATCCATCTTTTGGATGCTTCAAGGGTTTGGATCTCTGGTGTCAGTACCTGACTTCAGAGGTTCAACTTTGATGCTCAAACTCGTTTGGCACCTTATACTGTACTTTGGTTAAGTACTGTACACACCTAATGTCTGGCCTTGGGTCAGGCATATCCAAAAGTGTAACACTAGTTACACAAGTTACAGTGAACTTCTGGGCTCATGTCACTCGCCCCCACGAATGAAGAATCAGCGTGGACGGGGAAGAAAAACCTCCGTGAGGATAAAAATAATCTCCGAGTGGGAGTGACATTTATGTGTGTAGATAGTTTTCGATTACTAACAACAAGCGTAAGACTTTGTAGAGAGTAGAGACTATTGGATTAGTTTATTCAAAAAACGGAGTTACTCTTCTAATGTTTAATCTTTCTGATTTGCTTCCGCGTTCAACCCTGATTGTGCCATTTGTATGAACTGATGTGATTGTCCATGGTTCACTGTCATACCGACTTTCTGTTTTGCGGAGGATACCATCTTTCCGTACTAGTACTTTATCACCAACTTTGTAATCATAATCTATGCGCGATTTGTTTTCCCGCGCTGTGTTAAGATCAGTTTGGCGTTGCCTGTAGTCTCCTATTTTATTCCAGTCAGCTATGTAGGGGATGTCGAACAACATATCCCTTCCAAATATTGCTGCGCCTGGAGAGGCTTTAAGTACCGTATGGTAGGTAGAGCGAATGGCCCATGCCGCATTGGTTAGGAATGTGGCAATGTCACTGGGTGCTACTGATGTGGCCATATCTATTTCAGCAGTGCGGAGCATTGTCATGATGACTTGGTGCACCCGCTCCAGTATTGCATTCGCTTGAGGGTTTTTGACACTGGTTGGCTTACGCTTAATGCCATATGAGTCACATAGGGCTTCGAAGTGGAGTTTAAACTCACTTCCGTTGTCATAGATTATATGTTGACAACGAGGATATCTGCTAAACCAGGTTCTATTTACTAAAGTGCTGATCATGCTCGAAGATTTGTCAAAGTATGCATCTTTAGTTTTATTATGTGTCTCTGCGCTAGTCTTCCTTTTAGGGGTAGGGGTGAGTTCCACTACCGGCAGTTCTACAATTTCGAACCAGCTGGAAGCTGGATCGATCATAGTGAGGCACATAAAGTCAATTTCTGTCTTATCTTTGCCACGGAGCGTATATGGGCCGATCAGATCGACACATACTGCTTCCCAAGGGGTGATAACAGCCAGCTTAGTAGGTAGTTTGCCGTACTTTTGCGAGCGTCTTTTGTTTACCTGGCAGGATCGACATTTTTTGACGTATGATCGTACCGTGGAGCGCATGTCCTTCCAGTACATTGCAGCTTTGAGTGTTTCTTCGAGGCGTGTGTTTCCAGGGTGCTGTAGATAGTGGTGATACCAACTAACGGCACGGTGCTGGAGTGACCGGGGAATTACTAGTTTTCCTTTATGGCAAAACACTGATGTGTTTTCTATGAGAGACTTTTCGTACTTCTCCTTTATTGCGGTCGCCTTGAAGTGTTTGTCGTGCTTTTGCGCATCGGCAATTTCTTTGACTGTGAGGGGGTAGATCTCCTCACTGTCGCTGCGGTTTGCAAACACATGGTTCATGGAATAGTTGTGTTTGGTTGTGCTGTTGTTGTGTGTTAGATTGTACTTACACCAGCTTTTTGAGAAAGTCATCCAGTTTTGGTGCGTTGTTGCATCTGGGTATTGCTCAGACGAATACCTACTGGCGGACCCACCACGAATTCCCAGATTATTATGGTGATTTGTGGAGGCGAAGTCCAACCGTGAGATGGCATCTGCAACGGTGTTGTGTACTCCTTTGATGTAGACTATCTCGGGACCATACTCTTCGAGTATTAACCTCCACCGATACACACGATCCGACGTTAGTCCGAGTGCATCTCGTGTGAGGTTTTTGTGGTCAGTGTAGACCTTTATGCGTTGGCCCCATAGCATCCCTTTGAACTCTTTAAGTGTTTCCACTATGGCCAGTAGTTCAATTTCGGTGACACTATATTTCTGTTGTTGTACAGATAGTTTCCTGCTGAAAAATGCAAGAGGCCTATTGGATTGAGTTATAACCGAGCCTAGTTGTCTTGTCGAGGCGTCTGTATATATCTCAAAGACTTTGTCAAAATCCGGATAGGCTAAGACTACTTCCTTTGCGATAGTAGCTTTTACGTCGTCGAAAGCTCTTTGATGGACTTCAGCCCAGTACCAGGGGACCTTTTTGGTTCCTTTGGCCTTTGTAACTTTAGTCTGACCGCACTCTCCAACCAAGGAGGTGAGAGGGGCGAGCATTTCGCTGCGTCTTGCCCAGAGATCTCTGTAGTATTGAACCATCCCCAGGAATCTGCGGAGTTCTTTTACATTTTTGGGCGGTGATAATGCAAGCATCGCCTGTACCTTGTTTGACTGCGGTTTAATGCCCTCTCTGGTGAGGATGTATCCTAAATATTCAGTCTCAAGTGCACAGAATTTCGATTTGTCGGCATTGATTTTCAAGCCGGCATCTTGCAACCTAATAAGTACCACTCTTAGCTTTTCAAGGTGGTCTTCTAGGCTCCCTTTTGTAATGATCAAAAGATCATCCAAGTAAGTTCGGACGAACTCTAGGGTGGCCATTAGGTCGGACATTTTCTCCTGGAATATGTCGGGTGAACCTGCTATTCCCATGGGTAGTCTCTTGTAAGAGTATTTTCCCCAAGGAAAGATTATTGTGCAGATCCTCGATGCATCCGGGTCCAACCCTATGGTGTAGTAGCCCATGTTTAAATCAAGGGCCGTTGCATATGTGAACCCTTCTAGTTCTTGCAACACTGTGCTTATTTTTGGGATCGGAAAAGGCTTCCTAACTAGCCTCTTATTTACTTCCCGAAAATCGGTTAAAAAGCGTACAGTCTTGTTCTTCTTTGGTTGAATGAACGATGGTGCGGCCCACTCTGATGAGGGTTGCCACTCTAGTACTCCTAAGTCACAGAGCCGTTGAATCTCTTTTAGAATGGTCTCTTTGTGTACTTTGGGTATCGGGAAAGCTCTGCCGTGGTAGGGGGTTGCCCCGTCCTTTAATTGAAAGGAGACAGGCTGGGTTCTCCAGTGACCCAGGGTTCCGTCAAAGAGGTGCTCAAAGGATCTGAGTAACTCTAGTAGTTTTGCTTGTTCGACCGGAATTAGGTGCATGCAGTTGTCTTTAACAACCGCCTGGAGGTCTGCCTTTTTGTAGTCAGCATCTAAGATTTTTATAGCACGTTGAGTTGCTAGTTCTGTGCTGGTCGGCTCGTGGGCCAAGGCATGGTTTACGGCCCAGGCCTTTTTTATCTTAGACTTCTTGGTCAGACTATCGATGTGATTCATTGGCAAGGTGATCTCATCAATTGTAGTTGTCTTGTCTTTAAAGTTCAAGACAATGCCTAAACTCTCCATTGAGTTGCACCCAATGATGAGGTCAAACAGCGGCTTGCCCATGTTCTTGTCATACTCAACGACATCGGGTTCCGTTCGGAACTCTTTGCTGTTACTATACTCAAAGAACTTAATAATGAGTTTGCCTCTTCCTTTGGTTTGGAAGACCCCATTCGACGTGTGCCAAGAGCATGGCACCTGCCTAGTCAAGTAGGGGAACTGTTTGGGTTTCCCTCTTTTATGAAAGAGGAGGTCACCATCCGAGCCACTGTCAAGAAGGACTCGGATTAATTTTTCTTTGGTGGCCTTACTACTACCTTTGTGATGCTGGACTGGGCCGAACTTGGCCATTGCCACTACTGCAGTCACCTTCCCCTGCCTGCTTAGATTACTAGGGGGTAATTGTTCGATTTTGTGGTTCCCGGGGTTTTTATTAGTAGTATTACTAATTTCGGTAGTTTTAATCGGTCTGTAAGTTGTAACATCTAATCCTAATTTAAGTTTTTTGTTGCTACTAGTTCCTACAGTACTACCGTACCCACTTTCCTATTCGGAGTCGGAATCACTACTGTCGCTACTGTCGTCACGACGTTTCTTCTTTTTGGAAGCTTTTTTACTCTTTTTTACCGCCTTCTCGAGTTTCGAGAAGCGTTCCATAACCTGCGCGAAGGAATTACCATACAGGTGTTTCTTGTTGCCGCCGACATCTTTCTTTCCGGCGGCCGCTTTCGCGCTGAAACTCTTCTGTAGAGTTCCATCCGGATTGTACTTACGGCACTCGTTGGTATTGTGAGTAGTGTGCGCGCCCCCATATTTCTGGCACAGCGCGCAGTTTTTGGCGAATCTCGCCTTTTTGGGCACTCGTACGTGGTCGGAACCAGTACCCTTGCGCTTACCTTTCTCGCGCTTTCCGGCGGACTTCTCGGCGCTTTCCTTGGCAGCCTTTTCCTTGGCGTTGGAACTCTCTACTACTTTTTCGACGTTCTCAAGGATGCCGAGTAGTTTCCGAACACTCTGGGGTACGGATTCCTGCGAGAGGTTATACTGGTTCTGCCAGGACTCGGGACACATGCGAAGGAGGAGCATCGCTAGATCAGCCTCGTCGAAGGCTTCGACGGGCTTAGTCGCAGCGGTCGCGCGAGGGCTGTCGTAGATGCACGGTAGTTGTGAGAGGTAGCCGTTGAGCTGCTCTACTCGCTGGACGAAGTTTCGTACCGTGACTCGCTGGGGCTTCTTTAGCACATTGCTGATGTAGTAGCGCTGTTGCTCGGCGGCGTCACTTGGGAACATGTCCAGAAGATGGAAGGTGATGCAATCTTCAAAGGACTGTTTGGATGCAATTCTTTCCTCCGTGTGCTCGTTCCCCTGTAGGTCGGTCCACGGGGCTGTTCCGATCTGGCTGGTGACAATCTTGTCCCAACGGAAACGGGCATCTTCGCTGAGGAGGTTCGCGTAGAGCGAAAAGAATCCTGCAGCAGCCTCTGCCAGATTTTCCTCGGCTGCCTTCTTTTCCTCGAGGGCTGCTTTAAGATCGGCCTTGAGGGCGTCTTGTGAGGACTGGTTGGGCTCGTCAGTTCCTTTCTTCTTCGCATTCGCGATGACCCTTCG
>VHBC01000036.1 GCA_016872115.1 Sphingomonadales bacterium | reverse complement strand
ATCGCTTGCCGAGACAACCCCAGACGCGTGCGCTGCCCACTGTATTCACGATGGCTAGAACAAGGGCAACGGGCACGAAGACGACTCGCAGAACGAGCGCCCCTGAGCGCGATCCTGGAGCCAACCGGGATTCCAGCACGAGCGACGACGAAGAAAAGGAAGACGACCCCGAAGACCTAGAGACCGATGCGGCCGGTGACTATCCCCCGATCGAGCTCCTAGAACGCAACGAAGTCACAAACTTCTATCGTTATACCCTCGGATTCTCACCCCGAGCGGCCCGATCCCTCTACTTGGATCAAGGCCTACACGATTCCTCACGTATCATCAAAATTGGTACACATGAGACCGTCGACAAGCTCTGCAAGATCGTCGGAAAGGCGACAAAGACCGTCATTTCGCTCCAAGCACAACAGAACCTGGCCATGCTCGTATACTACTTCAAGCACCTCGAGCGTACCTCGCGCGCGGTCCCAATCTTGACCAATGTGTTCCTCTCAGATATCGAGGCCCTTGATCACCACCGAACGGTGGAGGAGGAAAGGGCGAAGACACACAGAGACCCAGACCCGACCTCGGTGACGCTTGACGGTACGTCGGCGGCCAAGGCGTTCAACCAGATGAGACAGATTCTCACCAACATGCGAGGCGTGAGCAAGGTTCCCCTTGCTTATGTTATTCGCACGAGGATCCTACCACCAGACTCGGGAGGACAGACCCCTAACCTTCCATACGGGTATGTGGACAGCCCCTACGCCTCACACGAAGACGAGATGATCCAACGAGCACCAATCCTTGCTGAGAACAGGGAGGAGTGGCATAACCTCAGGAATTTAGAGACCCTTGAAGACACCGGGGCTCGTCACCTTACCTTTAATGCTGACAACCGGACCGTATTTCAGGTCCTCTTCAGCTACTGGGGAAGGAACCCCGCCTGGACTAACGTGAGGAGTTTCACCCGACAGACCGACGGAAGAGCTGCCTATCGCGCGCTCTACAGGTACTTCTTTGGTACCAACTCCGTCCAGACCCAGACCAAAAGCGTACTCTCCAACCTCTCTAGCTTTAAATACGATGAGTGCCGCAAGAATTTCACTTTCGAGACCTACGTGCTTAAACACATTGAGCAGCACAACCTTCACAACGAGCTTGTGGAGCATGGAGCAGACCCCTTGAACGAGGACATGAAGATTCACTACTTCCAGAGTGGTATTACCAATAGAGACTTTGACTCCGTCAAGAACGCTGTCCTTGCCACACCTGAGAACTTCCAGACCTTTGACCGCGTGAAGGATCAGTTTATGAGCTTTCATCGCAACAGACCAACTTCAGACGGCCCGGTCCGTACACGGGCTATCGCATCCATCCGCGGACGCGGTGGTCGCGGTCCTAGACACCCTTATCCTCGCCGAGACGGCGGTGTACCGCCACAGATTGCAGTTGACCGATGCACTCACATACAGGATCGCACATACACCAAGGCGGAGTACGACAAGCTATCCGCTGCCGAGAAGCAGCGCCTCTACCAGATCCGAAAGGAGAAGAACACCCGCAACGACAGCAGCGGCAGACCTCGCTCTCGCGATAACAGGAGCATTTCCTCAGCTATGACCGACCAAAGCTCCTCACGCAAGACAGACCAGAGCACCCCTCGTAAGCGATCCGCTACCGAGGATAGCGACAGTTACAACACTGACGATAACGCTAGCCTTTTCGGCAACACCGACCAGGACATAAAGACAGACAAACGCGCCAAGAATCGCGCCAATGCCCGCCAGGAGACCTGACCAGACCTGGCCTCGGCTACGCGATTCCACATTAGGACAGTTAAGACATCACGGTTGAGTTTGACCAACAACCGTTCCTTACGGAGAGTAGGGATTAAATTAGACCATGACCAGACCACTGAGACCACATTAGACCTAGACTCCCACGCCGATACCTCTGTACTCGGTGCTGGCGCACTTATCTTCCTAGACTATGACCGTCCCGTTATCGTGGAAGCTTATGACCCCAGACTCGGAAGTGCTCAATATAGCACAGTTTCCGGCGCGGTGGCTTACGATGACCCACACAGCGGGAGGACGCTCCTGCTCGTGATTAATCAGGCCATTCACATACCGCATCTAGACCACCACCTGCTTTGCCCAATGCAATGCCGTGTGAATGACGTGACCGTCGACGAGACGCCTAAATTTTTGGCGCGAGACCCCACTGAGACCACGCATGCTTTGACCCTAACAGACCCCGACGATCCCTTGCAGACGGTTACCCTCCCACTTCGGTTGCGGGGGGTTATCTCGTTTCTTAATGTAAGGACTCCGACCGTCGAACAATTCAACGACCAGACCATACCCAGACTAGAACTGACCTCACAGACCCTGACATGGGACCCACAGACCACAGCGTACGCAGACCAGGAAGCCGCGATGATGGACTTCACCGGTGCGATTGTGACCCGCACACGTGTGAGGGACCAGTTTCCCACCATCATTCGCGCCATGGCATCCTCCAGATCACACACAGACCTTATAGACTTGACCCACGACGACTACTTTGCAGCTGCCCTGTTGGCACGAGTAGTGGTCTCATCCGCACAGACCAGACCAGACCAGATGACATCAGACCAGACCAGACCAAACCAGACAAGCACAGGTTTTACCCCTGCTCTCACCGGGAATGTCCGTGCCCGATCGACCCCTGGCATCGATTTCTTAACTCTTGCGAGACGGTGGGGGATATCCCCTGACGCGGCTAGACAGACCTTAAGCCGCACGACACAGCGTGGTGTCCGGACTTGCCTTAACCCGACACTTTCACGACGCTTTCCGACCAACGACAGGATGCTCCGCTATAACCGGCTTCCGCATCCTTGTTTTACCGACACCCTGGTATCGGGTACGACCTCCAGACGTGGCCATAAATACGCCCAGGTTTATTCGACATCCTTTGGCTGGTCACGAGCTTACCCTTTGACACGCAAGGGTGATGCACATCAGACACTTTCCCTCCTGTTTCAGCGGGATGGGATTCCTCCAGCTATGATCATGGATGGATCTAAAGAACAGACCCAAGGAGACTTTCGCCGGAAACTTCGCGAAGCAGACTGCCACTTGAGACAGACCGAACCATACTCACCCTGGATGAACGCCGCAGAGGGCTGTATCCGTGAGCTTAAACGTGGAACGTCACGTAAAATGATAAAGACCGGCTCACCTAAGACACTTTGGGATCATTGCATCGAATTAGAGAGCTTGATACGCTCCTCAACGTGCAATAGTATTTACATGACCAATGGTGAGACCCCAGAGACCATTATGACCGGACAGACCGCTGACATCAGCCATATATGTGAATTTGGCTGGTTTGACTGGGTGATGTTTCGAGATAACGTCCCCACATTTCCAGATGACCGGATGATCCTTGGTCGATACCTCGGACCCGCAACAGACGTCGGATCGGCTTTGACCGCCAAGATCCTTAAATCAAACGGACAATTTGTTTGCCGTTCGACCCTCAGACACTTAACAGACGAGGAGCTTCAATGCCCTACTCATAAGACACTACGCGATGATTTCATGACATCAATAATCGCAGTCCTCGGCCGCCCCGCACGGGATAGTGATTTTCCGGCCGAAGACATGACACCAGACCCTGACCACATGGAACCCCTTGACCTTGACCCAAACTTCACAGACCTAGAACTTAAGACAGACTCCGATCTCAAAGTAAGTCCGGAGGCGGCCGACAACTACGTCGGAGCCGAGATTAGTTTCCCACGAGGTGGCATCCTCAAGAGGGGACGTGTCACATCCCGGAAACGAGACCTTAACGGAGACCTCATTGGACTTGCCAACGACAACCGTATTCTGGACACCCGCGAGTACGTGGTTAAATTCGAAGACGGCGATGAGGCTGAGCTTAATGCAAACCTTATCGCGGCGTCCATGTATGAGAACTGTGACCCAGACGGACATGAGTATTTTATTTTTGACTCAATAACAGACCACCGCAAACTAGACAATGCCATCAGACTATCAGACCAGACCCGCATCCAGCCCAACGGGCGCGCATTTAAGCGACGTTCCACCATTGGTTGGCAATTATGCTGCCTTTGGCGGGATGGATCTACCTCTTGGATAGACCTCAAAGACCTCAAAGAGTCACATCCTGTGCAGACCGCGGAATATGCAATCTCCGCTGGGATTGACCATGAACCTGCTTTTAATTGGTGGGTCCATGACGTATTTAAACGCCGAGACCGGATAATATCCCTTGTTAAGAAACGCGAGACCAGATACCTTAAGCGCACCCATAAATATGGAGTTCGTGTGCCGAAGACAGTACAACAGGCACTAGACCTAGACAGACAGAACGGGAACACCCTATGGGCAGACGCAATATCTAAGGAAATGAAAAACGTTCGCGTTGCTTTCAATATTCTCCCAGATGGCACTACCGCACCTGGAGGTTATAAGAAAATCCCGTGTCACATGATCTTTGACGTTAAGATGGTCGACTTCGCCAGGAAAGCCAGACTAGTTGCCGGGGGACATTTGACAGACACACCCCCTGCAATGACTTACGCCAGCGTTGTCTCTCGTGAGACCGTCCGCATTGCGCTGACTATCGCCGCCCTCAACAGCCTAGACGTAAAGACAGGGGACGTCATGAATGCCTACATCACCGCTCCAATCACTGAAAAGGTTTGGACGATTCTCGGCCCTGAATTTGGCGCAGACACAGGCAGACACGCCATCATCGTTCGCGCCCTCTATGGACTCAAGAGTGCCGGTGCAGCTTTCCGCGCACACCTTGCTTCTTTCATGAGACATATGGGATACGCCTCTTGTAAAGCAGACCCAGACCTTTGGTACAAGGCCCAGACCAATCCGACAGACAATACCAGATACTATGCATATATTTTATGCTACGTCGATGACATTCTTGTCATCCACCATGACCCCATGACCGTTTTGACTGAGATCCACGGCTATATGCCGTTAAAAGACCCACATAATTGCGACCCCACCATTTACCTTGGTACTAAGCTGAGAGAGACCCAGCTACCCAACGGCATCTGGGCTTGGGGGATGAGTCCCTCTAAGTATGTTAACCAGGCCGTGAGCAACACTGAGTCACAACTCACCGAAGAGTTCGGTGGCCGTTTCAAACTCCCGACTCGGGCCGATAACCCGTTTCCTACGACTTATGACCCAGACACAGACGTATCAGACCCTTTAGACCCCTCCCTATCCTCCTTTTACGCTCACCTTATCGGTATGATGCGTTGGATGGTGGAGATCGGACGTGTTGACATTGCAACTGAAATCTCACTCTTGTCATCTTACCTTGCTTATCCAAGACTTGGACATCTCTTGGCAGCGTTGCATGTCATGGCTTACCTTAAGGCTAAGCATAACACCAGACTCATCTTCGACCCGACCTACCCGAAAATAGACGCGAGCATGTTCCCCAAGCGAAATTGGGATGAATTTTATGGCAAAGTGTCCGAGGCTATCCCGGACAACATGCCACCACCCCTCGGAAAAGACGTTGACCTCCGAATGTGGGTAGACAGTGATCACGCAGGGGAGAAACGTACCAGACGGTCCCGGACCGGTTTCTTCATCTACATTAATATGGCCTGCATCGACTGGGTGTCTAAACGACAGCCCACGATTGAGACTTCTGTTTTCGGCGCTGAGTTTGTTGCCATGAAGCACGGTGTGGAAAAGCTGAGGGGACTGAGGTATAAGCTCCGCATGATGGGAGTGCCTGTCCTTGGCCCTAGCTACATCTACGGCGACAACAAATCTGCTATCACAAATTCTTCTACGCCGGAATCAGTCCTTAAAAAGAAGTGCAATTCGATTTGCTATCATGCATGTCGCGAGTCCGTTGCAATGGACGAATCCCGTTTTGCACACATCAGGACTACTGACAATTGGGCTGACCTCCTGACCAAAGTCACCCACGGACCCAAAAGACGAGACCTAGTTAAGAATGTCCTTTACGACATCTATGATCACAATTGACAATGACCAGACATAGACGCAGTATGGCAAGACCACCCGACGCTTCCCGAATCCCCGTCTGATCTTGAGGGGACTGAGAGAATGCAGCCGCGCCGTTTAGCGCGGTCTGGCGTCGCTACTTTCGGACAGACAGACAGACGGCTGACAGAATCGGAGTCGCTTCCCGTATTGATGGAAGAGACTCAAGTGCGTCACTTTCACATATGTGGGAACAATACGTTGGAAAAGATCCGCCCCGGCCGGCGTGTCAGGCACGCGCCACATGTCAGAATTCTGCTCCGCCGTGTCCACCAGAATGTTTGCCACTGCCATAATTCTGTAGCCTTTGCTAACACGATATTTAGACCATGAATAGGCTCGGGCTCCGCAAGGAGTGACCGGGCCGGCCACGGCCCACAGTCTACACCATTAATGTAGCCTTATCCCCGTGGATGAATTTCTTCAGTTTATACAGACCCATTTGACTAGACCTCAGACGCGACGAGACAAGCCGCAGAGACCGACTGACGTGCGACGTCGACGACGATTAGACCCCGAGACCGGAGAGCAAATCGCTTGCCGAGGCACCCCAGACGCGTGCGCTGCCCACTGTATTCACGATGGCTAGAACAAGGGCAACGGGCACGAAGACGACTCGCAGAACGAGCGCCCCTGAGCGCGATCCTGGAGCCAACCAGGATTCCAGCACGAGCGACGACGAAGAAAAGGAAGACGACCCCGAAGACCTAGAGACCGATGCGGCCGGTGACTATCCCCCGATCGAGCTCCTAGAACGCAACCAAGTCATAAACTTCTATCGTTATACCCTCGGATTCTCACCCCGAGTGGCCCGATCCCTCTACTCGGATCAAAGTCTACACGATTCCTCACGTATCATCAAAATTGGTACACATGAGACCGTCGACAAGCTCTGCAAGATCGTCGGAAAGGCGACAAAGACCGTCATTTCGCTCCAAGCACAACAGAACCTGGCCATGCTCG
>VHBC01000035.1 GCA_016872115.1 Sphingomonadales bacterium | reverse complement strand
AACCTCAAAGTTGAGCGCATCGGAGCCCTTCCTGATGAGCCCAGCATCTTAATGGGCAATCACCCCTCGTACCTCGATATCTTTCTGTGCTACGACCGCCGTCCCACCGCGATCGTCGCGGCACGAGAATTTAAGTGGTTTCCGTTCATCGGTTGGGCCGCCCAAGCTATCGGCACTGTTTGGGTGCAGCGCAAATGCCCTGAGTCGCGCAAGCGCATCGTTCCGTGCATTCTCGACGCGCTGCGGGCCCAGCGAAGTGCATTTGTTTTTCCCGAGGGGCGCACGACCGACGGAGTGCTTCCCAACACGGTTCGCCTTGGCATGTTCAAAGCTGCCGCTGAAGCGGGTGTTCCGGTGACCTATGTCGGAATCCGTTACGGCAACCGCAAAGCCGCCTACTTTCACGACCTCAAGGGCGGATTCGTTCCGCACCTTTTGAGGCATCTGTGGTCGCTGCTGTGCGAGCCCCAGATTGACGTTTCGCTTCGCTACAGCCGTCCGCAGCGCTTGACCTGCCCCGAGCGCGGAATGCGGAGGTTTGAAAACTTCGTGCGGTGGCACCTGCGGCGCGACGTACCTTTGCAGCCTGCGCACGCAGTTTATCGGGGCTGACCGGTTTTGACAGCAAGCCGAGGCGGTGTGTAAGCATGCCGAGCTATCCTGATGTCGCTCGTTAATCGATGCAGGGAACAACAACAGGCGAGTACAACTACGCTCTTGCCGCCTAATCATCCGATAGGAGATTTGGCTTGTTTCGCACAAGGTGCGAAAGCAGGACATCCCTCGAAATCCCGGTCCTGCGGAGTTCGATCAAGGGGTGCCGTAAATGCGGGAACCGGAAGCCACCGGCCACTGAGGGCTTCTTAAATTTTAGTGGCTAAGCTTAAGGTAGGGTGTGGCTCCCCGGCCTTCGGTCGAAAAGCAATGATCCACTAAGCATGTAGAAAGCGCATGGTTTCCTTGTTTGGACGTGGGTTCAAATCCCACCAGCTCCACACGATGATCCGAGTGACCAAAGAAGCACCCTTCGGGGTGCTTTTTTTGTTTCAGGAGAATTGCTGAACATGAACCGAACCTACAGAACTACTGTAGGTGGCTGCTGGAAATGCCCGTACCAACATTTTGTCACTGCTACTGATGACACGGCTACTAGGTTGAAGTGAATTTAGCACGTTGGCTCTCAACTTCGCCTTACTGAACCTGACAATTTCACATCCTATTGTTTCAGCATTTAAAGGGAAATACACTTCGAGGTTGAGCATTTCTCCACGTTAATATTTTCAAAATAAAAATGGTACCTTCAAATTAGTTAATTGCTAACTGTAACGACGTACTAGATGAAAAAAATTGCGCTAATCTTCTTGTCGGTAGTTTATCTAACTACCAGTGCTCAAACTACGCAAATAGGAAATCATTTCGTGGGAGTGAGCAGCAATGGCTCACTCTTTAGATCTCCGACAGGTCAAGCGTTATTGGAGGCCCCAATGTGGTCAGGATTGACCACGATTTTTGAATCCCAGTTTTGGGTTGGATACATGCGAAACGGACAAAAACATGGTATTATGCCGTTGATCTCCTCACCGGGAATCTCGAATCAGAGCACCTTTGGACCTCACTGTGACGACTGGGCCTATCAACCAAATGAGTTAAGCCAAAAATTCAATAGGACATGGACGGTCTACCAAGACAGTGTCAATTTTCATGAGGCGAGCTACCAAATGCCATCGTATACCCCTCCGACGTGCGTGAGCTCCTACCTCGCCGTTGGGGACACAGCAAAAGGCGTACATCCTTATTTATTGCCTTTCAAAGCCGCTGTGGCGGATTACAACTATTCTTGGCAACGGGGAGATATGCCAGTCTTATCAGGCAATAAATCGTTATTTGCCCTCTATTCAGATCGGAATTTAGCCAAAGGATTGAGTAATCAAGAAACGTCACTAAATGTATCTGTAGAATTGTATCAAAGTCCCCTTGCAGCGTCTTCTGATGCCCATGCCAATTCCATTTTTGCGAGGTTTAGAGTTACCAATATTGGTTCAGAAACTATCGATTCTTTGCTGGTGGGGTTAGTAGCTGACTTCGATATTGGGATCGCAGAAAACGACTATGTTGGTACCGATGTTGCCCGTAATTTTATTTATGGGATGAATTACGTTTCTGCCGAACCCATCAGTGGTTACGGTCCGCTAACCCCCGCTATGGGAGTATTGGCTTTGGGAAACAATATCCAGAGATCCTTACGCTACAATCCAGGAGTTACTCAATTGTCGGCACAATCGATGCCGACAAACATCCATCAAGAATTCAACTACCTCAAAGGCATTGCCCCAGATGGCTCTATTCTTCCTCAGTATTATGCCGCGGGTGATCCACTGTTAAAAAATGGCGCACTGGATGACACCTTAGTGGCCAACTTTATTGATCGGGCCATGATTATGGCACTTCCTGTTCAGGATTTGGCCCCAAATGCGACAACGTGTTTTGATTTCGCCTATGTATTTGCCCAAGGACAAGATCATAAGCAAAGTCTTGAATACCTACGTCTATACTGCGACGAAATCAGGGCAGAATATGATTCAGCTGGGGCAATAAATTGCACCATTGCTCAATTTTTAGGAGATTCTGACCACGACGTGCACCAGCCACACGTTTTCCCTAACCCCGTTATTGACTACCTAAATGTTGAGCTTGACCATCAGCACGTCGCTGGCGGACAAATCACCATCAATAATCAACACGGACAAACATTATTAACGGCAGAACTTATGCACGGTGAGTCCATTAAACGGCTTGACGTTTCTGAATTACCTGTAGGAATATACTACCTCGAGGTGCGGTCAAAGTTTGATCGAACGATTCAAAAGTTTGTCAAAATGTAGCCTGGGGTCAATCCTAACGACCCTAATGATCAACTAAAGGCTACGTACGTTCGATGGTTACCTATTCTTTGATTGCTCTTTAATTCAGTTGCTGTATTTTGATATTCAATGGGATAGAGCCATTTAACGATTTGCGCCATTGAGATTATTTCGCAGGCTCCAAGCACTGGTTAGATCTCAACTTATTGCTCAACGGAAGAAACGAAACCATCGCATGCTTCGAAGTCGTTCGGTTAAGAACAGGATAGAACCGCTAACTTGTGCTTTCATCTACAATTACATTGTAGATGGCTGCTGGAAACGCCCGAAATTCTATACTGTTGAATTATAGCTTGGTTTATTTCCCTAGAATTCTTAACTTCAATCATAGGTTTGTCGGACCGCGGGTTCGAATCCCGCCCTCACCGGGGCTATGTGACAGGCGTTAACGGCTTTAATTGGAATTCATCTCGCTTTGCATTTGACGCTTTAGAAACAAAACAAGCAAAAGGAACTTGGAATACAGTTTTATATTATCCTTTTAATAGGGTTAGTGAAGGGCAACCATCGCAGCAAGCACAACGAGCTGGACATAACGAGGGTTATTCAATTTTTAATCAACGACAATTTGAAAGAGAATGGAGGAAAGCAACAAACCCTTATCCAACAGGGGCAAAATGATGAGAATGTTATTGTCGATCATAGGTGTTTTGTTGATTTTGATAGTGGTGTGCTCCATTTGTTCTGAACAAACCCGTTCATTCTATTGTCTATCGGAAGGGAAATGTGTTACTGTATGGAAACGCTATGGTGACAAATGTTATATCGTTCTCGACAAGTATAATGGAATATTCAAACCTTCTGATAACTATATAAAAACGAGTAACATGGCGGCTATTGTAGATGTTATTTGGACTGAGGATAACAGGTTACTTATAGATACTGAGGATAATGTAGAAATTGTGCAACCGCATTCAGATAAAAATTATGTTATTGAACGATACAGTAAAGCTAAAGTGTTAAATGATAGTCGCTATACCTATTTTGACGGTAAATACAGTAGGTACAATGAACAAGTCAATTATATTCGACTATATGTGAAGGAAAATTATGCTACGGATAGAGCAAATAAAAAGATAAAATAGAAGACTGTTCATAGTATATAAAATTAGACTATTAGTTGACCTTTATTGTTATATAATACTTTGAAAATTAGTTTACTTTACTGCCTGAGTGAGTGCGGAATTTAAACCCACATAACAAAACCTCGAATTCTACGATCAATTCACCGTCTACGTGAATCCATACTAAGTAATCACATCATTCACCAATGGCGACAAGGTCAGTAAGCACTACTATTTGGGTGTATTTCCCCCGTAATTCGAAAACAATAAAAAGGATAATTTTTGATTTTTTGAGGTCCTCCCCTTGTTAGTAACCCTTTTAACTAGAGAATTCAGGGTTGATTTGATGTGAATATATGAATTCTTCAGGTGGTAAATCGAAGATAGATGAATGCGGCCTCATGGTGTTGTAATCAATCCGATATTCTTCAATCTTCTCCCTTGCGTCTTCCAAATCCATAAACCAATTCATCGATAGGCATTCGTCTCTAAATTTCCCATTAAAGGACTCAACATACGGATTATCTGTTGGTGTCCCTGGCCTTGAAAAATCTAGAGTGACCTTGTTCTCATAAGCCCAGCGGTCTACTTCCTTTGAAATAAACTCACTTCCATTGTCGCATTGAATCCGCTCAGGGAAACAACTTTCCTCCTTGCAGACGTGGCTTAAGGTGTTGCGAACATCTTCCCCTCGAAGAGATTTGCCAACGATCAGTTACAGGCATTTTTTACTGTAGTTATCCACTATGGCTAAGATGCGAAATCGCTGTCCGTTGAATAGGGCATCTTGCTGAAAGTCCATGCTCCACACCCGATTGATTGCTGGAGTATCCACCGCTCCAAGGGGTGTGCGCCACTGCGCGAGCGTCGCGGTCGTTTGCTTCGAAGATTCAGCCCTTCTTCACGGTAGACGCGGTAAACCCGTTTGTGATTGTCCCTGAAACCTTCCCGTCGTAGCATGATTAAGATTCGCTCAAAACCATATCGTACCCTGATTGCAGCGATTTCCTTCATTCGCATTCGAAGCAATTGATCACCTCGATCTCTTTTCTTGTAGTACCACATACAAGGCGACACATTGGAAATACGAAGACTACGACGCAATGACACCGAATAGGCTTCTTGTAAGTAGTGAGCCATGGCTTTTCGAATAGCAACTGCTAGAACTTTTTTTTAAAATGTCCTGAAGCATTTGCTTGTCTAGGCTCAGATCGGCAACCAACTTCTTCAACTGTGCATTTTCATCTTCAAGTGCACGTAAGCGCTTTAACTCCGTAACGCCCATATCACCGTACTTCTTCTTCCAAGTAAAGAAGGTGGCCTGACTTATGCCCAGGCGCCGGGTAATCTCAGCGACCTTGGTGCCTGATTCGTTCTCGCGAATGGCATAAACGATCTGATCTTCAGAGAATTTTGACTTCTTCATGATGGGTCCAATTTCGTGATTTTTCACTTCCCACTGCCCGGGGACTTGGGCCCAAAAATTCTAGTTTAGAAACGTACTAAATCAAGGGAAGAGGTCAAGGAATACATACAGTGGGAATACATTGTAATGGGCCTTCCTAAGGATTGCTCACCTGGAGTATTAATGTCAAAGGCGTTGCTGACCTTTCGTTTCCCCTCAACCTTCGTTAATTTACATCATGCATAGTTAAATTAATATCCCTCGCTGTTTTTTCTGTTAGAAAAGTTGCTAAATCCATCGGTCCTTCTACAAGCCCAGAATCAGTTTTGGCTACAATCCAATAGTAATAATGATTTGATACATTTCGCCCTGTATTTTCATCGATTATAAGCGATTTAGCAATGATATATTCATCATTAAAAGCGTATGCAATCACTGAAGGTGGAACAACGTAGAATCCACTACACTTCGATCTATCACTACGATTGTAAATTATTGCTTGTGGACTTTCGGAGACATATCGATAATTATCACCTAAATCAACACAATCCTGTATTTCTCCAGAAGAGTATGCACACGAAGAAATACAAACAATCAGGAATGTTACAAGTGTCCATTCAATGAGCGATAGTTCCTTTACCATATATATACACTTTAAATCCATGACTGTCATTTAATCCTTTAAGCAATCTATCCGCCTGGACTGCCCTATCACGGGAACCAGAAGGGGGATTGTTATGGTAATCCCAATCATAATTATCCCAAAATAACCTGACTGTTCCATTATCGGCATTTAAGTACTCTACCATTGTATTTCCCAATGCATATGTTGTAGCACGCGATCTACTGCGACTATAGCTAGTATAATTTAAAAGGTTCACATTACCCTTCTCTCCTTCCTTGAGAGGCATGTTATTTGTACTCAAATTACCAAAATCTAATTGTGAAGCATCCATATACAGAGAATTGTCGGCGGTTACATTATCAGGTAATGTTTTAGGATGATCTTTTGCCCATTGGACTCCTTCATCTATTGTTACAAATCCATCGTAATCTGGTCTAGATGATAGTCCTGCATAATGTTCGTTGAACCTTTGTGCATCTGCTATACCTTTTGCCCCTGATTCAAAGACACCGTCATTATTATACAATAAACCGCCTGTACCTATATCCTTGGACAACGCATCTGAATGTGCCATTCCTTGAGTAAAATCACTCTTTTGCATAATTATAGCTTTTCCTTTTAAACCTTGGCCATCCGTGCCTAAGAATTCTCCATTCAAGTCATAAATAGGGCTTGAGTTCCTCCCATCAGGATCGACCATCATGATTGGATTGTTATTAGTGAAGGAATAGGAAGTCCTTGACATGTTTGAACCACTCATCGCCATAGGATCCACACTCAACCACACCCCAAGTTTACTCTGGTAGTACCGCGCACCGTAGTAGGCCAGTCCGGATTCGGGGTCTACTTCTTTGGCGTTAAACCGGTAGGGTGAGGTCCACGCGCTGCTGTTGCTGGACCAGTGGTGCAGTTGTTCTCCCCAGGGGTTGTAGAGGAAGAGTTCGTAGGCTTCGCCATCGAGGTCGGTGACCAAGTCCACATTCTGAATATAGTCGGGGTGGTACCAGTAAAGGATGCGTGCTTGACCAGGGTAGCCGCCTGGATCTTCGCCTATTTGGGGCATTTCTTCACCTAAAGCACCGCCACCATCTGGATACGCCTGCTCAAGAGTCATTGTGTTGAAATGCAGTGACTTAAGCGTATCTGAAGTGGACCGGCCTATAATATTCATTATGTTAATCGCAAG
>VHBC01000034.1 GCA_016872115.1 Sphingomonadales bacterium | reverse complement strand
AAATGACGTTTTCAATTTTGGAAGCGTAAGGAGTTGTTCCGGTTGAAAAACAGCCTGCAAAATCGTCGTTATTGGCAACAGGGGTAAGCGGGGAACATGACCCCGACCAAATCCATAATCGGGTATCGGATCCTCCACCACAAGAATTGATATTTAGAATACCATTTGAGCTCGGAGTAAAGGCATACCAACCTGCCGCTGTTGCGGTGGCTTGAGAGGGTGTACCTATCAATGTACTGGCAGTAAAAGTTCCGGGCGTTACAGGTAAAGCATTTGCACAAGTAAGGCCTTGTGCATCGGCTTGCCAACCCATTGAGAGCGCAATGAGTGCATACCAGAAGGGTAAAAATTTTTTCATAATTGCTTACTTTTTGTGATTAAATATTGAACAAATTAATAAAAAATGTCTTTTAAAGATGCATATGTTGAAAAATAATTTTTTCGTGGCAGTTTTTTAATTTTTCCTTTGTTTTTGAGTTGACGTTGACTAAGTTTCACAAAAGAAATGGCTTATTGTAATCATTTGCACGTGATTGCCAACATTTACTGCGATTTCATCGGTGGCTGTATCTCTGAGCATAGGAAGGATATACATCTTTGTTCCTCTTACATAAATCATGTAACAGAGTCACTCTTTTTTGGACCGCGTGAATGTGACACTTGTTAAGAGTGTCAGCAATACTGACAAAAAGACATTGATTACATGCGCAACTTGCTCAAATTGTCAGCAAAACGCTTCTTTTTTGAGCTGGCACAATCATTGTCTTGAAAGAAACATCAAAATTTAAATCAAAATGGGAAAAATAATCGGAATCGACCTCGGAACCACAAACTCTTGTGTTTCGGTCATGGAAGGCAATGAGCCAGTAGTTATTGCCAATGCAGAAGGAAAGCGTACCACGCCTTCAGTCGTTGCATTTGTAGAAGGTGGCGAGCGCAAAGTTGGCGATCCTGCCAAAAGACAAGCAATCACCAATCCAACTAAGACCATTTCATCTATTAAGCGCTTCATGGGCTCTAGTTTTGACGAGTCTGCCAAAGAAGTTTCGCGTATGCCATATGCAGTCGTAAAAGGAGACAACAACACACCGCGTGTTCAGATCGACGACCGCCTTTACTCTCCACAAGAAATTTCTGCCATGATTCTTCAAAAAATGAAGAAAACAGCAGAAGATTACCTCGGACAAGAGGTTACAGAAGCAGTTGTAACCGTTCCTGCATATTTCAATGACGCACAGCGTCAGGCAACCAAAGAAGCCGGTGAAATCGCTGGTCTCATCATCAAGCGCATCATCAACGAGCCAACTGCTGCGGCACTTGCTTATGGCCTAGACAAAAAAGGTGTCGATCAAAAAATCGTTGTTTTCGACTTCGGTGGTGGTACCCACGACGTTTCTGTACTCGAATTAGGAGATGGCGTGTTTGAAGTATTATCAACAGACGGAGATACCCACCTCGGTGGTGACGACGTCGATGAAGCCATCATCACCTGGTTGGCAGAAGAATTCAAAGCAGAAGAAGGCCTCGATCTTCGTCAAGACCCTATGGCACTTCAGCGTCTAAAAGAAGCAGCTGAAAAAGCAAAAATTGAGTTGTCTTCTACCACTACAACCGAGATCAACTTGCCATACATAATGCCTGTCAACGGCATTCCAAAACACCTTGTGCGCACCCTACAACGCGCCAAGTTTGAACAACTCATTTCGAGTATTGTCGAGCGCACCATTGCGCCGTGCCGTTCTGCGCTTCAAAATGCAGGTTTGCAGCCTTCGGACATCAATGAAGTCATCCTCGTAGGTGGTTCAACCCGCATTCCTGTGATTCAAGAAGCCGTTGAACGTTTCTTTGGAAAAGCACCTTCGAAAGGCGTTAATCCAGACGAGGTTGTTGCCGTTGGTGCTGCCATCCAAGGTGGTGTACTTACTGGCGAAGTGAAAGATGTATTGCTTTTGGATGTCATTCCACTCTCACTCGGAATCGAAACCATGGGTGGTGTTTTCACCAAGCTAATTGATGCCAATACGACTATCCCAACGAAAAAATCTGAGGTATTCTCAACAGCTGCCGACAACCAGCCATCAGTTGAAATCCACGTATTGCAAGGTGAGCGCGCTATGGCCAACGATAACAAAACACTCGGTCGTTTTCAGTTAACCGATATTCCACCTGCACAGCGCGGTGTGCCGCAAATCGAAGTGACTTTCGATATAGATGCCAACGGAATCATGAACATTTCTGCCAAAGACAAAGGAACCGGCAAGCAGCAATCCATTAAAATTGAAGCCTCAAGTGGTTTGTCAGATGAAGAAATCCAACGCATGAAAGCAGAGGCGGAAGCCAATGCAGACGCGGACAACAAGCGCAGAGAAGAAGCAGAATTAGTCAATAAAGCAGATTCTCTTATCTTCCAAACAGAGCGTCAACTTAAAGAATACGGCGACAAAATCCCTGCCGACAAAAAACAGCCAATCGAAGACGCCTTGGCAGCGCTTAAAACAGAGTTTGAAGCCAAAAACATGGCTAATCTTCAGCCAGCAATGGACAAATTAAACGAAGTGTTTAGTGCAGCTTCTCAAGATATGTACAACGCAGCAAACGCCGAAGGCACCGCCGCTGATGCGGGTGCGGATCAGAACGCTGGTTCACCACAAGATGAAGTAACTGACGTTGACTTTGAAGAAGTTAAAGACAAATAATTATTTTGTTTATCCTTATTGATAAAACACCCGTTGAACGACGGGTGTTTTTTTTTACTTTTGCTTATGCTCTATTCCAAGTCATTTATTCACCGAGAAAACACCGAATGGGTGGTTTTTGTGCATGGGGCAGGAGGGAGTTCCTCTATTTGGCACAAACAGCTCAAAGATTTTTGTGAAAAGCACAACGTCCTCCTTCTGGATTTGCGTGGACACGGTAAAAGTCAAAAAACGACCTCAGAGTCTAAATATTACTCCTTTGATCTCATCGCCAAAGATGTCATCGATTTACTCGATCAAAAAGACATTGGTAAAGCGCATTTTGTTGGTGTCTCCTTGGGTTCAATCGTTATCAAAGTACTTAGGGCCCAAAGACCAGATTTAGTCAAAAGCATGATTTTTGCGGGGGCGGTAACCAAGCTCAACATTCGTTCTAGACTTATCCTAAGAGCGGGCAGAATTCTTTACAGCATTTTGCCCCAAATGTCATTGTACAAACTAATGGCGCGCATCATGATGCCACGAGCCAACCATAAAGCTTCGCGTGATTTGTTTATTAACGAGGCCAAAAAGGTTGTCGATAAAGAATTTCAGCGATGGTTCAAGCTTACGGAACGCTTGACTGCTTACCTCACGCGCATCAATGCCGCCCCGGAAACCATTCCTACACTTTATGTCATGGGTGAGCAAGACCATATGTTTTTGAACCCTGTTCGTATTTTAGTGGATCAAGATCATGCATCTGAACTACAAGTAGTGCCCTCTTGTGGACATGTAGTCAACTTTGAACAAGCCGAAACTTTTAACTCGTTGGCACTACAATTTATCTCGCGTCACTGCGCTTAAAATTGTTAATTAACATTATTGAGAGAGATTGTTTAAAAACAATCTCAATTGTATGCGTATGCGCACTGAATTTAACTTAAATTTGTGCTCAATTTGCAGCGAAGGTTTCGCTTCAAAGAAACTTGTAAATTGAAGCTCCTATGCCAAAAGATCTCTCGATCAAATCCGTTCTTATTATTGGTAGTGGTCCTATCGTCATTGGTCAAGCCTGTGAATTCGACTACTCTGGTTCCCAAGCAGCACGCTCGCTGCGCGAAGAAGGAATCGAAGTTACGCTCATCAACTCGAATCCGGCAACCATCATGACAGATAAAGTGGTTGCAGACAACGTCTATCTTCAGCCTCTCGAACCAGAAAGTATTATTCAAATCTTAGAAAAACACCAAATAAATGCCGTCTTACCTACCATGGGTGGCCAGACCGCACTTAATTTGTGTATTCAGTGTGATGAAATGGGTATTTGGGAAAAATACGGCGTTCGGATCATCGGTGTCGATATCAATGCGATTGAAATTACCGAAAACCGAGAAGCGTTTCGCGACCTCATGATTCAGATTGGCGTCCCTATGGCGCCTCAGAAGACGGCTAAATCATTCTTAGAAGGAAAGGAAATCGCCCAAGAATTTGGTTTCCCGCTTTGTATTCGCCCGTCATACACCCTTGGTGGTTCAGGTGCAAGTATCTTGCACGAACCAAAAGAATTTGATAATTTATTGGAGCGCGGCTTACAACTCTCTCCAATCCATGAGGTCATGATAGATAAAGCACTTTTGGGTTGGAAAGAATATGAGCTCGAATTACTGCGCGACGCCAATGACAACGTCGTGATCATTTGTTCTATAGAAAATTTCGATCCTATGGGAATCCATACCGGTGATTCCATTACAGTAGCGCCGGCCATGACGCTCTCTGATACCACCTTTCAAAAAATGCGTGATATGGCCATCCACATGATGCGCTCAATTGGCAACTTTGCAGGTGGTTGCAATGTCCAATTTGCCGTATCCCCCGACGATAAAGAGGACATCATTGCCATTGAAATCAACCCGCGCGTTTCGCGCTCTTCAGCTTTGGCATCCAAAGCAACTGGTTATCCAATCGCAAAAATCGCCTCTAAATTGGCAATTGGTTATCATCTCAATGAGCTCAATAACCAAATCACCAAAACGACTTCTGCACTTTTTGAACCAACCCTAGACTACGTTATTGTAAAGATTCCGCGCTGGAATTTCAATAAATTCCCAGGCACCAACCGTCAGCTTGGCTTGCAAATGAAGTCTGTTGGAGAAGTCATGGGGATCGGGCGCAGTTTCCAAGAAGCGCTGCAAAAAGCATGTCAATCCTTGGAGATCAACCGCAATGGACTCGGTGCCGACGGCAAAGAGCTTACCAATCAAAATGAAATCCTGCATTCCTTGGAGTTCGCAAGTTGGAATCGCCTTTTCCATATTTACGATGCAATCAAATTAGGGATACCTTTTAAAACAATTGTTGAGAAAACAAAAATAGATATCTGGTTTCTCAAGCAAATCGAGGACCTCATCAAGCTCGAGCGCAAAATTGAGAAATTTCACCTCGAAAACTTGCCAGAAACCCTCTTTTTTGAAGCCAAGCAAAAAGGGTATGCAGACCGTCAAATTGCCCATTTATTGCGTTGTCTTGAGTCCGAAGTCTCTCAAAAACGCAAAGAACTAGGCATCAAACGAGTCTATAAACTAGTAGATACCTGTGCTGCCGAATTTGAAGCCCAAACGCCTTACTACTATTCTACTTTTGAATACGAAAATGAAAGCGCCGTCAGCGAGCGTCCTAAAGTAGTCGTTTTAGGTTCTGGTCCCAACCGAATCGGCCAAGGTATCGAGTTCGATTATTCTTGTGTCCATGGTGTTTTAGCTGCCAAAGAATGCGGTTATGAAACCATCATGATCAACTGTAACCCCGAGACGGTCTCTACGGATTTCGATACCGCAGACAAACTCTATTTTGAGCCGGTATTTTGGGAACACATCTACGATATCATTCAACACGAAAAACCAATCGGTGTAATTGTCCAGTTAGGTGGCCAGACAGCACTCAAACTAGCAGAAAAACTTCAACGCTACGGCATTCCGATTTTAGGTACTTCCTATGAAGCCCTTGACATAGCCGAAGACCGCGGGCGTTTTTCTAAGCTACTCGAGAAAAACAACGTGCCTTTCCCGAAATATGGTGTTGTTGAAAGCGCCGAACAAGCCATTGAACTTTCAGAAGACCTAGGGTTCCCACTGTTGGTACGCCCGTCATATGTATTGGGTGGTCAAAAAATGAAAATTGTCATCAATAAAGAAGAACTAGAGCACCACGTTGTCGATATTCTCAATGAAATGGGCAACAACCAAATCTTGCTCGATCACTTCCTTGGTGGTGCCATAGAAGCAGAAGCTGATGCTATTTGCGATGGCGAAAACGTCTACATCATCGGCATCATGCAGCACATCGAACCAGCCGGTATACACTCTGGCGATTCCTTTGCGCTATTACCTCCTTACAATCTCGGTGATTTCGTCATGACGCAAATCGAAGACATCACCCGCAAAATTGCTTTAGAGCTTCGAACAGTTGGTTTGCTCAATATCCAATTTGCCATCAAAGACGACAAAGTTTACGTCATTGAAGCCAATCCACGTGCATCGCGCACCGTACCTTTTATAGCGAAAGCCTACGACGAACCTTACGTCAACTATGCGACAAAAGTCATGCTTGGTCACAAAAAAGTCACCGATTTTGACTTTAAACCGCGCAAGGAGGGCTACGCCATCAAAATACCTGTATTCTCTTACGAAAAGTTTCCAGATATTAAAAAAGAGTTGGGTCCAGAGATGAAATCTACTGGCGAGGCCATTCGCTTTATCAAAGATTTAAAAGATCCATTCTTCACTAAAATATACGCTGAGCGAAATATGCACCTTTCGCGTTAAGTTTCGGGCCTTGGTCTTTTATTAGGCCAAGGCTTTTCGTATATTTGTTAGATGCAGCGCCTCGACGACATCACCGCACCAATTCAACAAGAATTAATCGATTTTGAAATTCATTTTCAAAACGCCATGCATGCAGACGTCGCATTGCTTGACAAAGTCACTAATTATATTGTCAAGCGCAAAGGCAAGCAAATGCGTCCAATGTTTGTTTTTTTATGCGCCAAAATGTTGGGCCAAGTCAATCCAACCACCTTCGATGCGACCACCCTCGTAGAGCTTTTGCATACCGCAACGCTTGTGCACGACGACGTCGTAGATGACGCTGCCGAGCGTAGGGGGTTTTTCTCAGTAAATGCACTTTGGAAAAACAAAATTGCCGTTCTAGTGGGGGACTACATGCTCTCCAGAATTTTACTGCTTTCCATAGAAAAGCGAAACCTGGACTTACTTGAAATTGTTGCCCGAGCCGTACAAGAAATGTCTGAAGGAGAATTACTCCAAATTGAAAAAGCCCGACACCTTGATATCACTGAAGAGGTTTATTATGAGGTCATTCGAAAGAAAACAGCATCGTTGATTGCCACCTGTTGTGAAGCAGGTGCTCTGAGCGTTGGTGCCCAAGAACACCGCAATTCTATGCGAAAATTTGGCGAGTTAATTGGCCTTGCATTTCAGATCAAAGATGATATCTTTGACTACGGTTCAGGTGAATACATCGGCAAGCCAACCGGCATTGATATCCGCGAACAAAAACTCACATTGCCACTTATTTATGCTTTGCAAAATGCCGCACCTGCTGTTCAAAAAGAACTGAGATACATCATCAAAAATGAATACGACGTCAGTCACAGGGTGGCACGAGCCATTGAGTTGGTTTGGACTTCTGGTGGTGTTCAATATGCTCAAAAACGCATGGAGGCAATTGCTGCAGAGGCGCTTGAAATTTTAAATA
>VHBC01000033.1 GCA_016872115.1 Sphingomonadales bacterium | reverse complement strand
GGTGGGCAATCTGCCGTGAACGATGACAAAGGATTTGGTCAAAAGGTTTCTTGGGATATTCCTTTACTTGATGGTTATAATTATGTATTCTTAAAGAACGCCTCTCGTTCTAAGGGTATGAACACAAGATTTTTTGATGCCATCAATTGGTCTATATTTAAGGTGCTTAGACAGAGTAATGATAAAGTTGTCATTGTTAATGGTTGGGCATATTTGAGTGATTGGTTTGTCTTTTTAGGGGCCAAAATTTACGGTAAAAAAGTTTGGATGCGCGCAGAAATGCCTTGGAATCAAGAAGAGTTAAAACCAAAAACAGTAAAAAAGAGCCTAAAATTCTTCTTATTCAAATATGTCGTTTTTAAATACTTTATAGATAAGTACTTATATATAGGCTCTCAGAATAAAAAGTATTACCTCATGCATGGGGTAAAGGAGTCCAGACTTATTTTTGCTCCGTATGCAGTAGACAACCATCGTTTTCAAAGTATAAAAGTTGATGGCTCGAGTGCTCGTCAAAAATGGGAAATAAATGAGAAGCAAGCAATCATTTTATATTCCGGTAAATTAATCGAGAAAAAAAGACCTATAGACATACTGAAAGCATTTCATCAACTCAATGATGCAAACACGACCCTATTTTATATGGGTGATGGGCCACTTCGCAATGAATTAGAAGGGTATATATGTCTGCACCAAGTCAAAAATGTTGTCATATCTGGATTTATAAATCAATCAGAAATTGGAACAATTTACTCAATGGCCGACTTATTTGTGATGTGTTCAGGAATTGGAGAAACATGGGGTCTATCAGTAAATGAAGCAATGAATTTTGGCTTACCAGTAATTGTATCATCGACCTGTGGATCATCTTTTGATATAGTAGAAAATAATGAGAATGGTTACGTATTCGAAGAAGGTGACATCGCTGCACTAACTGATAGCATACGATTAATTGTTAACGACGAGCTTCGCAGAGAAAAAATGGGTCGTAAATCAATAGAAAAAATCAGTCAATATACACATCAGGTTACTTGTCAGAATATCAAAAGAGCGCTAAATTTCTAATGAAGGTATTGATTATCGGATCTGATTACAATTGGTCTATTGAGCGAATATATAAAAGAGAACTCAATAAATTAGGTCATGAAATAATTCATGTGCCAGTTCAAAATTGGCATTACGACTTTTATTATAAAAGCACATTGCATAAAGTTTTGGTTAGACTTGGAATCAGCAAACTAGAAAATAGGATTCAAAAGCGTTTAATCCATGAACTTGAAGGCCAATTTTTTGATTTGATTTGGGTGTTCAAAGGAATGGAGCTTACCCCTCACACACTTAAAACTTTAAAAAATCAAACTACCCGACTAATAAACTTTAACCCAGACAACCCATTTATTTTTTCAGGTAAAGGAAGCGGCAATAAGAATATAACCCGAAGCATTCATCTTTATGACGAGCATTTTACTTATGACCATGAAGTTAAGTCTAGGATTGAATCGGAATTTGGTATCAAGTGCACTTTGGTTCCATTTGGTTTTGATAATGAGGTAATTTCGACTGAAGAGCTCAATGAGGTAGGAGAAATTAAAGCGGTATGTTTTGTAGGTAATCCTGACGCTTACCGAACTAAAATACTTCAAGATATTCTTAATCAGGGACTGCCATTACATGTTTACGGCCATGATTGGCAACAGTACCTTTCACACCCAAATTTAACCATTCATGGTGCAGTTTATGAAAAGGAATATTACAAGACACTCAGAAAATACCGCGTACAATTGAATATCATGCGTGTGCACAATTTAGTTAGTCATAACATGCGCAGTATTGAGGTGCCAGGTTGTGGTGGAATCATGTTGGCACCACGTACCAAGGATCATGAAGCATTTTTTGAAGAAGGTAAAGAGGCCTTTTTTTTTGTAGATGTGAAGGAGTTGGTTGTGCAAGCTCAAAAGCTTTTAGAATTGGATGATATTAATGCTAACTCGCTAAGAATGAAAGCATCTTCAAGGGTAGAAAAAAATTATTTGTACATTACACTGACACAAACCTTTTTAGGTTGATGACTAAAAAACTCAGCATTCTTCATTATAACATTCTGGAAAAATACCCACCAGCAATGAATTTTATTTCAGATATGCTCTCTCAAAAACCTGACTACAGAATTTCAGTTTTTACCAGTGTTAATACATCTCCATACGCAGATCAAAAATATGAAGATGTAAGAATTTGGCGCTTTGGGTCAGTATCAGAAAATGCTATCCTCCGCTATGCGTCATATCTTAATTATAATTTTTTTACTTCCATATTTTTGCTTTTTACTAGACCAGATGTGTTGGTCGTTTATGAATCACTGTCCATATTTCCAGCGTATATTTACTCAATAGTGTTCAAGAAAAAGATGATTCATGTACACTTTCATGAATACATTAGTATTTCAGAAAAAGAACAAACGTCTCGATACATGAAATTTTTATTCAAGTGTGAGAAAAAACTACTGAACAAAATTACATGTAGTCATACAAATGAAGATCGAAAAAGATTATTTTTAAAAGATAGTCCATTTTTAAAAGAAGAAAACGTAGAAGTATATCCCAACTTGCCTCCTAAATCATGGTGGCAAGATTACGGACAACATAAAAAACAGTGGCAAGGTGGGAAAATTAGATTAGTTTATGTTGGTGTACTTGATGCCGAAACCATGTTTCTTGAGGAAGTTTTGAAATGGGTAAGAGAGAATTCAGAAGTATTAGAATTAACAATTTTTAGCCAAAGCATTAGTGATAATTCACTTGTGCTACTGCAAAAAATTAAATCAGATTCGATTATTTTAAAACAGGCACTAAACTACTACGAGTTGCCATCTGAATTAGTAAAATACGATATTGGTCTTGTGCTATACAAAGGTCACATACCTAATTATGTGTACAATGTACCTAATAAAGTATTCGAATATTTATATTGTGGATTAAAAGTAATAGGAGATAAATGCTTGAAAAGCACCTCCGAATTGGACTACTCTGAAATATTTTTAACAGATTTAAGCATAGAACTATCTGTTAAGATCACTTCAAATTTAATCGGCACACCGTCAAAGTTGGATATTATTGATTTTGATAAACTAAATCAAAAGTTTGCATGAAAAAATTCTTTCTTTGGATTTTTATTATTCTTACATGCAGTATACTAAGTGCTGATGCATATTACGGTCTATGCTACGCCATTTTATTGATAATTGTATATGAGATTATTTTTGAATCTAACAACAAATTCGTTTTCCGTGAGTGGGCACTCTTACTCTATGCATTAAATTACCTTGTTGCCCCTGCTATAACCTATCAATTACCTGATGAACAGGTTTTGTATGGAATGAAGATACCTTCCGACGAATATTTTAGCTTGGCGCTTCCCGGATTCCTATTGTTTACATTGGGGATGTTCATTCTACCGACAAAAATTTTTAAAATTGATTACGAAAAAGTTGGACAATCTACCAACGTAAACAAAGATTTTCTTATCAAGACGACTATTTTTGGATTGGTTTTTAATGCAACATCTCAATTTTTTCCCGGAGAAATTGCCTTTTTTGCATATTTGCTTTCGACGGTGCGTTTTGTAGGGGCTTTTGCTTTGCTATCAATAGACAAAAGGCTATGGTATTGGTCAGTAATTGTTATTCTATTAGAGTTGGTATCAGGGTTCTTAGCAGGAATGTTTCATGATGCCATCATGTGGGTCATTTTCTTTTGGTTATTTTATATTTATGCTAATAAGCCATCATATAGAACAAAGTTGATCGGGGTAGTTTCTATTATTACTCTGATTTTGTTTATTCAGGCTGTAAAATTTGCATATCGAGAACAAGTTTGGAAAGGAGGACGTGATGCAAGTTTAGAAATAGTAGCTGAGGTAGGCAGTTCCAATGCAAGTTATGATCAGTTATTAGGTGAGGACAATATTTTAACTACACTTAACAGAGGAAACCAAGCTTGGATATTTGCGAGTACTGTAAATAATATGGACCTAAACAAAAACTTTCAAGGGCTCTCGAATGTCAATAAATACATTGAAGCTGCTTTGCTACCGCGCTTTTTAGCTCCAAATAAATTAACAGCTGGTAATAGAGAAATATTTAACGAATTTTCTGGACATGTCATTAACGAAGGTACCTCAATGGGGCTTGGCATATTTGCCGATGGTTACGTAGCTTACGGTGCGTGGGGTGTCTATATTTTTGGATTTGCGTTAGGCCTAATATTTTCCTTAACCTTCAAACTTGTTGAGCGTTGGACAAAAGTGTCTCCATTTTACGTACTTCTTCTACTCCCTCTTTTAAATTACGCAGTACGCCCAGACTGTGAGTTGCAGACGACTATCAATCATCTCTTCAAAGGCATCCTACTTTATGGTTTTTTAGTTTACCTCACCCGCAAACGCTTTACACTAGATTCGCAAGAGAATCAGAGGAAATTATTTCACCTCAACTTGGCGACCAACAAAAAATAACCCCCCATGTGCGGCATAGCCGGCCATTTCTCCACCACATTCCTAACAATTAACCAGCAAGCTGTTTTAACAGCCTTGGCGCATCGTGGTCCGGACGCGCAGGCTTCGTGGCAGGGTGAGCATGGTTTGTTGTTTCATAGTCGCCTTAGTATTATTGATACCGATGCGCGGGCGAATCAGCCTTTTGCTGACCCTACGGGTAGGTATGTGCTGGTGTTTAATGGGGAAATTTATAATTACCAGGCTTTAAAGGCTACACTCAACGTTCAATGGCAGACGACTTCTGATACGGAATTGTTGTTGTATTGGTTGATTAACTATGGGGCAACGCGCTTGAATGCGTTAGAGGGTATGTTTGCGTTTGCTTTTTATGATACCCACACCCAAGAATTGCTGCTTGCGCGTGACCGTTTTGGTAAGAAGCCTTTTTACTTGCACCAGCAAGAGGGAGTTTTGAGTTTTGCCAGTGAGGTGCGGGTTTTGATGCAGATGCATCCGGAACTCAGAACTATAAGTAAACAGCAGCTGAGTAATTGGTTGTTTTGGCAAACCATTCCTGGCGGGTGCCTTATTGACGGTATTGAGGAGCTTGCGCCGGGGCATTTTATGCTTTTGAAGAATAGCCAAGTTTTGGAAAAAGGCTCTTATTTGAAAGCAAACCCATATTTGGGTTTAAATCCAACAAGAGATGAAGCCTTGGCTGTGGTCAAGGAAAAAGTGAGTAGCGCCATTGAAAAGCGCTTGGTGGCAGATGTGCCTTTTGCGGCGTTTTTGTCTGGAGGTGTAGACTCCAGCATCATTACAGCAGTGGCTGCGCAGCGCCTGGGTAAAGACCTGCACACCTTTACGGTGTCTTTTGATGAAAGCCAATTTTCTGAACACCACATTGCCGCTGAGGTAGCCAAACGCTACCAAACGCAGCACCATGAAATTCGCTTAAAACCCCAAGATTTTCTGGATCTTTTGCCAGAAGGCTTGGCCGCCACTGACCACCCGAGTGGCGATGGCCTGAATACTTACGTGGTATCAAAATATACCCAAGCTGCGGGCTTTAAAATGGCGCTTTCAGGCATTGGTGGCGACGAATGGTTTTTGGGCTACCCGTACTTTAGAAAAATGGCCGAATGGCAAAAAAAAGCCTGGATGGGTAATTTGAAGGCGTTTAGTACTATGCTTCCTTTTCAGTACAGAAAAGGGCTGGAAATTGCAACGGCAGTTTCTAAATACGGAGGCGCAGCCTATGCCTATCAGCGCTTGGTGTATGATCAGGCTAGTATTTCAAGCATGTTTGGTTTGCCCAAACCGAATTTATTCCCAAACCAAGAAAAACGTGCGCATTCGCAGGCGCTCTATTCTGAGCAAGAGTGGGAATTTTATACCCAGCCCGTTTTGCTGCGCGATAGCGATCAATACAGCATGGCGGTGGGCCTTGAGCTGCGCGCGCCTTTCATGGATACCGATTTAGTCGACTACGCTTTGGCTTTGCCGGATGCGCTCAAGCTAGGCCAGCCCCCCAAAGATTTGCTTATTGCTGCTTTTGAAGCAGATTTACCACGTGCGGTCTACGACCGCCAAAAACAAGGCTTTACCTTGCCTTGGGAGCAGTGGATGAAAACCGATTTAAAAGATTTTTGCACTGTGCGCATTGAGCGCTTTTGCACCAGAATAGCACACCCGGGCCTCCACACAGAATGGGCGCTGTTCCAAAAAGGAAAATCAAAGTTGTCGTGGTCTAGGTTTTGGGCTGTGGTGGCTTTGGAAGATTGGTTGGAATCAAATGCTCTTGATGTCAATAATTAAAGATGTTCAAAAAAAAGATCATTCAAATTATATATTTTCTTGTCAATGACTCTTTAGAGCTTTTGACTAAAATATGCTTTAGTAACAAAAGAATAGCCAGTGGATCATATTATCCAAATCGAATATTGATCATGAGAAATGGATCTATAGGCGATTCCATTACAGCATTTCCAGCAATAGTATCTATTAAGGAACGTTTTCCTGAGGCAAAGATTGATATTATTACGAATAGTGGCAGTATTCATTTTGTAGGTATGGAGCAATTGTTAGATACTTCATATTACTCATCAATTATTAATTATTATGGTTGGGGAATTGCAAAATTGTTTAAAGTGTTGAAAGCAGAAAAGTATGATCTTTTTGTGAATCTATCTCAGGATAAAACTAAATGGTATCTAGAACTAAAAAGGCTACTTTTTATTAAATTTTGTGGAATAAAATCTGCTGTAGGCTTTGAAGTTGGTACGATTCCGATGCTTCTTAGAATACAAAATATTGGTCAAACAAAAATTAGTGAGATACAACGGCTAAATCTAATCGTTCAAAAGTTGAATATACCAATTAGAAATATTTTTCCTATTAAGCCTGAACCCAACCTGACTTTAGTTCATGATCTATTTAATAGTAATGAATTAAATGATTCTAAAATAATTTCGATTGTTATCGGTGCTAAACGGGAACAAAATAAGTGGCCTATAAAATCATGGAGTAAACTTATTGAATTATGCTTGAATAGTGGTTTTAAAACAATTATTGTTGGGTCTGAAGAGGACAATTTGCATGCAATGCAACTACAAAAAAATGGGGTTTTTAATTGGTGTGGCCAATTAAGTATCAATCAGACAGCTGAAGTTTTTAAACGATGCCGACTTGTAGTTTCTAATGATACTGGACCTATGCATTTAGCATATGCCTTAGATATCCCCGTTATTGGTCTATTCAGTGCTTGGCAATTGGCTAATATATGGTTCCCCCCAAAAGATAAAGGCGTTACCCTGGTTGACTATTCGGTACCTTGTGCTCTTTGCTATTCAAATAAATGTTTAGATAACGTTTGCTTGCAAAATATTTCACCTGAGATAGTCTTTGAAGAAATTTTAAAACGTTGTTAAAAGTTATTTTTGCTTTTCGGAAGACAAGGTCTGCTAGCTTTAGCATCGAAAATTATTTCGAAACCTTGCGGCCTTTTTTACCCGAAGAAGTCGCAAAAAAATACATAGCACTCTACCGCCGCTTGGTACCAGAAGATAACAAATGACCTCAAGCGTTTGCCTCACCATAGACTGGTATTTGCCAGGCACCAACTCGGGCGGGCCCGTGCGTTCGGTGGCTAACCTGGTGGCTGCCATGCCCAATACCCATTTTTATATCATTACCCGCAATACCGATTATTGCAGTA
>VHBC01000032.1 GCA_016872115.1 Sphingomonadales bacterium | reverse complement strand
ACTGACGGTGAGCGTATTGCTCAACTCGTTTTTTGTAAAGTAGAAAAAGTTAATTTGGTTCATTCGACCACCCTCGGCGCCTCGGAAAGAGGGGAAGGCGGTTTTGGAAGTACCGGTTTAAAATAAGCACATGAAAGTAATTGTCCCGATGGCGGGCCGCGGCAGCCGACTCAGACCACACACCCTTACCATTCCAAAACCGCTTGTTCCAGTTGGCGGCAAGCCAATTGTACACCGTTTGGTCGCTGATATCGCACGCGTTTGCGCCGAGCCCATTGAAGAAATTGCATTTGTAGTTGGTGAATTTGGCGACGCGGTAGAAAAAGAGTTGTTGGCTGTAGCCGCAAGTCTGGGTGCCAAAGGAAGTATTCATTATCAGCTAGAGGCTTTGGGAACCGCACATGCCGTATTGTGCGCAGCTAGTGCGCTAGAAGGCCCTGTTGTGGTGGCATTTGCCGATACTTTATTTAAAGCGGATTTCAAAATATCTAAAGAAGACGAAGGTATTCTTTGGGTTAAACAAATAGAAGACCCTAGCGCATTCGGTGTGGTTAAGTTAGATGCAAATGGAAACATCATTGATTTTGTCGAAAAGCCACAAACCTTTGTTTCAGACCTCGCCATGATTGGTATATACTACTTCAAGGATGGCGC
The DNA here is from genome assembly GCA_016872115.1 of Sphingomonadales bacterium. GTDB lineage: Bacteria > Bacteroidota > Bacteroidia > Flavobacteriales_D > Crocinitomicaceae > UBA952. The sequence goes on along the minus strand of VHBC01000032.1, from coordinate 7,741 downwards.
GCGGCTTAAAGCAGAACTTCAGTATTTGATTGACAACAATGTTGTAAAAAGCGGCGAATACCAGCTACCAGATGCGCTCCGCAGACTTACCGAAGCCGGTGTTTCATTTAAACCCGGAACGGTCGACGAATGGCTAGATTGCGGCAATAAAGAGGTTACTGTCGAAACCAACCAACGTGTTTTGGAACACGATTTAGCAGCAGGCCGCCTACAACAGCTTTCTACTGACATTACAGATAGCGTCATTATTCAGCCGTGTTTTATTGGTGCCAATGTGCGCATTGAGCGTTCAGTTGTTGGACCCCATGTTTCAATAGGTGCGGGAACGGTCTTGACCGATGTCAATGTCAAAAATTGTATCATTGGCAACCATACCAAATTGGAAAAAACCAATTTAGTTGGTGCCATGATCGGCTCAAATGCCCATTATAGAGGCCGCGCCAAAGATCTTAGCCTTGGTGATTTCAGCTCCGTTCATGAATAAATATGGATTCATATACTTATTGTTGTTACTTACGTCATGTAAGGTACATGACAACGCTAGCGTACAGCAAGATCCAACTTATGTGAGGCAATTTCACAGTGGTGTGCGCAATATGCTCAATGACCAATATGATTTAGCAATTCAAGATTTTAAATTCTGTTTGCAAAAACAACCTAAAGATGCGGCAGTCCATTATGCACTGTTTCAGACCTACCTGAAACAAGAACGTTACCAAGAGGCAGCCTATCATACAGAGCAAGCAGCTGCACTCGATCCAAAAAACTTGCATTACAAAAGAGAGCTCGCTTTTATGTATCAGCAGCTTGGCAAAGCACAAGAGGCGGCCGAAGTATTTGAAGAACTTATCACAGCAGACTCCAAAAACAGAGATTACTATAGCGGGGCCTTGATGAGCTATGAGCAGCTTCAAAAACCTGCCAAATCATTGGCATTAATTCAAAAGATGGAAACCCAACTGGGCGAAAACCCAAGTACTGTTCTCGAAAAATTCCGCTTGCTTCAGCAACTTGGCAAAACCAAAGAAAGTATTGCGTTATTGGAGGAAGCGCGTTTGCGTTTTCCGTCAGAACCTAGTATTCTCGCCAATTTAGTTGACACCTATTTTAGAGCTCAAAATTATACAGAAGCCTACGGTATTTTAAAAGATTTGGTTGAAGCTGATCCTAGCAACGGTGTAGCACAACTTATGTATGGCGAGATGCTTTATCGTTCAGGTCAACAAGAAAAAGGTAAGTCACACCTCAGTGCGGGAATTTTAGCAGAAGGCCCCAGTTTGGATCAAAAGATGAATATCCTCATCATGATGGTCAATGAAAGCAAAGGAAAAGGCGTCGATGCTTCAATGGAGCCGCTTGTGCTTTATATGACCCAAACTTATCCAAAAGAAGCCAAGGCACATTCTATAGCTGGTGACTACTATTACGTTTGCGGAAAAATTTTGCAAGCCATTGAAAGTTATCGTCAGACCTTACGCTGCGACCCCAATCTTTATCCGGTTTGGAATCAAGTCTTGCTTTTGGAATTTGAACAAAATCGTTGGTCTGATTTGCAACAAGACGCTACCCAGTGTGCCGAACTCTATCCCAATCAAGCACTTCCTTTGTTTTTGAAAGGACTGACCCTCAATCGGATGGGGTCTTACGCTCAGGCCAAAGAAAGTTTGCTTGCCGCTGAGTCCGTTTTGGTCAACGACAACGCCCTACTTTCCGAAATTTATTGTCAGCTTACCGTCGCTTATTTTGGTCTAAAAGACAGTAACAAAGCAACGGCTCAATTCAAAGCCGCTCAGCAATTGAACGAAGGAAATTTAGCACTTGAGCTCCGCTATCTTCAAGAGCTCATTAAATACCAAATTGAACCTGAAAAAACACAAGAAAGGCTAACTCAGCTTTTGCAAAAAAGTGCTGATCCGCGCTGCACACATTTGTATGCTTTATCATTTTTTCAGCAGGGCGAATATACCAAGGCACTTGAATGGCAACTTAAAATAACAGATCAAAAATTTATACAAAACCCGATTTACCAAGAGCAGCTCGGTGATATTTATTTTAAACTAGGACAATTACAAAATGCCCTGCTCTCCTGGAAAAAAGCACAAGAATTAGGCGAAGGCAGCCCGGCACTCTATGAAAAAATAACCCAAAAGAATTATGTTCAAGCCCCTTAATTTACTGGCGCTTTTTTGCTTAACCTTGGGGTTAATTTCCTGTAAATCCACGGAATTAATTGAGGAGCAAATCTCGGCTGAAAAATTGCCTAAAATCAAAGACAAAGAGTTATTGGACCGTATTGACAGTCTCTCATCAATAGAGCCAAAAACTTTTTATAGCAAACTCAATGTGAGCTACCAAGACCTTACTAAAGCTGACGCTGAAAATGAAATCTCCCTCAAAACATCGATTAAAGTTGTCAGTGACAGTGCTGTTTCAGCAATTATTACCTATGCTAAAATACCTGTGGTTACAGCTCTTGTAACCCAAGACACACTTAGCGTTGTAAATAAAAGAGACCGCTGTTATACGATTGCTTCTTTAGATTACCTCAAAGAATTATTCGGTGTTGACTTTACCTATGAAAATTTGGAAGAAATTATTTACGGAAAACCACTCGATTATCAGCTTAACCACAAGTATTTTGTTGATAATGACCCTTTCCATTATAGTATATCGACCCATAAAAAACGAGATCGTAAGAAACCAGATCGAAAACAACGCGACGACCTCATGATCCAATATCACCTCACTGCTGATGCCAAGGCCCTTAACCAAACCCGAATATGGAGTTTAGAAGACAGTACAGAGGTGAGCGTGGTTTATCAAGAAAGACAAGCTATCAATGGTTTAGACTTGCCTTTAAAAGTGGTGATTAATATCATGACGCCTAAAAAAACCCTTTTGTTGACCTTGCTCTACGACCGCATTGAAGTAGATGAGCCCCAAGAATTGATCATCGTTATACCAGATAGCTATGAAAAGTGTGACTAAACTATTATTGTTGTTGCTTTTTGCTTTGCCGTCCTATGCACAGCAAGATCAAAATCAGCTCAAACGAGAACAACAAAAATTAGAGAAGCGCATCTCTAACACTAAAAAGCTGCTCAATAAGGTGAAGAATAATACCCAAGCTTCACTAAATGAAATACGTTTAATTGAAAATCAAATCCGCACCAGAGAAGCCCTGGTCAATTTATTTGACAATCAAGTGCGCAGTGCCGAAATGAAGATTGTTCAAAAGAACATCGAAATCAAACGACTTCGCGCTAAGCTCAAGCAACTTAAGCAACAATACCGCAAGATGTTCCTATATGCCTATAAACACCGGGGCAATTACAATAAAGTGATGTATTTACTCGCTTCTTCGGACTACAATGAAGCTTTGAGGCGCAACCGGTATCTAAAAAAAGTAGCGGCCATTCAACGTAAACAAGCGGCACTGATTAAACAACACCAATTACTCATATACAAAGAGATAGATCAAATAGATGCAGAAAAGCAAATCAAACTGCAAGCTTTAGATGAAAAGAAAAAAGAGCGCGATCAAATCACGAAAGACAAATCAAAAAAAGAGAAGTCGTACCAGAAGTTCAAAAAAGAGGAACAGGCGCTAGTGGCGCAACTCAAAGAAGATGAACGCAAAAAAATTGTACTCAAAAAGCAAATTGATGCAGCTATTCGTGCCGATATAGCCAGAGATCAGGCCAAAGAAGCCGCACGCCTTGCCGCACAAGCAAATGCTGCCCCAAAAACCACTACCACTGCAGAGGCCACTCCAAAAACGACCCCGAGCAGTACGGCAAGCCCCAAAGCGACAACTAGTGCACCTAAGGTAGTAGCCACACCAATTTCTACAGAGGGTGCGGCGATCGGAAAAAGTTTTGAAGCCAATCGTGGGCGCTTACCTTGGCCTGTAGATAACGGCAGTGTAACCGAGCGTTTTGGGCGCAATTATCACCCGACCTTAAGCGGCGTTGAATGGAACAACAACGGTATTGACATCACCTGTAATAGATCGTCACGGGTCAGAGCCGTATTTGAAGGTGAAGTGACTACTGTTTTTTCAGTGCCAGGTGCAGGAAAAGTGGTCATTATTAAGCATGGCGCTTATCGAACGGTTTACGGAAATTTAGCCGAAACTTTTGTGAGTGTCGGCAGTAAAGTGTCAACCAAACAAGCCATTGGTACTTTACTCAATGACGGTGGTGTTTCTGTTTGCCATTTTGAAGTTCATCAGGTTGTTGGCGTTAATCCCGTAACACTCAATCCTTCTTTATGGATTGGCCGCTAATACCGAGTTCTTTTTCGTAGACCAACCAAAGTGCACAAATCCCCCAAATAGGAACCGCTGCTTTGTCGGTATCAAGGTAATTATTTAAAAAGGCGTGAATAAAATAAGTGCTTAGCGCCATAATCGTACTCAGAACAATAATGCGGTCATCTTTATTTTCTTTGGGTAAGCGGTGGTAAAGCGTGAACCCGGTATAAAAAATAGCCGCAACAACTGCAATAAAACTTAGCATACCGATTAAGCCAGTTTCAGCAAGCGCCCCGAGATATTCACTATGGGCGTTGCCCATGTCCCCAAAGTTTGTCGAGATAATTGTGAGGTTTTCGGGTCTTTGAAATGGTGCATACTCAAACGCATAGGTGCCCGGCCCATAACCCATCAGCGGACGTTTTTTAAACATGGCAATTGCACAACTCCAACGGTTGATGCGTTCGAGATTAGAGGCATCTGTTGAAATATTTGCGGCACTTTGTAAGCGTTCATCAAAAGATTCTGTAGTGTGCTCGTATTTATTGCGTTCGAGCTCAATTTGAATTTGATCCCAGCGGATGAGTACAATTACCAAAGCAATTCCGGCAAGTGCTGCAATTGGTTTCCATGAAACCTTGTAGTAAAGAACAAACGCAATACCAATGCTCCCCAACACACTTAGCCAAGCGGCACGGGTATAAGAGAGGACCAGACCCACGAGGATGATTAGAATCAGGCTAATCAAAGTGAGTTGAATAAGTGGGTTATGTTTTTTATATAAATAGAGCCCCACGGCAAGTGGTAAAATGAGTGCCACAATTGCGCCGTAAATGGTATGGTCTTTAAAGAAAGGCGACATCACCCAATGGCCTTCTTTTTCGCCAAAGCCATAGAAAGAATGATGAATAAGGGTGTAGATGATAACAATGACAGTAGCTACAATAAACAACCATAAAAACCAAATACGATTGCTTTTCTTCTGGAAAAAATAGGTTCCAAAATAAAGCATTGGAACGATAAACCACAGACGTGCAAGAATAAACTTAAACGATACAATTGGATGACTACTTGTTAGGGCAGATAGCAGCAGCCATAGTATATAAATTGTAATGGCCCAAAGTAAGGGGCTGCGCCAAATCTCAAGTGGCACAAACGCTTTTTTAATTTGAAATGCGCCTAGTAGTAACATTAAACCAAAAAGTAAGGGTTCTGTGGGCACAAAAAGGCCAAAACTGCTGGTGTATTCTTCTATATTGATGGAAAGAGGCGTCAGAAACGCCAAACTAAGAAACAATTTTTCAGTTTGAAAAATAGCAAAGTAAATCGCTAAAAGCGCAACAGGGATTAAAGAATAAACAAGTGGGTCGTTCATTTGAACTTTAGGCAGCGTTCTGTTGGAGTTCTTTGATGCGTTCGCGGATCAGCAAGAAAAACAAACCAAATAAAAAGCCTCCGACAGTAGAAACCAAAACAATGATCATGCGCTTGGGTTTTTCTTTGCGGTCTGCAACTACAGCGCGTTCTACTACGAATTTGTGATTGAAATTGGCATTTGCATCAGATTCGGCTTGTTCATAAGATACTTTGAAGTCCTCGATCTTTACGATTTTCTCGTTGCGCTGGTATTCCAAGCCGTCGTAAACCGATCCGTATTTGCTATTAACATCAATTTTTTTTCTGATTTCGTCTTTTTCTTGAGGGTTTTTAGCATCAACCAATGCTTGGTATAGTGTTGCCCTGGCATCATTGGGTAAAACACCCAAGTCGGCAAGGTTTTCAAGTTTCTTTAGAATGGAGTCGCGCTCTTTTTCCATTTGCTGTTTTTTGCGCAAGTTGATTTGAAATGCTGGTATTGTTCGCTCTCTGATCATTTCGTTTTTAATGGTATCAATAAGATTTACGATATCATTGGCCATAGCTGCCGCTTGTTTAGGGTCTTTGTCGAGCACATCAATTTGTATAGAACCATAACGCGTGCGTCCAAAGGTAAAGTGCTGGTTATACGCTTTGTTTAACTTGTAATATTTGTTGGGGTCAGACTTTGAAATTTCGTAATCCTTTAAAAGATCGTATTTCTGAACAATCCGATCTCGGATGCGTGATGACGATAGGATTTGAACGAGTTGCTCAGCTTGTTCTTCTTCACCAAAGTCCATGGCAGCTGCTTTTACGTTACGTTGCTCAGAAAATGAAACGTTGCTAGATGCAGCCGGGAAAACAATAGCCGTTGAGAGGTAAAGAGGCGTTATTAAAAACGCAACAACAATAGAAATAACAGCCGCCGCACCGGTAAAGAGCATGAGGGCTTGGCGTTTGTTCCATAGAAATAAGAGGAGTGCGTTGCGTTGGTCAGTCAGGTTGTTATTTTCCATAAGTTTTACTTGCGGTCTCAATTTTTTTCAAAGCTATGACAATAACTCCAAAAATCCATATTTATTGCGCTTTAGTGCGTTTTTGAACCAGTAAAATGAGCTCTTTTACATCAATAAATTTAAATGCTAAAAGGAAGATAAGCGTCGCTAATACATCAATTAAAAGTATCGAATTTCCAAAGACATAACCTAACGGGGTCCGATCAATAAAAACATACCAAAGCAACAATACAAAAAGAAATAACGCATACCTGTAAAAATCACGATTGACAAAGGACAATGCAAACAAGCGCTTACAATAAATTCCTTGCGCAAGCGCAACAAGAAGCTGGGTAAGTGCTGCTATCCCTGCTGCCAAAACAGCTCCGCCGCTCTGTACTTTCGGAATGAATAAAAGGTTTAAAATGATATTGATGAATAATCCGGTAAACGAAATGATATTCAGCACCTTTAAAGATCCGTTTGCCGTGAGCAAGGAGCCATAAATAAGATTAGAGGCCATCCCGAAAAAAGCAATGCTCAAGAGAAACAATATGGTACCACTGTCCGCAGTTGTATTGGAATAAATTTGTTCCATCAAAAGACCACCATGTAAATAGCTAAAAACAATAAAGGCCAAACTCGAACCGAGTAAAATCCTACTAGCTTGTGCAACTAAAGGCCCGATTCCTTGCGGATTTTCTTTGATCATTTTGGCGAACATCGGAAATAACAAGCCTGCAAAAACCATCGCAAACATGTATAGCGCATCTATCAATCGGTAAGCTTGGGCATAATAGCTGGCGTCCTCTATACCGGCTAAGTTCTTGAGAATGATAGCGTCAATGCGCGTATACAGTGTCATGAGTACGATAAGTAAAGCATAGGGGAAGGCTTCTTTCACCTTCGATTTCACTATTGCCATTTTTGGCGCTACCAATGGCGGTTTGATTTTCAGAAAAATGGTGGAACCTGCAATGAGAAATGTAAGGGCATAAGCACCAAACTGAAATAATGCATAAGATTCAATGTGTACTAGCTTAAATCCATCTGGATGTAAATAAATGATATAGCCCATCGAACAAATGAGTAGTATGCGGTCTAAGACACTAAATAAGGCATCTATCCGAAA
>VHBC01000031.1 GCA_016872115.1 Sphingomonadales bacterium | reverse complement strand
TTTGTGGAGTCGGAGGGGTTCGAACCCTCGTCCAAACGACGTGTTTTCAAGCTTTCTACATGCTTAGTTCGTGGTTGGTTTTCGATAAACGGCCGGACAAGAACACCCAACGCGTTTACTTAGGTTTTTAGATTTCATGTTGCGGTAAAACCATCGGCAACACTAACCCCATGGGATGAACTTCTGAGCGATGAACCGAAAGGGTGGCAGTTCATCAGAAGTACTTGTCTGGCCTACTATGCTTCAGCTAGATTAAGCCAATTAACATTCCGTTAATTAAGCAGCAAGTGCGTATGACGTGTTGTCATTTATTGTTCGTAGCATTTGATTTAAGAGGAACACTACAAGCCTCTGCATGCTGACACCTGACTACCGCTATCGCTGTCAAATCCAATGTCGACCCCAAAGAACGTAGGTACAAAGATACGAAGATTGCTACTCTTTTGCTACTGAAAACGAAATACTTGCGGCGTATTTAAAGGGTTATTGCGTATTTCTACGGACAGAACACCGTTTTTGAGCATGGTTTGGTTGTTTGGGTTCAGAGGTTTGACCCCTTTGACCTTGAAAGTAGATATGTCAATTGGCGTTGATTTGCAGCGAACATACCCGAGTGAATTGAAAGTAGCAAAAAGCGCCTGAGCTTGCCAAAATTTAAACAAGTGTTTAATTTTTTAAAGATCTTAAACAATTGTTTAAAAAGAGTGTTTAACTTTGCGGCGACTTTGCCAAAAAGCACCAATGAAAAGAGACTTATCTACAGAAGAAAAAATCAAGGCAGCGGCCAAAAAAGTTTTTATGAACAAAGGCTTTGACGGCTGTTCGGTCCGCGACATCGCCAAAGAAGTAGGCAGTAACGTTGCCTTACTCAACTACTATTTTCGTTCCAAAGAAAAACTCTTTGAACTCATTTTTGAAGGCGCAATGTCTGACTTTCTTCAATCAATGATCGAAGTTTTTAGTTCAGAACTAAGCCTCAAAGAAAAAACGACGCTCCTCATTGAAAAAGAATTTGATTTTTTTATGGAGCATCCGGAATTGCCCATGTTTATCTTGCAGGCGATTCACCAAAATAAAGGCGAGCACCCTATGCCCAGCCATTTTTTTGAACCTATTTCCAAAACCGGAATTTTTCAGCAGTTAGAAGCGGCGCAAGCCAACGGCGAAATGCGTCACATTAGTTTACGCAACGTGACCATCCTTCTGATGTCGAATGTGCATTACCCGTTCATGTCTAAAAAACTCACGCAACAGTTTCACGGTATCGACGAAACCACCTTGCAACAAGATCTTCTTGCACACAAATCATACGTCAAAGAAATGCTCATTAATTATTTATTTCCTCAAAACCCAAAGCAATGAAAATGAAACAAAAGCTCTCCATTGGATTGTATGTCTTGTTTGTTGGCTCCACACTCTGGGGTCAACAACTCGACCTCTCCACCTGCTTGCGCATGGCCGAAACCGCTAATGTACAAATCCGCAGTGCGCAACTCGATGTTGCCATAAATGAAAGCCAACGCGCGGCTTATCTCTCGAGTCGGATGCCCACCCTTAATTTTTCGGCTGATTACCGCTACAATGCGGTGATTCCAGGGCAAGTTGTGCCGGCTCAATTTTTTGGTGGTGCACCCGGAACATTTGCTGAAGTCAAATTCGGCGTTCCGTATGTCTTGAGCAACACCGTTCAACTCAATCAAATCCTCTTCAATTCGCAAGTGAATTATGGCTTAGCGGCCTTGCAAATCAACAGTGAAATTGTCAAAATCAAAAAGGACATGACCGTTCATGAGGTCAAATACCAAGTAGCCAATACCTACTTCATTTTACAAGGCATGTACGAGCAACTGAAGTTCATACAAAGCAATATCGCTTACACTAACCAAATTCTCAAAAACATGGATCTGATGGTGGGGCAGGGCTTATTGGTGCAAACCGAAGCGGACAAAATGCGCATCAATCGTTTGAATCTTGAAAACACACAGGCAAATCTAAGTGCCACCAAAAGTCAATTAGAAGAAATACTTAAAATTTTAATTGGAGCCGATCTCAAAGCCAGTCTGCAATTAGAAAACGACCAATTGGTACAGCAGTCTTTACTCGTCGATAAAAGTGCGGCCAACTTATTTCAGATTCAGCTTTTGGAACAGCAAAAGCGCATGGCAGAAGAAGAAGCCAAAGGCATTAAAATGGCTTATTTACCGAATGTCAATTTGTACGGGATTTATCAATACAACTACAACATGAACCCCGAAACAGACTTCAGGACAGGCATTGACGGTGCTTTCATTGGTTTGCGTATCGATTGGAATTTGTTTGATGGCCTCGACAAGCATCATAAAGCAGCGGTCAATGCGCTCAAACAAGAGCAGCTAGCAGCTCAAACAGCACTTGTTCAGCAGCAACTTCAACAACAAATAGAGCAAAATAAACGCATGGTAGACGTCAAAGCAGGTGCTTTGGAATTGGCCAAAGAACAACTTAAACTAGCCGAGGCTGTGCATCAGAATGCCAATCTAAAATTCGCGGAAGGCCTCATTGGAACCAATGACTTACTCCAAGCACAAACTGGCCTCGAACAAGCGCAAACTGGCGTCGTGGCGGCTTATGTGGCCTTGCGTCAGGCAGAACTCGATTACCTCAAATCAAACGGAAATATCAAATAAATTATCATGAAAAGAATCATCTTTATTTCAATTGCTGTTTTGGCACTCATCTCACTTACGGTTGCCAAACTCTTCTCCAACGCCGAAAAGGCCAAAAAGAAAATCTATATCCACGATATGAATGCGGCTGTTTTGGTAGAAACCAGTTATGCGCAGCAACACACCTTCGAGAGTGCCTTTTCTTATCTCGGCACATTTGATGCCATGCACCAAAACAATGTTGCTGCCGAAGGTTCTGGCAAATTAACTCAATTGCTTATCAAGGAAGGTGACCGCGTGAGCAAAGGCCAGGTCATTGCTGAGTTAGATAACGAACTCATTTCTTTGCAAATCGAAACCGCAAAGCTCAATATTGCCCAACTTAAAAATGACAATGCTCGTTTTGCAAATTTGCGCAAAGAACAAGCTGTATCCTCTATGGAGGCAGAAAAGATGGAACTGGCACTCAAAACAGCTGAGGTGCAACTCAAGCAATTGCAAAAACAACTGCGCGGAACTAAAGTATTGGCTCCGTTTTCTGGGGTCGTAACCAAAAAAATGGCTGATCTCGGTTCAATGGTGATGCCAGGTACGCCAATTGTAGAACTTACGGATATTTCTGAATTGAAGTTAACGATTTCGGTGCCAGAGCGCGATGTCTTGAAGTTTAAAAAGGGTCAAAAAGTACTTGTAGGCGTAGACGCCCAAGATAAAAATGTTTCGGGCAGCATTTACAGTATATCTGTTCAGGCCGATGCACTGCATAACTTCAAGGTACAAGTATTGGTGCGCAACACCGCCACTGAGCCTATTTTAGCTGGCATGTATGGAACGGTCCTCTTGGACAATAACGAAAAAATTACTGCCTTAGCGGTACCTAGAAAAGCGCTTGTTGGCTCCACCAAAAATCCGAAGATTTATGTAGTGAGGGCGGGTAAGGCGCGCCTCATTCCATTTAGTGCAGGGACTTCAGACGGCAATTACCTAGAGGTGTTATCTGGACTAACAAGTAGCGATGAAATCGTGGTCAAGGGCCAAGTCAATCTCGAAGACAAAATGAATATCAAACGCAATAAATAAGCCCCATGACACTTACTGAATTGGCCATCAAAAGGCCGTCTTTTATCATCGTCATTTTTACTATTTTGGTGGGTGGCGGTCTAATTTCCTACAAACAACTTTCCTATGAGCTCATGCCAGATTTCTCGGCGCCTTTGCTCACGATTACCACCGCTTACCCTGGTGCTTCTCCATCTACAGTTGAAAGCCAAGTTTCCAAACCGCTAGAAGATGTCTTGAGCGGAATGGAAAATGTCGATGAAGTCACTTCTTTCTCTCTTGATAACGCGTCTTTTGTGTTATTGGAATTCAAAGCGTCGGCAAACATAGACGACGCCCTAGAAGATGCCCAGCGTAAAATCAACAACAACCTCAATAGGTTGCCTGACGACGCGCAAAACCCAATGGTTGCCAAAATTGAACCCAATGCAACACCTGTTTTACAATTAAGTGCGTTGGCAAAAAACCTATCAGACGCCGAACTCATGCGCCTCATGGACGAACAATTATTGCCTGCCATTAAACAAGTTAAGGGTGTTGCAGAAGTGCAGGTCATTGGCGGTGAGCGTCGTTCATTCAGAGTCAATGTAGACAAAGAAAAACTGCGCAAATTGGGTTTGTCTATGGCGCAAATTAACCAGGCGGTAGCACTTTCCAACCTCGATTTTCCAACTGGTAAAATTAAAAGTAACGCCGAGCAAATTACAGTGCGCCTGACCGGTAAATACAAAGACTTAAACGACCTACAGAACCTTGTGCTCTTTGCCAAAGGCACCAGTACAATACGCTTGCGCGATGTTGCTGAGGTCGTTGATGCGAGTGATGACCAAATCACGATTTCACGTTTGAATGGCGTAAATGGCATTGGCTTGCGCATTAAAAAACAATCTGACGCCAATGCGGTAGATGTTGCCAACTTGACCAAAGATAAATTCAAAGAGCTCGAAGAAAAGTACAATAAAGAAGGTTTGTCTTTTACTATTGCAACCGATACTTCGATTCCGACAATTGAGTCTGTAGATGCAGTTATTCACGACCTTGAGTTAGCGGTCTTTTTAGTAGCCTTAGTGATGCTTTTGTTCCTACACACCATACGCAATGCATTTATTGTTTTGGTTTCTATTCCGGCATCTTTAATTTCCACTTTTGTAGCCATGTACTTGTTGGGTTACACACTCAACCTCATGACGCTCCTTGCCATGTCTTTGGTCATCGGAATTCTGGTAGATGACTCCATTGTCGTCTTGGAAAACATCTATCGTCATTTGCAGATGGGTAAAAAACGTCGTCAGGCAGCACTCGACGGACGCAATGAAATTGGTTTTACCGCACTTGCCATTACACTTGTGGACGTCGTGGTGTTCTCACCTGTAGTTTTCATAGATGGAACCATCTCCGATATCCTACACCAGTTTTCCATCGTTGTAGTGATGTCAACGCTGATGTCCCTTTTCGTATGCTTTACCTTAACACCTTGGTTGGCTTCGCGTTTTGCCAAAGTGGTTCAACTCGATCCAAAAAAACGATTTCAGGCTGTTTTGCTTCGGTTTGAGCGCCGCATCACCGTCTTTACAGAATCTTACGTGAAAATAGTAGGGTGGGCCCTGCGTCATAAAATATCTATGGGTTTGATTATCATCGTTATTTTCATCGCCTCTTTTGCAACAATGGGTCTAGGCATTGTTGGTCAGGAATTTGTTTCGCAGGGGGATCAGGGCAAATTTATGCTCAAGCTCAAGTACGAAAATAGCGCCACATTTGCTGAAAACAACCTTACCACACTCAAAATCGAACAGCTTTTACTCGCCCAAAAAGAGATGGTAGATATCGTTTTTTCTAATGTAGGCGGGCCGAGTGCTGGTCTTGGTGCAGCGGCCTTTGGTGCTGAAAACCGTTCAGAAATCACCGTGATGATGCGCAAAGGCAAGCAAAAGGAAATACCGACTGTTGAGTATATGAATGCCATTCGGACCAAAATTGAAAATGAGTTTCCTGGGTTAGAGGTCAAAGCCCTGAACATGGGTCTCATTGATTCTGAACAAGCGCCAATCGAGATCTTTATTTCGAGCAACAATAAAGACTTGATGCATAAAGAGGCGCGCCGCTTGAAAAATGTCATCAAAGCCATTAAAGGTGCTAAAGATCCTTACTTGAGTACTGAAGATGTGACACCAGAGGTTCAAATTGCCCTTGACCGCGAAAAAATGGGTCAGTTAGGCGTCAATGTTGCTGCGGTTGGTATGCAGCTTCAGGGGGCGCTCTCCGGTAATGACGACAGTCAATTGGATATAGATGGATCCGAATATGATATCCGCGTGATGCTCGATGCAGCCAATCGAAAAGACGTCGAAGATATCCAAGACATGACGTTTACCAATAACGAAGGCAAGCAAGTGCGCCTCAGTGAATTTGCCGCTATTTCAGTCGACAACGCAGCCGGGATACTCGAACGCAAAAACCGTATTGGCAATACCACCTTGCGTTGTTATGTGCTTGGGGCAGCACCTGGTACAGTGGCCGCCGACATCGAAAAATACTTGAAAAAACACCCAATGGATCCAAATGTGCGGCTCACTTGGGGAGGTGAAATCAAGCGCCAAAAAGAATCTTTTGGAGCGCTTGGAACAGCAATGGGAATTGGCGTGATACTCGTATATCTGATTATGGTTGCGCTCTACGATAACTTTGTGTATCCATTTGTGGTCTTGTTTTCCATTCTTGTTTCTTTGGTGGGTGCTATCTTAGCATTGGCATTAACTTCTTCCAATATGGGTATTTTTACGATGCTCGGAATGCTGATGCTTCTGGGTCTTGTGGCCAAAAATGCCATTTTGATTGTCGATTTTACAAATCATCTCAAAGAAAAGGGGATGACTACTTATACTGCGCTTTTGGAATCGGTTAGGGAGAGGATGCGCCCAATTTTGATGACAACAATTGCAATGGTTATTGGTATGATTCCTATTGCCACTGCATCGGGTTCAGGTGCCGAGTGGAAAAATGGCCTTGCTTGGGTGCTCATAGGTGGGCTCACGAGCTCCATGTTTTTAACCATTATTGTCGTGCCAATGATGTATTATGTCGTGGACCGCATCCAAGCAAAAATACAATTCAAAAAATTGGTTAAAATGGCCGATATCGATACAAATGACTAACTAGAATAGCAACGACCAAACATTGGTGTTTGCTAAGTGGGTGTTAATTTTTGATGATACGCAAACGGTATTCATGTTGCTCATTCTCAATATTGAGTAGGTATACGCCATTTGCTAAATGCCGAATATCGATTTGATTTTCGGTGTTAATTAGAACATTTTGCGCAATCATTTGACCTTGAAGGTCCGAGAGTATATAATGAGCACCAAGCCATTGTGGATCAAGTTGAACTTCTACTAGTCCATGGGTAGGGTTCGGATAAACTTTCGGAGCGTTTAAAAGGACGGATTGCAGACCAACGTCAATTAAGAGCAAGTTACTTTGGTACTGACAACCGAAAGCGTCAGTAATTTGACATTGGTAATTGCCATTTTGGCTCACGCCTAGGGTATTGTTGTTTTGATTGGGGACGAGTGTGTTGTTCAGGTACCAATTGATTTGTGCATCTTGTGGAATATTGCTGACGCTGAGTATGTTGTTGGCGACATTCAGCTGGGGCTGAATAAACGGGCTGCAATAAATAGCGAGGAGTGTATCTGAAAAAGCTACGCAGCCACTAGGATTGATAGCCACTAAATAGTATGAGCCACTTTGGTAAACAACATGTGTGGCTGTTGTGGCTCCGGCAAGAGGGGAACCATTGAAATACCATTGGTAAGAAAGCCCAAGGTCTGGAGAACTAAGCGTATGACTCAAGGAGTCATAGGTGATTACCGGCGCCACCGGAAGACCGTAAACAAAAATGGTATCAGAAGCCAGAACTTGTGGTGTTGGTAAAATAACTTGATGGTTGATACTATAGTTGAAATTGGAGGTACCAGCCCCGCAGCCATTGCAGCCATTCAAATTGAGGTTATGGCTACCCATGTAGTCGTCGGCGCCAAAATAGGGCTCGCCATAGCTGTCATCTGCTTCCCAAATTTCAAATACATAAGTGTTGTTTGGGTTAAGGTTTAAATTGAGTGACCACTGCACAGGTGGGTTTTGATCCCCAATAATTGTCGACTGATAAAAAAGTTGGCCGTTTTCAAAGAGTTTAAAATAAGCATCGGCATTTTCGTAGGAAGGAAAACCACCACCAAAATTGCTCATGCTCGAGATATATAAATTGGTAAGCGTATAAATATGGGTAGTATCTAAATTGGCGAAAGCAGTGTATGAAACCACATAGGTACCTGGGTTTGCATAATATTGTGGGCTTGGGTTTTCGGCATACGAAACATTGCCGTTTCCAAAATTCCATGCGTATTGTGCAAGGCCGGGATTGTTGTTGGTAAAGCTTACTAAGGCAGGCGAACAACTTGGTGCACCTGTTATAGTGTAGCCATTGTTAGAAATGCTTGCGGTGGAGGGCAGGATATCCATATGAATTTGAAAAACGAAAGGATAGCCAGAAAGGATCGTGAGATCGGCCAGTACGGTTACATCAATGGTGTAGGAGCCCGCGAGTAGGGGAGTGCCACTCACGTTGACACAACCGTGCTGTGAAATTTGGGGGTTGTAATCACAATTATTCAAGTTATTATTGCAAGTCCAATTAAGGCCAACTGGCAATGCAACACTCAGAATGTGGAAATTCGTGAAGTCATAGCCCAGGGTGTCAGTGGGCATTACAAAAGTAATATCTTGGTTGTAAGACAAGCCGACTGTACCGCTAGGAAGCGTATCTGGATAAATACCAACCTGGGTTTGGGTATAATCGATGTTGCAGATTTGTGCGTTGAGCAGCAAAGGAAAAGTACAGGTAAATAGGTGTAGGAGGTGTTTCATTTTTCGGAATTTTGAAACGAAATTAAGGTCAATTCCAAGACTAAATATCCGAAAATTTACTGAAAAACAAATATTTACAGGTTTTCGTCCGCGATTTTACTGACCCTGGGTCCGAGTTGAATGCACTCCAAATTGTGAATTAGGGCACCGGTAATTTGAAATCTAAAGATGGTTTTGACTTGATGAAAACCCTTATATCCACACGCGCCAGGATTGAGCCAAAGCATATTAAAACGCTGATCGAATTGTGTGAGTGCAATATGTGAGTGCCCGCAAACGAATAATTGAGGAGTTCCGTTCAATTGTAGTTCTTCAAGTGCAGGTTTGGCATATTTGCCCGGTTTTCCAGCAATGTGCATCATGAGCACCTCGACTTCTTCTATCTTGAACCTCAGGATTTTTTTACTGGCCGCTCTGATGTTGTGGTCATCAATATTGCCATAAACAACCCTAAGAGGTTTCCATTTTTCCAGCGCTTCTAGGGTGGCCATATCTCCGATGTCACCAGCATGCCAGATTTCGTCTACATCGGCAAAGTATTTCCATATTTTTGGGTCTAAAAAACCGTGGGTGTCTGAGAGTAAGCCAATGCGCTTCATAGTTATCAACAAAAATAACGATTTAATTGAGAGTGGTTTAACGGGTGATATTCGATAAGAGATGTAAAATATTCATTACAATATCATTAATATTCATTGAATAAGGTTGCTTGCTCAACTTTGAGAAGATTGCAAAAGTTTGTGAATAAATTTAGGCTTCTAGAAGTGGACTCTTTCCAAAGTTTCCACTAAAATTGTAAATTGATTTAAATGTCAAAAACAAATAGTAGTATGGTGAAATTTCAAAAAGCACTTTTAAGTGTATTTTCCTTGTTTTGTATTGCTTTGAGTGGAAATGTTTCTGCACAAACTGTTTCTAATTCAGGTTGGTCTGTTTCGCAAGAAACCAGTCTAGAGGAAAGCAACCAAGATCCAATCGTGCTGGCGCACAAAATCCACAACTATCAGCAACGAATTATCGCATTTGCCGAAACCACAAATCAATTAAATGAACTCGCGTCTTTAAAGTCGAACTTTCTTAAAAAACAACAGGCGTTAGCGGCGAATTTTCCAACTGCGCCTTTAGAAGCTTCGTTTGAACAAATCAATGCATGGTTGCGTCAGCATCCTGAAGAAGCTGAATACTACCAGACTATTTTGGATTCTATCCTGCAAAATTTAAATCAATAATTTCTCCCTTTATTATAGACTATAAACTAAAATCAATGAAAAATCGCTACAATTTTTTCAATACTTTAACTATCGGTCTGAGCATCCTCATGATGACCTTTGGTATTGCCACAAATGCTTGGTCTCAAGCAGGTCAGTGTAATCCCGGTGGCTGTACCATGACTGGTTCTGCTTGGGGTTCAATCCAATCCACAACTTCTGCCACTTTCGTTAACTCGGTTGCAGGTACTTGGGGTGGTGAGTACAACACTTATAACGTTACGTCAGGCAATCAATACGAATGGTCATTGTGTCCGACTGATGGCGCAACATGCCCAACCTCAGATGCGCAGTTGACATTGAAAAATACATCCAATACCAATTTATGTTACAGCGATGACCTTTGTGGATTCCGCCCTAAAATTTTATGGACGGCCACTTTCACCGGACAAGTGAGGGTGCTTATCAATCAGTACAATTGTGTTGGCAACAGTAACTCTCACACAGTGCGTTGGCGCCGAGTTTCTGCGGCACCAACCGGGCCTGTATCTTGCACCAACGCATCGGCTTATCCATTCTCAGGTGCTACCTCCACTTTCGACGAAGAAATTTTCAACGTAACTTTCGGTACACTCAACAACACATCAGCCTGCGGAACATTAGCTGCAGGTGCCGGTTCAGTTGCCTCGTTGTATTCGAATTATGCAGGCGTTGTGAGCGCACCGGTTGTCAATCCGGGGCAAACCATCAACTGGAGTGTTAATGTTGGTACATGTGGTGGATGGTATGGTGTCAACCTTCGTATTTATTTTGACTGGAACTTAAATGGTTCCTTTGCGGACGCAGGTGAAAACCCAGTTAATATTGCTGCGATTAATGGTGTGAATTCAGGAACCGTTACTATTCCTGCTGGTGCGACCGTCGGCACAGTAAGAATGCGCGTTATTGCCACCGAAGGAACAGTGCCTGGTCCTACAGGTACCTACACTTGGGGGGAAACCGAAGATTATTGTGTGCAAGTAGCGGCCGCAGTAAACTGTAGTGGCGCTCCGAACAATGGTGTAGCGGCAATTTCTACTGCCAGTGGTTGTCCGAATGCAAGCTTTATCTTATCTGCGACCAATTTTACGTTCGGTACAGGTATTTCCTATCAGTGGCAATCTGCCCCTACGGCAACCGGTCCTTGGACCAACGTAGCGGGTGCAACCTCTACAACACTTACAACTTCAACAGCCACTAATACTTTTTATCGATTAAATACCACGTGTTTATTTAGCGCCACTTCCTCACAGTCCAATGCAGTTTCTTATACGGCTTCAGGAGGTAGCTGCCAGTGTGCTCCTTACCCGATCAATGCACCGGTTTACAACTATTACAACGACATCACCAATGTGACAATTGGTGGTATCAACAATACTTCAACCTGTGCTACTGTAGCACCAGGTCCAGGTTCGGCATTAAACCTATACGCTAACTACACCACATCCGTTGGTTCGGTAAACCTTCAACAAGGTCAATTGGCGACCTTCTCCTTGACCTCTACAGGTTGTGTGTTTGGCCCAGGACCTAATTTCTTCCAAATTTATATCGACTACAACGCCGACGGTGATTTCCTAGATGCAGGTGAGCTAGTGTACTGGCAGCCGACCAACGCAGGCGGTAACCAAACACTCAACGGTTCGTTTGTGGTAGCCCCAACGGCCCCTGTGGGCACAACGCGTATGCGCGTAGTCAATATCAACTACGGTACGCCAGGTACTTACAATTATGCCCACTTTTTGAACTACTACGGTGAATCGGAGGATTACTGTGTTACTATTACGCTTCCTCCTCCTTGTGCGGGTACCCCCACTCCAGGTAACACCATTGCAAGTCCAAACTCTGTTTTTGCAGGTCAAACCACAACACTCACGCTTCAAAACGTTACGGCTGGTACAGGTGTAACTTACCAATGGCAGAGTGCACCGAGTGCTACTGGCCCATGGACCAACATTACAGGTGCAA
>VHBC01000030.1 GCA_016872115.1 Sphingomonadales bacterium | reverse complement strand
CTGAAGTAGCACCATTGATTATTGTACCACCTGTATTAGAATTGGAAGCATTTGAATACCACTGGTAAGTCAAAGAAGGTGTACCGCCAGCAGCTACAACACTTAATGCCGTTGTTCCACCAATACATTCGGTAATAGCAGTTGGTTGAGTAGTGATATTAGGATCTGCTACAACCGTTATCGTGATTACATTTGAGTTAGCCGAACAAGGTGAACCACTTAATGTACTTGTTGCAACACGTCGATAATAAGTCGTTGTCGTTAAACCACTCGGCACATCATAAGTTGTAGAAGTTGCCCCAGAAATATTAGTAAATGTACTGTTATCTGTAGATGACTGCCATTGGTATGAAAGTGTTCCAGTACCTGTCGCTGCAGTTCCCTCGGTAAATGCTACAGGATCACCTCCAGAGCAAATTGTCTGACTTGCAGCTACTGTTCCAGCCGTTACGTTATTTGTAGCAATCGTAAATGTAGCGGTTGCGGTTTGACCGGTTGTCGATGTACAAGCATCACTCACTACTACAGAGTAGGTGCCTGGTAAAACATTCGCTAAATCTTCATTTGTAGATTGCCCTGTAACACTTCCTCCGTTTGATGCAGTCCAAGAATAAGAATATGGCGCTGTGCCATTTGAAGCAGTTGCATCAACAGAACCCGTTGTAACACCCGAACACAAAGCTGCTGTTCCGGACAAAGAAACAGCTAGTGCATTTGGCTGGCTAATTACAACGTTTGAAGCACTTGCCGTACAACTTGACACCGTACTAGAAGCAACTACAGTATAGGTTCCAGCAGGTAAGTTTGATACTGTGTATACATAACCTGCAGCAGCAGAACCGCTAATAGGTGTTTGAGAAGAGTAGGCTTGATTGGTTGTTGTGTTCGTAACCGTCAAGACACGAGCTGCAGTACCTCCACCAGTGATAGTTCCGGTAATTGCTCCTGTTGACGCTCCATTACAAGTAATTGTTGCAGTTTGTGAAACGTTTGTTAAAGTGAGTGAAGCAGTATTCGCTAGATTTATTGCATTTGATGCCAATGTATTTGAACAAGCATCTGTTACGGTTACAATGTATTGGTTAGCAGTTCCTGAACCACCAGTAAGGTTTGTAGGAGCATTTGCAGGCAAAGCAGTAAAGGAAGCACCACCTTTTGTCCAAGAATAAGTATACGGTGTTACGCCGCCCGTTATAGTTACTGTAGCAGAACCCGTTGCAGTGTTACCACAAGGTTGATCATCAACTGCAAGAACCACACTTGTAATCGATCCCGTATTAATGCTGACGTTTACCGCAGCTGTATCTTTACATCCTGCAGCAGTTGATCCTACAATATAATAAGTACCAGTTGTTGCAACAGCTGAAGGAGAATTCAATACAGTTGTTGCGGCACTGTTCGTATAGTAAGAAAGTGTTGTGATAGTACCTCCAGTTGAACTAGATGTTACACTAGCTGCTGTTATATCTACAGTTCCGCCTACAGTACACTGAGATGCTGGATCTGTAATAATTAAATTCGGATATGCATCAACAGTTCCTGTCAACGCCACGTTTTGAGTAGTTGCTCCTGTTGATACTAAAGTTACATTGCCACTCAACGCACCTATAGATGCAGAAGAAGTAGAACGAATATAAACAGTAGTAGCAGCAACTGAACCACTAGTTTGAGTTAAGGTAAGTGTTGAAGAATATGTAGTTCCATCAGTTGAAACTTCGAAACCGGTTGGAGCAGTTACTGTAATATCAGTGGTTAATCCTGACCCTGATACTGAAATAGTTTGAGCAGTTGAAGCAGATCCTAAACATGCAGAAAATGCGTTAACTGTACCTGTATATGCAACTGTAGAGCAAGCATTTACAGTTCCTGTTACAGCTACGTCTTGTGTGCCCGCACAAAGACAGCCTACAGTAACATTTCCTGCTGGTGAACCAGCTGAAGTTCCTGCCAAACGCACATAAATTGTAGTTGTATTAACTACACCTGCATTTTGAGTTAATGTTAATGAAGTCGTAAATCCGGATCCAGATGTCGTTGATATCTCATAACCAGTTGGTGCAGTAATCGTAATGTTTGCAGTTAAATCAGTTCCTGATACAGTAAAGCTCTCTTCTGTTGAAGGAGCACCTTGACACGTAGAGAAAGCATTTAATGATGTAGCTGATACAGTTACCACAGGAGCTGTAGTACTTGATTCATAGCTTCCAATATCAGTTAAGTTAATTCTTGAAACTCCTCTTTGGTCAACAGTTGGTATAGACACACCGTTATTAGCAACCGTTGAACCGCTGTTTTGACTTACCCCGGAAGTTGCTAATGTATAAGTTCCGTTAGTATTAGGGGTAACTGCAAGTGTAGAACTGATTGTAAGGTTACAGTTTTGAGCTGGGGAGCTATTGTATTTAGTGAAAATTCCATCTGCCGCCGAAGAGGAAGCATATGAATCATAATAAGAAGATGTCTTTGGAGATGATAAATTAGCATATTGTTTTCCGAAAATATTAAAACCATCATCAGTAGCGGAACCACCAGCAAAGTCAATTTCTGCCTCCAATGAGCCTAAATTAGAACCACCTTGTTTTCCGTTAACAAAAATACTGTTTTTGATTCTAACACTACCATAACGCACTAGAATTGAAGCTCCATTACCATTTCCGACTGCCAAATTATTATTCGAGAATGTACAATTTGTTATTGTAGAATTAGTACCATCAATAACCCAAATTGCGCCACCACCGACCGTTCCAACAGTCGAAGTTTGAGAGTTGTTAAAAAACGTACAATTTATAAAATCAAATCGTTTATTCTGATCAGTAACTTCACCATTGGCAAATGCACCGCCGGAACCAGCTTCATTGGCATCAAACGTACATCCATTCGCAGTGAAGGTATTTACAGCCGTGTGCCTAACTCCACCGCCTGCACCTGCAATGTTTTCCGTAATTCGACAATGATTCATCGAAACTAAACCTGAGGAATATATCGCCCCTCCGTCTCCAGAAATTTTACCATATCGCAAAGTCAAATTATTAAACTGAACTGTCCCGCTTGTAATTGTAAAAATTCTTCGGTTTGCTGAATTTGCGGTTGAGGCTGCCTGAATAAATGTTTGATCAGAACCTTCACCAGTAATAGTCACACTCTTATTTATTGTGTAACCACTTGTAACCGCGTCACCTGATTCATTTGCATTTGTCCAATCGAAGGTGCCAGAAAGATTTATTGTGCCACCCGCCTGAACAATTTGATATGCCTTGTGGAAGCTTTGTACCGGACTAGCCTGCGTTCCACTTCCAGTAACATCACTTCCAGATGCGCTGTTGGCGTATACAACCGCAGATGGTACAATTATAGTTTGTGTAACTGTACATCCAGCATTGTTCATATAGGTTATTACTACTTGCCCGCCAGCAACACCTGTCACGACACCAGAACTAGAAACGGTAGCAATTGCCGTATTAGAACTTGACCAAGGAGTTGTTGGATGTGCAGTTGCAGATCCAGTAAGTGTTATTGTACTTCCAACATTAACGGTACTTACTCCACTTATTGTTGGCAAAGCACTTACAGTACCAGTCAAAGCAACGTTTTGTGTAGTTGCACCAGTAGAAGTTATGGTCAAGTCACCATTGGCAGCACCCGCAGCTGCTGAAGCAGACAAACGAACATAAATAGTTGTAGCTGCAACTGTACCGCCTGACTGTGTTAAGGTTAGCGTACTTGCATAACCCGAGCCCGAACTCAATGAGATTTCATAACCTGTCGGCGCAGTCAATACCATATCTGCTGATAAGCCAGTACCAGAAACCGAGGTTGTTTGTGATGAAGAAGCAGTTCCAAAGCAAGATGCGAATGCCGACAGGGAGGTTGGCGTAGCTTCAACAGTCTGAGAGTTTACATAAGAGTTAATACTAGAAGCCAAAATAATAGCCAATACTCCTAAGGTTTTCACAAATAGATTTGCTTTTTTCATACGTTTCGGTATAAATTGTTCATGAGAAGGTGAAACAAATACGTTGTTAGACGTTGCTGTTGTAAAGTTGTTTGCCATTCGATTCGAATCAGTACTCATGGTATTTACTTTTTATTAGTCTTTGTTGGGGACAGAACACAATTTTGGCTGTAGCGCAATGCGCTCAGCCTCAGGGTTTTATGCTGAAATTTGTTCAATCTTTTTATCAATCTGCCTTTCAATTAGTTACTCAATTCATATAGCAGTATATACAAAGGTATACAAATTGTGGTAATTAACAAAAAATAGACCTGCACGCTGCGAAATTAGTTGAAAACTTTAAGGGGCTTTTCAGTAATTTATGCAGTTTCAAACAATAAATTGTGAACTTACCCTTGGGTTAATACGTTATAAATAAATTTTGGTTGCTTAAGCATGATATATTATTAAAAAAGGCGTGCCGTAAGCACGCCTTTTGAATTTAAATTATGTTTTTCTTATTGCTTGATCAAGCGATTGGTGAAAGTTTGCGTGCCAGCCGAAAGTTTGAGCGTGTAAACGCCTGTTGTGAGGTGTAAAAGGCTTACTTCAGCCAATTCGTTGTTAAATGCCCCTTTGTTGGCTGTATAAACCACTCTTCCGCTCATGTCGAGTAATTCAATTTGATCGATAGTGAGCCCTAGTCCGTTTTCGATATGGATGACATCAGAACTTGGGTTTGGATAGACCGCAAAGCTGCCTTCTAGCGTTTCCATACCTGCGGTGAAATCACAGCTGCCATCGACTACAACAAGTACGGTTGCGGTATCAGCTGGACATACGCCGTTGCTCACGATGTAATCATAGTTGAAGTTTCCTGGAATATTAGAAGCGGTGTCTATGCTGCCAGATAGAGGATTGTTGCTTGGGTCTAACCAATAACCGCCCATATCTACAGTGCCACCAAGGCCAGCTACAAGGTTAAATGGCTCGTTCTTACAAACAGTGAATGTTCCGTTTTCACCTGCGCTTGACGCTGGGAATACATCTACATAAGCGTTAACGTCGTCTGAGGCACAGCCATCTACTAATTCATAGGTAAATTCAAACATAACCGTAGCCAAACCAGTTGTAACAAAGTTTGATCCTTGTAGACCAAGCGTTGGAATAGTCTGAGACCAGGTTCCGCCCAATTGGTAGTTGGCAATTGCGTTGAAAAGGTTAACTGTGTCGCCGTAACATACTTCAATTACCTCACCTTCTACCCCAGCGTTTAAGTCAATTTCAGAAATTGCAATAGCGTAGTTGCCGGCGGTGTTGTTAAAGGCATCATTGAGGATATAGTAAGTGTCACCTGGATTCAAACCACAAATGGTGAAGTTTGGTGCAGCATTGGCGCCGTCGAGGTCGTCGTCATTGGCTGCCTCCATGGTAATTGAACTCAAAATTGAACAATCAGTAGCAGCATAAACTGCAATTTGACCATTATAGTTCAAGGCAGTTGAGTTAATACGAACATTTCCTGATGCAGGTGCCACAAATGTAAACCAAGTAGTGAGGTTTAAGTTTTGGTTTGCCCAACCTGTAGTGGTTTGAGCACCCGTTGCTGGCGGTACAATGGCAACTTCAGAAGGGTCTACAGTAGCACCGGTGTTATTGAAAATATAAGCATGGCCATCTACCGGGATTTCAGCCGCGTCGCACATGATGTCATTTGTCATTGGAAGTACAACTGGTACTGGACCAATAAAATAGGAGGTGTCTTGACCACACACCGCCTGAAGATAAACCTCAAATGATTGACCTGCAATAAAGGCAGGATCAACTAAGGTATCATTTGTGTTGGCATCGATAGTATAAGTTGTGCCAGTTGAGAAAGGCATACCTGCCTCTACCAACTGATAGTTGTAGCCTGTAATTGGCAATAAAGTCTGAGACCAGTTCCAAGAAGTCATGATGCTATCAACACCTGAACTTGCCGTGATATTCGTTGGGTTGGCACAGTCTGGTGCTGGTAAAATGTTGATGACATAGTCTTCGGTTTCTCCAGAACCCATATTGGTACAAGCATCACCTGCACCATTTTGGTTGAATGCACCACGTGAACGCACGCGCATTCCCGTGTTGCCGGTTAGTGCCGTCATTGGAATGGTAACGTTTACAGTGCCGGTTGTGTTACCTGGAATGTTGGTGCCAACTTGTGTCCACTCGGTAGGCTCATATGAACCGCTGTGGTCGTAGTCAATCCAAACAGATACAATAGCGCCAGTGTAAACCATTGGCGGATCGATCGTAACGCCTATGCCGTACTCCATTCCTTGAATTACGGCTGGCCCGGTTGTAAAGGCACTGTAATAAGGGCTCGCCGTTGGGTTGCTTGCTGAGGTATTGTTGTTCCAGAAATTGGTGCCTCCAAAAGAGAAAGCTACGTCATTCATTAAGGAACCTAAACCACCAGCATTTACCGTATTGCAATAACACTGATAAAACGGAGTAGACAAAACCTGAACAGGAGCTGATGTATCAGCGGCAGCAGCGGCCGTACAAGTTAAAATACATGCAAAGTAAGTATCGGCGACAACTGTTGCGCTGTACGTTGAGTTGTTCGCGCCAGTAATTGCCGTCCATGGGCCTGAAGCACTTGCTGCACTCAACCATTGAAAAGTGATGCCTGACGCATTTGTAGCATTTCCTAATGAAAGATTCACTGGTGTTGTTGGACAAACTGTGGTAGCAGATGCCAATGCATTACCTGCATCGGGAGTTCCAGAACAAGGATTTGCCGCAATAATGTTAATGAGGTGGTCTTCGGTTTCGCCGTAGCCATAAGCCAAACAAGGTGTGAGTGGCGTCCAAGATGTTGCAGAATAACCCTCAGCGCAAACAACGCGCATAACGGTATTTCCCGTCATAGCTGTTGGCGGAATGGTAATAGATCCGTTAACTGTACGTGGGCCAACTGCTGTGGCCTGATCCATGTAGACCAATTCAGTTACGTTGTCAAAGGTTCCGTTTTGGTCGAAATCAATCCAAATACCGATGCCGTTTCCGTAATATGGTGCGCCATCACACTCATCTTGAACTACAGAGAATGCTACCGTTTGGCCGGTAGTTACAGTCGTAATTGGGGCAATAGTTGTGAAGCTAGAATAGCCACCTAAAATTGAACCCGGACCAGGCGCTGCAGTTGCACAACCATTGGCGTTGGCATATAGCGGGTCTGTTGAGCCGCCATTTACGGTAACATTATAGATTTCTTCGTCATAAATAGCAACGGAAGCAGCAGAATTACAATAGCAATTCATGAATGAGTTCATAGCCACATACACTTCAGCAGAATATGCAGGCGTTCCACCACTACAAATGACCTCGCAGCGATAGTAAGTATTGGCTGCCTGCGTTGTTGCGTAGCTTCCGTTTGTGGCGCCTGCAATATTGGTCCATGGGCCGCCAGAGGTAGCCGAACTTTGCCATTGATAAGTAAGCCCAGAACCCAATGAAGCACCATTGAGCGAAAGGTTGAAATTTTGACCAGGACAAGCAAGCGCTGGGCTCGACTGTGCTGCGCCGGCAACAACAGGGTTTGTACAAGCAGAAGCTGGGCCAACATATGCAACAGTAGATACCTGGCATGCAAATGAAGTTCCGCAAGCGGCATCAATTGCCCAGTGCGCGTAGTAAGTGCCAGCTACTGTTGAGCTCCAAGTAAGCGGGCCAACACCGAATGCAATGATCGGGCCCGTTGGTGAACCTTGGGTAATAGTGACATACCCCGTTCCAGCAACTGAACAAATGTAGGTTGTTGCCGCTTGAACAGCATTGATGGTAGAATACTCTCCAAAAAATGAACAAGTTGAGATGTTGATACTCCCGGAAGTTGGTGCAGTTGCGGTGCCGTATGGGCTTGTCATCAGACATTGGCTGTATGACGCCCCAACTAGAAGCAACAAAGCCGCGATTAATGATTGAATTTTTGTTTTCATAGGATTGCTTTTAAGCCTTAATTATTGTTTGATGATGCGCTCAGTAAGAACTTGCTCACCGAATCGTAGGGTTACTAAATAAACGCCTGGTGTATAGTTGCTTAAGTCAAGCGTGGTGTTCTGACCAGCGGCTAAATTACTTTGAAGTACTTTGCCATTTAAATCCGTCAATAAAATAGCTGCATTTGAAGCATTTGTCCAAGAAATAGACACCAATCCGTTTGTCGGGTTTGGCACCATTTCAAACGAGGATGAAAGGTCTTCTATGCCTGCTGTAAAGTCACAGCCCCCATCTACAACAACAGTTACTGTTGTGGTTTCATCAGGGCAAACGCCATTGCTTGCAGTGTAGGTATATGTATAGTTGCCGCCAGTTGTTCCGGAGGTATCAACAGAACCTGGCAAGTTCTGACCCGCTGCGTTTTCATACCAAACGCCATCTAGATCAACCAAGCCACTGATAGCTGAAACTAAGTTGAATGGCTCGTTCAAACAAACGTTGAGAGTGCCACCCACACCTGGGTTTGGTGCAGAATAAATCTGAACGTAAGCATTGGATGCATCGGAAGCACAACCGTCTTGTACCGTGTATGTGAACTCATACATGGTGGAAGCCAGCCCATTGGTGTTGAATAAGTTATCATTCAATCCAAGAGTTGGTGTTGTTTCAGACCAAGTTCCTTCTAATTGATAGTTGGCTATGCCCAAGAAAAGATTGACGGTGTCACCGTAGCAAACTTCAAGTAATTCGCCCTCAACGCCAGCATCAAGATCGATTTCATATAATTGAATTGTATAGTTACCTGCCGTGAAGTCGAATGCGTCATGCATCATGTAATATACCGTACCTGGCGTCATGCCACAAACGGTAAAGTTTGGCGCTTGGTTCAGGCCATCGAGGTCGTCGTCGTTGGCAGCCATCATTTGGAAACCAGCAATATTGTTACAATTCGATGAGCTATACACAGCCATTTGACCGTTATAAGCAACACCTGTACAATTGATGCGCACAGCACCAGACGGCGGGGCAATAAACTTGAACCAGGTGGTCATTTCCAAGTTTTGGTTGGCCCAACCTGTTGTGGTTTGTGCTCCTGTTGCAGGTGGCACTATGGCAAATTCGGCTGCGTCAAAAGTAGCGCCTGTATTGTTGAACAGATACATTTGGCCATTTACTGGGATTAATTGTGCGCCACAAATGGTGTCATTGGTGAGCGGCATGACTACATTGAATGGGCCCACATAGAATGAAGTATCTTGACCACAAACCGCCTGAACATAGATGTCAAAAGTCTGACCCGCCATGAATTCGTTATCGTAAGTGGTATCTGTGGTGTTGTTATCAAGGTTATAAATAGTGCCTGAATATAAAGGCGCGCCCGGTAATACCATTTGTAAGTTAAAGCTTGTTGAAGGGTATTGTGCAGAATACTGCGTCCAAGACCATGAAGACATAAGGCTGTCTACTGCCGTACTTGCAAATAGGTTGGTCGGGTTGGCACAGAAAGGAGGTGTGGTAAAGTTCCCTTCTAGGCCTAAACTTTGAAGGCCAACAGCACAATCTGCATAAATGTATACATCGTACTCAGTCAATTGAGAAAGGCCTGTTAGAATGACGCTATTTGTGGTTGATGTAGTAGTGGTGCCTCCGGTTGTTGGATTGAAACCAGCTGGTCCGTAGATGATGGTCCAGTTCGTTTCTGCCGCCGCACCTGCATTCCAGGTGAGCATTGCTTCATCAGGCGCAACATAGCTTGTTGCAAAGTTTGTGGGTTTCGGACAGTTCGTGTAGTAGAAGTGAACGCAACTGTTGTCTTGTAAATAAGCAGTGCTGTTCATTGAAACGTTCACGTTGTTCGGCCCACGCAAACCAATTTCTGCATCGGCACCGTTGTCCCAAGCTGGGTTCCCCATTTCTACGTCGTCGTATACGTAGTAAATTTCATTGGTAGCTTGATCAATTACCAATTGAAAGGTTGCGCCATTGGTAGACCCAGGGAAACCGTAGTGCGGAACGTTTGTCCATTGGACAATATATTTGGCAGTTGGTGCATTACCAACTTGGCCGTAATAAACGGCCTGACCAGCATTTGCTCCTGTCCAGAGGTCTTGAATGTATGGATACAATCCGTTACCACCGCCTGGCATGGCGTAACCAACCTGACCCGTGGTTGTTCCTAAAACAACACCCCCGTTGTCGCCGATGGTCATGGTGTTGACCAAAGCGCCTTGATAAAGAAAAGTAAACGGCATAGTGACCCCTACTTCGGCATCATCCATGAGGTTGGCATTGGTAGCAAAACCAGAGATGTCAACAAAGCCATTTGTTGGGCAAGCGTTGTCCCAATCTACAAACTGGCCTTGGTTGTAGGTATTCCAAGAAACTGGCGGCGTCATGTAAGAGGTGTCACCAGGACTGCAAATACCTTGGATATAGGCCGTATAGAAAGAATTGGTAGTTAAACCTGTAATGGTGTAAGGGTTGGTCGTTACGATTACGTTTGTTCCGGTACCTGGCGTAAATCCTTGTGGGCCATATTCGATTTGCCATTGTGTTTCCGAGCCACCTGCTGTCCATTCTAATTGAGCGCTACTGTTGTTGGCTTGAATCAAAGAGAAGTTAGTAGGCTGCGGACAAGTTGGTGGCGCAGAAATATTAACCAAGTAATCTTCGGTTTCACCCCAAGCATAGGTTCCGCATGGGTTAATGTTGACAGGATCCCAGGTTTCAACATTCACAACGCGCATTAAGGTGTTACCTGAAATTGCGCCAGTAGGAATGGTGATATTACCGAGTTCAAAATGCGGCCCAACAACTGCAGCTGCAGAAGTGTAAACATTTTCTCCTGGATCTGTAAATAAACCGTTTTGGTTGAAGTCAATCCAAACTTTAGTACAGTTCGTATAGCTGCCGTTGCAAGTTCCAATTTCTACTGATAAAGGATAAACTACCCCCGGAGAAAGAATAGTTGGTGTGAGCGTAGTAAAGTTAGAATACAAACCTGCGCTTGAACCAGGACCTGGTGCAGCAACGCCGCAAGTAGAAGAGTTATTGAGGGTGTTTAAAGTGACATTTAAAATTTCTTCGTCAAAAGTAGATGTGGCTGTGCTTGTACAGTAACAAGCCAAGAAAGAATTGGTAGTTACGCCTACCACTGAAGATGTAGCGCTTTGGCCTGAGCAGGTCACGATACATTGATACCATGTATTGACTGTCTGGGAGGTAATGAAACTTGGCGTTGTGCCTGTTGGAATGTTTGTCCAAGGGCCTGTTGCACTTGGGGCAGACTGCCACTGATAAGTAAGACCAGCAGCGAGTGTTGCTCCTGAAAGTGAAAGTGTATAATTCACGCTTGGACAAATTGCAGTCGCCGAAGAAACAGCTGTTCCTGCGGTTGGCATTCCCGAACAGCTTGTCGCTGCTAAAACAATAAAATCATAATCTTCGCATTCGCCGTAGAATTGATTCACCGGACAACCGTCGTTTGTGGTTGGAACTCCAGCATAGTTGCATAATACGCGCATGCGCAGCGTGCCTGTGTTTGCGGAGAAAGGCACCGTAACAACAGCGCTATTCAAAGCAACCCCTGAGCCAGGAGATGTATAGACCAACTCACCCGCATCTGCAAAAGAAAAATTGTTATTCCAGTCAACCCATACTTTGAAGCCTTGACCCCATGTTGGACCAGCTTGCATATTAAGCGTCACATTTTGACCTTGGATTTGCGAAACTGCTTGACCAGCAAAGTATTGGTAGTAACCAGGACTACAACCTGAGTTGTTGTTGGTGATGTTACTTACACCGCCGGTGGTGTTGAAATTCAGGATTTGGTCCCCGACCGAACAACCACTTGAAAAAGTAGGTGTACAATACTGTGCAAAAACACTAGAGCCGAGTGCTGAAAATACGAGAAAGAACAGTTTGAGGTAAAGTTTTCTCTTCATAGTTAAGAATTTATAGTTTTAGACATCTCAAATATAAGATTTTTTATCGAACAAAAAAGGGGGCAAAAGCCCCCTTATGAACAACAAATTATTTATAAATGACCTATTGTTTAATAAATCGTTTGGTCAAGGTTTGATCAGCTAATTTCAACTTGATAATATACATCCCTGTTTGTAATTGAGACACATCAATGTCATTTTGGAGTTGGCTTTTCAACTGAGTTCCTAATATAAGCTTGCCATTGATGTCTAAAATTTCCAAGTTAGAAAGATACAATCCTGAATTATTAGCTACTGTAAGTACGTTGCTCGTTGGATTCGGATAAACCTCCCATTGCGCATTGAGCTCAGCCACCAAAGCTGTGTAATCACAAGACCCATCAACAATGACAATCACATTGGCAGAATCATTCGGACAAATTGAACTTGTCACGATGTAGTCGTAGTTGTACTGGCCAGCCAAATTACTTGAAGTGTCTACGCTCGACGGCATAGCTTGATTGCTTGGATTATACCAAGTTCCGTCTAAGTCTACGTTGCCTCCAAGACCCATCAATAAATCAAACGGCTCATTGAGGCAAACAGTGATGCTGCCATCTTGACCAGCACTTGGTGCAGCGTATACCACAACCGTTGCCGTGGCTTGGTCCACCGCACAGCCATTGCTCACTTGGTAGTTGAAGGTATAGGTTTGTG
>VHBC01000029.1 GCA_016872115.1 Sphingomonadales bacterium | reverse complement strand
ATAACTTACTTATAACATTACCAAAAGTTTATCAAGCAAACACCCTCTGCTGTAATAGTATTACTTTTAGTGTACATATAAATTTAGAATAAATCTTACAAATCATCGAATGGGGAACGGATTTGTTTTAGGTTTTTGGTGCTTACGTGGGTATAAATCTCGGTGGTCCTAGAACTTGAATGACCCAGAAGTTCTTGAATGTAACGCAAATCGGTTCCGCTTTCCAAAAGATGGGTGGCATAACTGTGCCTTAACCAATGCAAACTAACAGGTTTTTGATTGCCCGCTTTTTGTAAGGCTTGTTTTAATACTTTGGCCAAACTCATTTCACTGTATTTTGTGTTGGTCATTTGCCCTTCAAACAACCATGTTTTCGGTTTGTAGGCTTTATAATAGGTTCGTAGCATTTCAATGATTTTATCACTGATCGGGATCACGCGGTCTTTTTTACCCTTGGATTGTCGAATAAACAATAAGTTTCGTTCCGAGAGCACATCCTTCAAGGTTAAATTCAATAATTCACTTCTTCGCAATCCGCAAGCGTATATTAAGCTCAACATGGCACGGTGTTTTAGGTTCGTGGGAGCCTCAAGTATCGCCTTGATTTCCTGCTTACTTAACACATTTGGTAGGCGCTTTTCCCTTCGTGGTCGTTGTATGTTATCGAGGTTCATGACCCGATTAAACCGGTTTCGATAAAATAACTTGATGGCATTGATCACCTGGTTCTGATAACTCGCCGATAGATTCTTTTTGAGGATGTAACCCGTATTGAAGTGCGTAATATCAGCAATTCCCAGTTGTTTTGGATCCTGGTTATTATGAAATTGAAAAAATACCGCTAAGGCGTCCGTGTAGGTTTTGATGGTGTTAGGACTATAGCGTTGGGATATCAAATAATGCTTGAAGTGCGCTAGATGGGCATTAATGTTCATAAGGTTATTTTTTAAATCCAATTTCTTTTCGATTGGGTTGTTGTATTGATTTTTGGTCTTTCTGGATGAGGTAGTTCAAGACCTGGTCGATATCATTGAACTTTTGGTTGTGAAGTTTTTCAAGATCTGATAGTTTATCCGAAAGTTCCTGATAGGTCATGGCCCATTGACGCATCATTACAAAAGCACGCATGATTGTCATGTTCGGTAAATGAAAAAGGTTAGAATTTAATTACACAAAAGGCGGCCTGCGGCCGCCTATTAGATCGTTTGGTTGGTGGGTGCTGTTTAGGGCAATACAACGAGGTCGTTGATTTCGACTTCCGTGACAAAGCGGCGCTGGCCGCCGAAGCGGTAGAAGCGCCCGACGAGTTTGCCTTCGATGGCGAGATGCACACCTTTGGCGCCAAATTCTTCGACTACCTTGGCCCAGCGGCCCCAAGCGGTGAGCAGGTGCCATTGGCTGCGCTGGCGCATGATGCCGTCGGCATCGAGGTAGTTTTCTTTGGTAGCCAACGTAAAACGCATGAGCTGTTTGCCGTCCTCGAGTTTTACATGGCGTGCCTCGGCAGTCATGTAGCCGATGAGGTTGACGTGGTTCATGTGAAGATTTGGGTTGGCAGACATGCGAGGCAACTCAGGCTGCGATTTCGCTGCTTGCTGCTTCATGATTTGTTTTTTTGGGCTGAACCATAATGAAATCATAGAGCTCAATGATGGTGGCAAAACGTTTTTCGCCGGCTTTGTTTTCGTATTGTTGGTTGACCAACTTGCCCTCGACGACTACTTCCATGCCTTTTTCGAGTTTCTCGCCCACTTTTTCGGCAATTTTGCCCCAAGCATTGATGGTATGCCACTGTGTAAAATCATGCCACTCGCCGTTTTTGTCTTTGAAGTTTTCATGGGTAGCCAAAGAAAAGCGGGCAAGTAAACGCCCTGAATCAAATTTGACCAACTCTGGCTGGCCACCCAAACGCCCCATGAGGCTCACTTTGTTTTTAAAAGCATTCATAACTAAAAATTTAATTGGTGAGCACCAAAGTTCTATTGAGAGGCAGCTATTAATCGGTAGTTAAGTGCTTAATGTCGGATAAATATTTACCGGCAAGTAAAAAGGCGCTGAAGGGCTTATTTAATCGAAGATTTGCAACCGTATCCGATAAAATACCACCCTTTACGTTTGTAGCAAAAAAACACGACCATGTCTAAAATCATAAACAATCTTTACTTTAAAATTGGCGGTATTGTCTTGATCGCCTTTCTTTTAATTGGCAGTATTGGGGTGTTCATCTTACTAGGCCTAGTGATGTATTTATCTAGAAAGATTGACTGGTAAAACCTCAATCAGCAAAATCCTGAAGCTTAACGCTTCCAGATTTCGTAACTCTTTAAAGCTTGGTGCTGCAACATGGACAAACCGTTCATGACTGCAGCACCTTGTTTTTTAGCGCGTTTCATCAGTTGGGTCTCTGCCGGATTATACACCAAATCAATTACCAAATGGGCTGGCGTGAGGTGCTCAAATGGGAGCTCAATGCACTCCGTTACATTTGGGAAAGTGCCTATTGGTGTACAATTGACAAGTACTTTACAAGCGTGAAGCATATGGTTATTGATATCCTCATAGGTGAAAACCCCATTTGCTTCAAGGCCATTTCTCGAGATATAAAATACATCTAGTCCTATTTGTTTGAAAACATGCGCTACTGCTTTGGAAGCGCCGCCAGTTCCAAAAATAAGTGCGCGCTCGTGCTCGAAAGTCAAAAAGGGCTTGATGCTCTGGGCAAAACCATACGCGTCGGTATTATAACCCACTTTCTCTCCATTTTCAAAAGCAATAACATTGACTGCTCCAATCTGGGCAGCACTTTCATCCAAGCGGTCTAAATAGGGAAGCACACTTTCTTTGTAAGGAAAGGTGACGTTGAGGCCGGCAAGGTTTTCATTGAAAAGCGCTTGTATATCTTCGATTGCAGCCAATTCGAAATTACTGTACTGCGCGTCTATGTTGTTCTTCTCAAAGTAATCTTTGAAAAACGAAGCCGAAAAAGAATGTCCAAGAGATTTGCCGATCAGGCCGAAGAGTTTGTACATGTTACTGAATGGCAAAAATTAATGGGAGTGTCAAGTACATCGAGACTGCTTTTCCATTGACCATACCGGGCTTCCACCGAGGCATGCTAGCTACCAAACGAATGGCTTCTTTGTTGCAGGATGGGCAATAGGTAGTGGCTTTCATGATTTTGATATCCTCGATCAGCCCTTCCTTGTTCACTACAAATTGAACAAATACCCTGTTATTCATTTCTTTGTCGGAAAATTCTAATACTTCATTTAAATTGATGTTTTCACGAATAAATTTATTCAATACTTCAAACCCTCCAGGAAATTCGGCATCTTGTTCGACAATATCATAGATTTTACTCGTGTCGGTAGTTGCTATTGGCTCTTGAGTCAAAGCTATTGAACTTAGCGTCAATAAAAAAAAGAGGCCGGCGGTGCTTTTCATTATGCAAACATACAAATGTTTACCTTTACAAGATGCAAGGGCTCGTTCTGAAATCGACTGGAAAATGGTATCAAGTTTTACTTGAAGACCAGCAAATTGTGCAGGCAAGTATCCGAGGTAAACTGCGTTTGGAAGGCCTTAAAACCACCAACCCGATTGCAGCCGGTGATCGCGTTCAAATGCAACCCGGATCAGACGAAGGATGGGCCATTACCAGCATTTTACCGCGCCAAAATTATATTGTGCGCAAGGCAACCAACCTCAGCAAGCAAATGCAAATTTTGGCGACAAACATAGACCGTGCGTATTTGGTCGTCACTTTAAAATCTCCAATAACCCAAATTGCGTTTATTGACCGTTTTTTAGTGGCTGCCGAATCTTTTCGGATTCCGACGACACTCTTGTTCAACAAAATTGACCTCTTCGACCAAGAGGATCGTGAATACTTTGAGGCACTCCAATTCATTTACGAAAATATTGGTTATCCGTGCTACGGCATTAGCGCCGAAGACCCGAATAGCATTGCATTTCTGAGAGCTGAAATTGCTGGCAAGCAGGTCATGATTTCTGGCAATTCTGGCGTTGGAAAAACCACATTGGTGAATAGCCTCGATCCCCATTTAGACCTTCGTACCGGCGAGATTTCAAAAGCGCACGAACAGGGCAAGCACACCACCACTTTTGCAGAAATGCATGCGCTAAGTTCTGGCGGCTACATCATAGACACTCCTGGCATTCGTGCCTTTGGTTTGGTTGACTTAGAAAAAGAACATTACGCCCATTACTTTCCAGAAATGCGTGCCTTACTCGGCGAGTGCCGCTTCAACAACTGCAAGCACCTCAATGAACCGCACTGTGCCGTAAAAGCTGCCGTTGAAGCCGAACAAATTGCAGCCCATCGCTACCAAACTTACTTGCAACTCATGAACGAAGATGCTTCTGACCCTTACCGCAGAAGCGAATTTTAAATTTGAAGCGATGAGAATAGTAATCCAAAGGGTAAGTGAAGCGGCAGTTAAAATCGACGGTGCTGTTGTGGGAGAAATCCATAAAGGCCTTCTCATTTTACTTGGCATCGAGCAAGATGACACCCGAACAGATGCCGCTTACCTTATTCAAAAAGTCAGTAACCTACGGATTTTCTCCGATGCAGACGGCAAAATGAATCTCAGTATTCAAGAGGTTGGCGGCCAATTTTTAGTCGTGAGTCAGTTTACTTTACACGCCGCTACCCGTAAGGGAAATAGGCCAAGTTATATCAAGGCCGCGCGCCCCGAACAAGCCATTCCGCTATACGAGTACTTTGTTGCGGAGCTCCAGAAAACAAGTAGTAGCACCATTCAAACCGGCCGTTTCGGGGCCGACATGCAAGTATCTTTGGTCAACGATGGCCCAGTGACGATTATCATAGATTCGAAGGGAGAATTATAACTTATTAAATATCTCCATCACTTCTTCTCCTGCCTCCACATGCGCCATGTGTCCACATTCGAGAAGGTGAATTTTTGGGCCCTTAATTTTTGACTGCAATTCGGCTACGCTCACCAAACGGTCTAACTTGCCGTGAATAAAAATGAAGCGTTCGGGATTGGCATTAACAAATTCTGTGAAGTCAGCTCTTTCTCTCATGGCGAGTGCTGCAAAAGCGATGGCTTCAGGGGTCATGCAATTGGCTTCTTCGATTAGTTCTTCAATAACTTGGTCTTGTTCGGCCGGATTTGAAAATAAGTTTGGTATGGCCTCTCTGATAAAATGCGACTTGGCTTTCATGACAATTGATGCCACGCGAAGGCGTTCTTGCTTTTTTTGTTCGGAGTCGGGCCAACAATTAGAGTTGAGTAAAATCAACTTTTTAAAACCCTTCAATTGAGAGAGTTCAAGACCCACGTAAGCCCCCATAGAATGCCCTACAACGGTAAAGTTCTCAATAGATAAATGAGTTAAAATCCGTTGAACTTCTAGTGCCATTAATTGGATGGAAGGCGTGTTTAAAAGTTCAAAAGACCAACCATGACCTGGTAAATCGATGCGAATTTGCTGAATGGGAAGGTTGTCTAGCGGAAGGTAGTCCCACATAGTGGACGACTCTAGAAATCCATGCAAGAAAACCCATGCCGGGCCTTCGCCATGGACCGTATAATGTAAATTAAACGGGAATTCAGGCATTCATCAAGGCTTCAATTTCGTCAGCCTCGATTGGAATGTTGCCCATGAGATTAAACGGCGCACCGCTCGGCTGTACAACAACATCATCTTCTAAACGGATACCCAATCCTTCTTCTGGGATATAAATCCCCGGCTCTACCGTAAAGACCATATTGGCCGAAATTGGCTCATGCCAAAGCCCAACATCGTGCGTGTCGAGGCCCAAAAAGTGAGAGGTGCCATGCATAAAGTACTTTTTGTAGGCTGGCCAAGCAGGATCTTGGTTTTTGATGTCTTCAATAGAGATAAGACCCAGCCCAACTAATTGTTCTTCCATGAGCAGACCCACTTGTTTGTGGTATTCGGCCATAATGGTGCCTGGAACCAATAACTTGGTGGCTTCATTTTTAACGTGCAAGACCGCGTTATAAACTGCCTTTTGGCGGGCTGTAAAACGGGCATTCACAGGGATGCAACGCGTGAGGTCCGAACTGTAATTAGCGTATTCAGCACCTACATCTAACAAAATAACATCTCCGTCTTTGCATTGTTGGTTGTTCTCGATGTAGTGCAACACACAAGCATTTTTACCAGAGGCTATAATTGGCGTGTAGGCAAAACCTTTAGAGCGTTTGCGCAAAAATTCATGTGCTAACTCTGCCTCGATTTCGTATTCCCAAACACCCGGTTTGATGAAATTCAACAACCTGCGAACACCAGCCTCAGTAATATTACATGCGGTTTGCATGAGTGCAAGTTCACTCTTCTCTTTGATCGAGCGAATCTTGTGCATAATAGGCGCAGACTTATATACCTGATGCGCAGGGTAGTCCACTTTGACTTGCTTGATAAAGCGGTCTTCTCGGGTTTCGACTTCTGTTTTGGCGCGCAAATGCTCATTGTTATTTAGGTAAATACCACTTGCCTCGGCCATGAGTTGCTTGAATATAGTAGGGAACTGCTGCAGCCAATAAACGGTCTGGATTCCAGCGGTTTCAAAAGCAGTTTGCTTGGTTAGTTTCTCTCCTTCCCAAATAGCAATGAGCTCGCTGGTTTCTTTTAAAAATAAAACCTCACGGTGCGCTGGGTTGCTGGCCGTAGGAAATAAAACTAAAATTGATTCCTCTTGATCGACGCCAGACAAATAGAGAATGTCGCGGTGCTGGGCAAAAGGCAAGGTGCTGTCGGCAGAAACCGGATAGATATCATTGGAATTAAATACAGCCAAAGTACCGGCAACCATTTGCGCGGTAAATTTTTGGCGATTGGCTATATATAAAGCGTTGTCTATGCGATCGTATTTCATGAAAACAGATTTGAAAGTAAAATTAAGGGTTCTCTTTGAACCAACTAGAATAGAGCACATAATTATTGGCAATGCGCTGAACCTCTCCGGCAAATATCTCGGGTGAGAGTGTTTTGATTTTCTTGGCGGGAATCCCCGCGTATATAGACCAGGACTCGACGCGCGTGCCCTCTGTGAGCACAGCTCCAGCTGCCACAATACTGTTGGCTTCGATGTAACAATTGTCCATGACTATTGAGCCCATTCCGATGAGTACGTTGTCTTCGATGGTACAACCGTGAACCAAGGCATTGTGGCCAATGGAAACATTGTTGCCAATATGAACTTTCGTCTTTTCGTAGGTGCAATGTAAAACGGCACCGTCCTGGATATTGACTTTATTGCCCATTCTGATGCTATTGACGTCTCCACGAACTACCGCCGAAAACCATACCGAACATTGTTCACCCATCTGAACATCTCCTAAGATTGTTGCATTTTCTGCCAAAAAACAATCGGGACCAATTTGTGGTGTTATACCTCTACATGCTTTAATGAGTGCCATAGTAGCAAAGGTAGTAAAATGCGCCTGTAACTTTCAAATGAAAACTGCGTATAATGCCCGTTCTTATTTCAACAAATGAAACGCGTCTTCAAAAGTAAATGGTTTAAAATCCCTTATAACATTGCCCTATATGGCTTTGCCGCTTATGGTGTTGTACTCGTTGGTATTTTTATTGCGCTCAAATTGCGTCTTACCGACGACAAAGGTTCGGTGGACAACAACAACCGCTACTTTCAGTCGATGCACGACAAATACAACCAAAACTTTAGGGTAGACAGCGCTTCTTTGGTCAAATACCGAAATGAAATTTTACAGCGCATCAATTTGGTCAATGAATATTATCCGAAAAATGCGAAAATCATTCTAGATGCATGGGCTCAATCCAAATCAGAGAAGACGGCCTTGCAAATGTTAGCCGCCGTCGACCTCAAACTCAAAAATAATAAGTCTTATCAAAGGCGCCTTCGTACTTTATTGACCAAACAACAAAGCAACCAGCGCGCTAAAGGTGGGAATGCCTTCGAATGGATGAATTATGTTGAATGGAGTTATTTTAAAGAAGCCGTTGCTAAAGATAAGCGCTACATAGACTCTGCTGCTGCAGCCTGCGGTGTAGAGCCACGCATCATTGTAGCCTGTTTGGTTGGAGAACAAGTGCGCTTGTTTAATTCCAGACGGGAGCGCTTCAAAGATTTAGTGGCGCCACTCAAAACATTGGCGCTAGAAACAAATATGTCATTTGGTGTAACAGGCATCAAAGAACACACTGCCCGCAACATCGAAAACTATTTGAAAGATCCGAATAGCCCTTATTATTGTGGCGCCCAATATGAACACCTCCTCGATTACGATTCAACGCATAACTACAACAACCAACACAACGACACTCTCAGCTTGAGGGTCAAACGACTCGTGCAATACAAAGATCATTATTACTCTTATTTATATGCAGGCATTTTTATTCGCCAGATCGCGACTCAATGGAAAAATGCCGGCCACCCCATTGACGAGCGCCCAGAAATTTTAGCATCTATTTTCAATTTAGGGTATAAGAAGTCGAAACCTAAAAAAAATCCAGCAGTAGGCGGATCTAATTTTATGATCCGAGACAGAGAATACACTTTTGGAGGTGTAGCTTATGATTTCTATTACTCAGGTGAACTTTTGGAAGAATTCCCGTTTGCAGAGGTTAAGATTAGCCGTTAAATGGGGCCGGGAGAATATGAACTAGCTGCTGCGCAACTCAAATTAAGTTTTAATTTCTGATTTTTTATCGTAAATTCAAGGAATGGAATTGTTAATGACCATCCTCGGATTTATCTTGATACTGTCTGGTTTACTTGGTAGTTTTTTGCCGTTATTGCCCGGCCCGCCTATTTCATATGCTGGTCTGCTGCTCCTTCATTTCTATGGGAATACGCCATTCTCCAATATCATCCTCATAGTTTTCGCGGCGCTGGTCATTGCATTGGTATTTCTCGACTATTTATTACCCATCTGGACCACCAAAAAATTTGGAGGCAGCAAGGCCGGGCAATGGGGCGCTACTCTTGGTGTATTGTTAGGCCTTTTTGCGGGTCCTTGGGGAATCGTTCTGGGGCCGCTTTTCGGTGCCTACTTGGGTGAACTCGTTGCCGGGTCAAACAATACAAATGCCTGGCAGTCGGCTAAAGGTGCGTTTCTTGGCTTTCTTCTGGGTACAGGATTGAAAATCATACTAATTGGCTCTATGCTTTTGGTTGCATTCCAACACATTTAGAACGTTTTATTGTTTAAAACATGAGCAACTCTACTGTAATTAATTGTCGTAATAAACCAAATTTTTTTAAAAAAGTAAAATGAAATTCAATATACTCTTTCTATTGTTGATGTACTTGCCAACACATAAAGTGAGTGCCCAAACTATATTTGATCTCGCGCGTTCTGGATCGGTTAAGCAAATGCAAAAGTATCTCAAAAAACACCCCGAGCACATCAACCTTATTTCTGATCACGGTGCAAGTCCATTTTTGTTGGCGGCATATCGTGGGAACAATGAAGTTGCGCAATTGCTGCTCGACAAAGGTGCAGACTTCAACTATTGTTATGCAGAAGGATCCGTTATATATGCACTTATCTACAAAAACAACCTGGTATTACTGGAAGAAATATTGAAAAGGGGCGCAAACCCCGATATCCCGTGTCAATTTGAACAAATGGGTTATCCGTTGCATTTTGCTTTATCTTTGCAGCGAATTGATGCTCTTCTTCTGCTCAAGAAATACAATACAAATTTAAATGTTGTAGATCAGCAAGGAAGAACCTTATTGCAGCTGATGCAACTCTATAATAACCCTAAATTGAATGAAATCCTTCAGAATGAAAAATAAAATTTTACTTACCATTTTACTTTTTTTATGCGCTTCAACATTCAAGGCACAAACCTACACCACAGGCGTGGTCAACTTAAGTTCTACAGCTGGCTTAGCAATGACCGCCAAAATTGATGTGGGTACACAAGTTACACTCACGCTAACAGGCCCTGCCGGGCGCTGGTTTGCATTGGGTTTTAACGCAACGTCAATGACAAACGGCACAGACGTCGTTGGGGTGCACAGCGCCGGAACACTCTCCGCATTTGACTGCAAACTCACGGGCTTTAGCGCTCCGGTTACCGATGCCCAACAAAACTGGACAATCTCTTCTGATGTTGTGAATGCAGGCACACGCACAATTATTGCAACGCGCGGACTCAATACCGGAGATGCCAATGATTACGCTTTCCCAAGTATGCCAACTTCAATTAGTTTGATATGGGCGCGTTCTGGTTCTGCCACTTTTAGCTATAGCAATCATGGTGGTACCAACAGAGGGGTTGTTACGGCAAGTTATACTTACGTGCCTCCTCCAACACCACCCGCTGCGCCTACAGGTTCTGCGAGCCAAACACTGTGTGCAGGGGCAACGCTTTCTCAACTCATCGCAACA
The DNA here is from genome assembly GCA_016872115.1 of Sphingomonadales bacterium. GTDB lineage: Bacteria > Bacteroidota > Bacteroidia > Flavobacteriales_D > Crocinitomicaceae > UBA952. Next base: position 3,921 of record VHBC01000029.1, on the reverse strand, counting down.
GGAACGGCCATTCAGTGGTATGCTACCCCAACCGGCGGAAGCGCACTGCCTATCAATACGCTCCTCTCAAACGGAACAACTTATTATGCTACTCAAACTGTTAATGGATTAGAATCAACGAACCGTTTAGCAGTGACCGTTACCCTAGTTTCAGTGCCAGCTGCTCCCACTTCAATTAACGGGGCCATTGATTTTTGTTTTTCCGGGGGTTTACAGGCCTACAGCACAAATAGCGTTGCCGGCGCAACCTCATATGTTTGGACTACACCAAATGGCACCACTGGCAATAGTACTGGTACCAATATCAATCTTGTATTTAATCAAAGTTTTATTTCTGGAACGTTGTCGGTTGCCGCTCAAAATAATTGCGGTACGAGCAGTGCTGTAAGTATTATCGTTTATCAACACCTACCATCGAATACGACGTTAAACGTAACCACTTGCGACACTTACACCTTTAATGGACAAACCTATAACCAAAGCGGTACCTATTCATATCAGGGTACCAATAGCTATGGTTGTGACTCAACTGTTGTCCTCAATTTAACCATTACGCCTACAATTGAAACAACCCTCAATGAAACAGCTTGTGGCTCCTATTCATGGAATGGGCAATCGCTTTTCAACAGCGGGGTTTATTTAGATTCATTACAGAGTAGCTTGGGCTGTGATTCTATTGTAACACTTAACCTCTCCGTATATCCTATCCATGCCATCGTTATTGATAGTACAGTTCTTGATCAATTTATCTGGAATGGCATAGACTACGCAAATTCTGGTACCTATACGCAGAACTTTACATCAGTAAATGGTTGTGATAGCACCGTTACGATAAACTTGACCATTGAAGACAGCGGTCTGCAACAAATAAATCAAGCGCTCATTATTTCACCAAATCCAGTAAAGATTGGCGGCATCATCTATTTAAGTGGCATCCAACAAGCATGCTCATTTCAACTTATTTCTTTAGACGGAAAAGCTGTTCAAAACGGGAATACTGAAGGAGAGATTCAACTTACTAACCAACTCATAAAAGGGAATTATCTTTTAAAAATCAACGAGCGGACTTATCCGATTACACTCATTGAGTAAGCTATTTTCTGCTATAACTTTTATGCATGTACCATACGTGCGGAAAGCTCAGTGCCGATAAAAAAATGAAGAGTTGACCCCAATTTGGGGTTTTAACCATTAGCATATAGCTCCCTAATAATAACAATGCACCAAGGGTAAAGGGCAGTGCTTGTTTCCACATTTGAAAGTCTGACAACGCTAAATTATTTTTCAGATACTTCCAGCCGTGAAGGCTGTGTTGAAAAATAAAATAACAGCCAAAAGCAGGAATCAAAGGCAAGAAAAATCCGATGAATAAAACCATTAAAGTTTGTATCAAACTAAAAAAGAAATGATTTTTTCGGGAAATTATTAAAAGCAAGAAAGCTAGACCTGTCCCGATTTTTCCTATGAAATGAATGTTAAAGGTATATCCTAAGTTAAGGTCTATGCCCATTTGATTCAAAATGATCAGCGTTTCGTTACGGTGTCCAACAAGGATGAGGGTCAGAACTATACTCCCCCATAAAAAGCTCAATAAATTTGTTTTTCGCTGCCAATGTTCAAAATCGGCCTGTCCAAAATGCCATGCCGTATAAGTAAGAAATAGTATAAGTGCCAATGGAGGCAACACAAACCAAATTAGAAGCAATAGACTACCAAGAATTATGTATTTTCCGATAAAGTACCAAAATCGGGTTGAATTCAAAGGAAAATTTGGCAAATGATCAAGGGCTCCGTGTGGAAGCCCAACTGTCAAAAGACCAAGGACCAAAATAAAATTAGACCATGCCTCCAAATGATAAAATTGTAAAATAAAAAGAATCAGAGTCATGTAAAAAGCACTATTGCCACGCCGAAAATAAACAAGAAATTGAGCAAGAATATCTTTTAGGGCCGCACAAATAAACGGGCCAATTGGAAGGGTCGCCATGAGCCGCAGTTCTTGACCTATTGTTGTGCCCTCATCTAGAAAATCCAATACTTCGTTTGCCTGATTGCGATCAAAAAGTTGAGTGAAGATCCGCTTCCCTAATTGAGGCTTTTGTGCTAATATTCGAAGCAGTAACCGGTCATAAAAAGCAAAGCGTGCTGCACTCCTCCGACGTTCAATTATTTTTGATTTTTGTTGAACGGCGCCCACGATTTGTTGGGCATCCAATAAGCTTCTTACAAACGAATAACCAGTACTCGGTTTGAGCTGACCACTGCCTGCCCCTGTACGAAGCCAATTGCGCGGCAAGTTTTCCTTTTGAAGTGACGCACTACACATTGGAATACATCCTTGCTCTTTTTCCAAAATTTGATATGTCGTTTTATGATTGACTAAGAAATTCTCAATAAGTGCAGTGGCTTCTTGTTCTGAAATAATTTCCTTGCCAAAACGCGTCGGTTCGATCAATGCCATATTTGATGCAAAAGGCAGTACATACAAGAACTGGGTTTGATCATGTTGAGGAATAGAAAAGTCCATCATGGTAAAAACCTCTGGGTCAAAAATAGCCTCCTCTGTCTGTACCATCCAACCGTAGAAACTTTGTTCAAGTCTTACTTGGTGGCTTTGTTGTTTTTCAAATAGAGGTGGTCTGCTGTCAAAAACGATGTTACCAAGCGGTTCTGGATAACCCTCTAGCTGTTGTTCTTTCCAGCAGACATCATAACACCTTAATAAGTCCCTAATGTGGGCATATAAAGTATCGGCCCGCAAGTAATAGTAATTTTTTCCGTCCAAAGTTTGGGCTTTAAGTGAATTGACTTTAACACTAGACCAGCTATGGGCAACCAATTGATCAAGTTGTAAAGACTTCAGCTTATCGAACTCCAGCCAAAAGCAAAAGGTACGATCGTTTGCGACTTTTTCAGCGGGTTCATATATGACAATCCGCTTATTGGCAAGCAGGTCTAACCTATGCAACTCCATTAAAATCAATGAATTGGCACAGCCCATGCCTACAAAGGCATAGTCAAACGACTTTTGTAATTCAAACAATAGATAGGTTTAGGATATAAATATAACTAAATGAAATTCAAAATGTTTATCACATTTTATGCTGCAGAATTTTATTTAGCGATTTGCGCATATTTTGCGTATTTGAAGCGTTTGTAGTTTCGACTACGCTTGATGCCTTTTGCAATCAGTTGATAGTAAACAATAGCTGTAGGAATAGATGCGTATACAGCCATTCCTTGACTGTATTCGCTAGCTATTGCGCTTGCAACGATTCCTAAATTAATTGCTCCTAGATAAATACCTAATACAACTAAACTTCGGCCACGCTTCACGTATTTTTTACCAGACATCAATCTGAGATTTTCTCCAACTTCAATTCCAATAACGGCGGCTACTGCATTGGTATCTACCTTAAAAACGTTCTCGCGAACGCCATTACCAAAATAGAGTTGACCATCGGAGAGGAAATAAAAATTTTCAGGGTATAAGATTCCGCCATTTTTCAAAACAATTTGCGGCCTAAGTGCCGAACGGGGCTTGGTATTTTGTACAGGTATTGATGTAACAGGCAAAGTTTCTTGGCGCGCCGCTGTTGAATCTGTCAGTTCCATTTCTGTTTGCTCTAGCGTTGGCACAGAAGCAGTTTTGCTGAATTTCAATTCAGGCGAATTTAGATAATAATAATAGAAGCGATCAAGCTTTTCGTTTTTTGAGGTTCTACTTGCTGTTGCGCCACCTGGGCCATAAAACCTGTTCGCAAATGCGTAATCTCGACCGATATAAATGCTTGTTCGCTGTAGATCTTGAACAGACACTTTAACCACTTGCTGACTGACTGCCTCTCTGAAAAAAAGTGTGTCGTCAGATAGGAAATAAAACTTCATTACCTGTATAAGTGAGTCCGTGTTTTTTGTTCT
>VHBC01000028.1 GCA_016872115.1 Sphingomonadales bacterium | reverse complement strand
CTAAAACAAAGGCGTTATCATCTATTTTTATCAAAGAATCAGAAGGTAAAATGAGGTTTCCTTTGTATTTATTGTTAATAGTCGTTAATACCACTTTGGTATCCGGCTTAATTAAAACCTTTTCGCCAGTTTCTTTATTTTCTATTTGCAAGACGCGGTCTTGGGACCAACTATTAAAGCAGACGAGAAATGAGGCGATGAAGAATAGGAAATGAGCCTTTAGTTTCATAGGATTTGTTTTGAATGACTAAACCGACATCTCAAATATAAAAAACTTATAGAAGCCCTACCAATTGAAATCAGCAAGTTAAGAAGCTAGAATTGCGAAAAACGCAATTTTATATGAGTTGGGTTATCAGACGGTTACGCCAAACAAAGAGCCGACGCCGGCAGATAACGCCATGGCAATGCTGCCCCAGATAGTGATGCGTAAAATGGCTTTGAATATATTGGAGCCACCAGTTTTAGCGGCAGTTGCACCTAACAAAATCAATGCAATAATTGTGAAGCCATAGAGCCAAAATTCCATGCCTTTAATTGGAGCAATCAACACAACAAGTAGTGGCATGATGCCGCCTACTGAAAATGCTGCGCCTGAAGCCAAGGCTGCTTGGATTGGGTTGGCCTGGCTAATTTCATTGATCCCGAGCTCGTCGCGGACATGCGCGCCAAGTGCGTCGTGGGCCGTTAGTTCTTGTGCTACAAGCAAAGCCGTTTCTTTTTTAAGGCCGCGCTGCTCGTAAATCTGTGCTAAGATCTGCCATTCTTCTTCGGGCATTTCTTCCAATTCTTGCCTTTCGCGCTCGATATCGGCCTTTTCGGTGTCGGTCTGCGAACTCACTGAAACGTATTCACCAGCGGCCATAGATAGTGCTCCCGCAACCAAACCGGCAACCGTTGCCAAAACGATCGGCTCTCTTGCCGTACTTGCTGCCGCAACACCAATTGCTAAACTAGAGACCGAAATGATGCCGTCGTTGGCACCCAAAACAGCCGCACGCAGCCAATTGCTGCGGTGAATGTAGTGGCTATCTAGGTAGTTGTCTATGTTGATGTTACTCATTATTCAATGGTTAATTTATTTTGGTATATCCGTTGAAAAATCTGCGCCTTCCCGAGGTAATGCGCAAGATAGGTAACTCTTTAGTTTAAATATGTCAGTTTAAGATAGCAAGTTCTCTGTCAACGCCAATTAAAATAACCCGCTCTTATCGATTCGCTCTTATCGTTTTGCACTTCTTTAAATTTATTCTTTTATGATTTTGTCATAAAAGAACCCTTTATCCGTTTGGATTCGTATGAAATAGGTGCCATTCAGACAATTGGAAAGATCAAACTGGCTTTCGGATATTTCTTTTATTAACCTTCCTTGTAAGTCATAAAGCTTTATATTCTGAATGGTGCGATTTTGTATTTCTACATTAACAAGTCCATTTGTTGGATTGGGGTAAATCATGTTAAACCCCTTTTGGATTGGATTAACTCCCACATTCGACTGACAACTACTTATGTCTCCATGATTCTCAATGGCAGCAAAAACTTGTTGCTCAATTGTATAAAAAACTGAATTACTGTTCGACTGATAATTGATACCAACCCCATTATTCATAAAAACAAAACCAACCTTTCTGATGGTATCAAAATACGCATCACTTACTAACCCATATGCTTCTCCTGTGTGACCAAGCATTGAAGTACTACCCGTTAGCGCTAAGTCATTTCCCGGAGTCGAAGTTATCCTGTGAATACCCAGTCCCCAACTTCTAAATAGTCCGTAATAATTATTTCCGTTACTTCCATTAAAAGTCCACTCATTTGAAAACATTGCATTACAGGACGATGGCAAAAGAAGAGTATCTCCATTAAAATTTCCTTTATTCATTAACACAAGAAATATTTTAGCTAAATCTTGTCCAGAGCATCTAAAACCTCCTTGCGGACCGAATCGACCACCGTTTGTTCCGGGGATGTATCCGTTTAGATTGCTAAAGACTGGTTGCGTACCCTGATAATTGTCAGCTTGCGGAGTCCAAACACCATTAATCTTTCTGTACAGAACTGCCAATTGGTCGATATCTGTTAAATCATTGACATTGAATGAAGCATCTATTCCCAAAGGAACTGAGATATTTTGCTTACAATAGACATCAAAACGAAGATTTGAAACCTTTTCGACGATTGTTCCGAGTATGACGTAGTTGATGTTCGAATAGTTGAAGTAAGTCCCAGGAATGGTATTGTTGAATTGTGCCGAAGTATAAAATGATCCAGTCGGGGTTAATATCTCACTTAAATTGGGAATCGGATTATTGTTAACCGTAGCGCTAAGGAAATTACTGTATGTTGAACCGTCAATGATGGTAGAAGTGTGAGATAAAAGCATTCTTGTGGTAATAGGACTTGTCGGATAATTTGGATTTTGAACACTATACCCCAAAATAGAGCTTATATCAGCATCTAAATCCAGTAGATTTTGTTCAACGAGTTGCATAACAGCAATTGCTGTTATTGTTTTGGAAATACTAGCTATTCGATATTTTGTTTCGACTGAAGAATTAATGTTTCGTGCGAAGTCAGATTTTCCAATCGAAATGTTTTCGATGATCCCGTCTTGGCAAAAAACCACTAATGCGCCCCCCATCATGTCGTTATTGGTTGAAATGATATTGAACTCAGTGGGCAAATTCTGAGCGTTGAGTAGAGTTGTCAAACTCAATAGCAATATAAAAATGCAGGATATTTTTTTCATATCATTGATGGTGAGTGTTGTCCATTTTAACCAGACCGCTAACAGTTCGGCACTGTGTGAAGATAGTGACTTTTTTGACACACGCGTAATAGAGTGGGACTGGCATCAACTCTTGCCCAAAACATGCTTTATTGGGATTGGATCTTGTATGAAATATATTCTTATCAGCTAATACAGTAGCAGACAATAATGTTGCTGTGCCCATTGCAATTACCGGACCTAGTATAAATATGGAAATACGCAATAATTTTTTTGCCAATGCAAAGGTCAATAAGCCAAGAAAAACAGACCCGGTATTGATAGTATTTATGAAACGTATTTACTTTCTAAACTATTCTCAATCTCATAGGTACTCTTGAAATCTCGTAATTCTACGGTGATATTTTTATTTTTAGCACCGTAATTTGTAAAGTCTTTTATCAGTTTTAATACATCATAATCAATATAAACAGTATTTTTAGCACTAATAACTACAGTTGAATTTTCAGGCAAATGTGCCAATGTTTGCTTAATAGCCGCTTTATTCAAAAAAGAAACTTCTTGTGCCAAATCTATATTGATAACATCGCCTTCTTTGTAATCTTCTCTTTTGAAAAAGTAAGCCAATTTCATATTACAAAGAAGAATAAAAAATATACTTACCAATAAGCCTAAACCTACACCTTTCAATAAATCTATTCCGACTACGCCTGTTACGGTTACGATAAATGGAATAAACTGGAATTTTCCAATTACCCACATGTGTTTAAACACCTTAGGGCTTGCCAATTTAAAACCAATCATAATCAAAATACCCGCCAAACAAGCCATTGGAATCTTATTCAAAAGCGTTGGAATTAAGATGACTGAAAGCAGTAGAAGAGCACCATGTATGATGGTTGATAACTTTGTCTTTGCACCAGCAGAAATATTTGCAGTTGTTCTTACGATTACACTTGTCATAGGCAAACCACCCAACAATCCTGCTAAATATTGCCTACGCCTTGGGCTTTTAATTCCGTATTGGCACTGGAATAACGCTTGTAAGGGTCTAATTTATCGCCTGCCTCTATGCACAGTAGCGTTTCAATACTCGCAACAGCCGCAATAGTAGCAGCGGTTATCCAAACTTTTGGATTGGAAATAGCACTAAAATCAGGCAATGTAAATTGTCCTATAAAATCATTAACCGAACTAGCCAAAGGTAACGAAACCAAATGGTTTCCGGTAATTACAAAGTCAGGTTTGAACATTCGGAACAATTCATTCAAAATAATCCCGACAATCACTACCACCAAAGCCGCAGGAATAGCCTTGATTTTTTTAAGAAGATTGACTTTATTAAAGACTAAAATAGTTCCTATGGAAATAAGTGCGACGATAATTATTCCTGTATGAGCAAAATTGAGCGAGTGTATTAATTCATTAAAAAATCCACCACCATCAGCATTATCCGTAAGACTATAATTGAAAAAATCGCCTTCGTGTTCACTGTCATAGCCAATGGCGTGTGGCAATTCTTTTTTGATGATGATAATCCCAATACCAGTCAGCATTCCTTCTATAACACCAAATGGGAATATAGTTTGAAATAGCACCTGCTTTTGCAAAACCAAGTATCAACTGGAATATACCTGCCAATAAAACCGCTAAAATAAATGCTTCAAATCCTAAATCTTTGATTGCCAATAGTACAATAGCAATTAATCCCGCAGCAGGACCAGAAACACTCACATTAGAATTACTTAAATAACCTACGATGATACCACCTATTACCCCTGTGATGATGCCAGCAAATGGTGAAGCACCAGAGGCAACTGCAATTCCCAAGCAAAGAGGAAGGGCAACTAAAAAAACTACTAAACCAGATATTGCATCTGTTTTAACATCAGAAAACATATTTTTATTCATTTTGAATAATTATTTACTTTTTAAAAACTGTTTTGTAATTATATAGAAGAAGTTTCCTCATAATAAGTAACCTCGCCAGTTGATAATTCGCGCATACCGCCAATAATACCAATTTCTCTGGTCATTAGGTATTTGGATTGTAAGGAAGCGAAGAATGATGTAAACAAATTCTTATTTTTGAGTCATTACAAATTTTGAAAACAAAACTTTTATTAACAAAAATTTCTCTCTTGGCTGATATAAAGTGTATGTTGCACTGAACAATAGCCAAATTTCCAGTCAAAATAAAATCTTCATCAGCAAACCAAACTTTTATCCATGGTTCTAATAAAAAACCATGGTCGATTGGATAAGAAGGGTTTTTTCCTACAAAGTAAGATAATGCTCCTTCTTTTGTCGGTCTAAATGTTTGCTCTCCTGATGTCAGGGTTGGTTTGAATAATACGCTTCCATTGTCATAGTCGTACGCTTCGGATAATACCTGATTGGCAAAAGCTTTGACATCGCCTCCTTCAGCATATACTTTACCTGTGGCCAAAACGGCATTACACCATCCTTGTAAAGTTGTTTTCACCATTTCTGCGGTGAATTGATTGTTTAGATTTTCCATTTCTAAAGGTAAAAAGTGTTAAAATTGTTTTGATTTAATTGAATAATCTCGCATCTTACCTATTATTATAACAATAGGTGAAAGATAAACTTGACCAGAACGGCCGTTACAACAGAATTAACTTTTAGGAGGAGGGGATTCTAACAGAATGTCCGCATTCAGAAAAATGTGCGAGGCGGATAAAATTTTTGATGTAAACGAAGAAAACGTCGTGGTTAGTTCGTATTGTTGACAATAAAATCCTCTGAAGATATCTTTCACTTCATCCTCTTTTTCTTCCATCTCGTTTTCTGAATGCTCCTCAGGCCCACCCAGATCGGAAACCTGAACAAGTATTATTTCCGATGTCAACTGCAGCAATGAGTCCTCAAAACTTTTCGCTACAACTAATATGAGCAACAAAAATGTGAACAAACGAAAATATTTTTTCATAGGAATGCAAATATAAGAAAGATTTGGAGATTTCATTCTTATCCAATTTTTATGTGTTTCATTTGCTAAAACCAATGGCTAAATACGAACTGCAAATTTGTCTGTAGAAAAGTTGAACCACGTCACTTAATATTTACTAACTTCAAAAAAATAATATCATGTCCAGTAGGAGAAAGTTCATCCAGCAGTCTGCACTTTTTGTAAGCGGCACCCTTATTTCGGCAACTTCTAACGCATGGTCAACGGAGACCAATCAAATTTCTTCTCATGATGACTCATTGCTATCTGCGATGAATGATGATGATTTTTGGGCTTGGGTACGATCTTGTTATACTACGTCTTCAAATATCATCAATTTAAATAATGGTGGAGTGAGCCCACAACCCAAACAAGTTCAGGATACACACATAAAATATTACCAGTGGTGTAATGAAGCCCCAACATATTATATGTGGAGAAGTTTGGATGAAGGCCGTGAACCCTTGCGGAGGAAATTAGCTAAATTCTGCGGCACAGATCCTGATGAGATCAGTATCAACAGAAATGCCACAGAAGCTTTAAATACAATCATCTTTGGTCTTGATTTGAAAGCGGGAGATGAGATAGTCATGGGGAAATATGACTACCCAAATATGCGTAACGCTTGGAGGCAACGTGAAAAAAGAGATAAAATTCAATTAAAAATGGTTGAATTGAATATGCCTACTACAGATGATGACTATATTTTTCAAACTTACGCCGCCGCGATAACACCTCGAACGAAAATTGTTCACCTCACACATCTTATCAATTGGACAGGGCAAATAATACCAGTCCACGTCATAAGAAAAATTGCAGATTTAGCACATCAAATGGGTGCTGAGGTCATTGTTGATGGTGCGCATACATTTGCGCATACGGTATATCAAATTCCCGATTTGGGTTGTGATTATTACGGAACGAGTTTACATAAATGGATGTGTGCACCTTTTGGAAATGGAATGCTGTATATCAAGAAAGATAAAATTCAAAAGATTTGGGCTTTACTTTCCAGTGACCAGCCCGACAGTAACAATATACGAAAATTTGAAACCCTTGGTACTCGCTCTTTCGCAGCAGAAATGGCCATTGGAACCGCCATCGACTTTCATGATTTAATTGGCTCAGAACGAAAAGAAAAGCGCTTATTTTTTCTAAAAAAATATTGGACTGATCAAGTAAAAAATTTACCGGGAGTTATATTTTACTCTCCTCTTGAAAAAAACTATTCTTGCGGCATTGCAAATATCGGAATTAAAGGGATGAAGGGAACAGAAATTGAGGGAGCTCTTTTTAAAAATCGGAAGGTACATACAGTGGCAATTGAGTACGAAAAAGTCAATGGTGTTCGGGTTACCCCTAACGTTTATACCTCTCTCAACGACCTCGACGAATTGGTCGCGGGAATCAAAGAACTACTGCTCTAAGGTTTTGAAGTTTGGTAAAATTGTTGGGCATCCGATTGCTGATTGCGATTTATTTAGATCCAATCACAACTAAAACTTTCGAATGGCTCGAACATAATTAGTCGCAACATCTTTTGTTGAAAATCCTGTGGAGAATTGACCCAAAAGAAATATACGTGCTGCAGTTGAACCAAATGAGTTTTCAGTACTTGACCAATATTGACCTGAACCCCCGACCCCAAGTTGACTTGCTCCTTGAATAGACGCCAATGATTGATTGACATTAAAGCCATTTGAACACAATAACTTGAGTTCATCAATAGAAGGGAGATACCAATCCGATTGACCGCCACTAATGAAATCCAAGCACGCTTTCGCTGCACTATTTGTGTGACCTTGCTGGGCAACTATGCCATTGCTATTATTGAGTCCATCCCAATCACTCCAGGCTGTTCCACCGGTATTAAAAAAATCAACGTTACTCCAGACTTGCTGAGGAAGTTCCGTTGTAGCAACTACCAAACCATGTTCAACGCCTACTGAGTCTTTCCAAACATGAAATACTACACCACCACCGAATTTTTCACCTATATAATGCGTGAATCCTCCACCGCTTCCTGCTGGACCCGCAGGACCTTGTGGGCCAGGAATTGAACTTCCTGATGTTTTCGCATAAAGGGCATAAGGCACACTTAACAATTGACTTGTACCAATTATTGAGTAATTTGCTCCTCCAGTTGGATCGGTTTCTGTTTGAATGAAAAAAGGACCGTTCACCCAGTCAATTGCAGCGAAAGTTCCGCTCACTACTGTTCCTGCGCCAATTTCAATGCTCACTAGACCATTGGTATTTGATGTTGGGGTCTGGGTTTCAACGTATACTACAGCCCCATTTACTGAGCCCTGTAAGATACTTATTTGCATTCCAACAGCACTATTCACTACTAGAACGTTTGAATTATCGCGAATTACTGCTTGATAACTCATTTTTTCGGGTGCTTGAGCCAGTACACTTGAACACAATACTATTCCCAGGAGTATTAAATAAATCTTATTCATTATTTTTTACTGTTTGATGATTTTAAAGGATTGAATTATTTTGCCCCGCTTATTGGCAGGCAGGTTTTCTTCGTTTACAACATTGATGAAGTAAGTAGCATTTGGCAAACCATTTGTATTTATTTGTGTGTGCTTTGCTGTTACTTGTCCGTTACTTAGCTGTTTTCCTTGCACATCCAATATTTGATACGACAACTTCTCGTTATTGTAATCGTTTATTAATAAGGTCAAATGAGCTGACGTGGGATTGGGATAAGCAATCAATGTGACATTAAGCAGTGTTTCTCCAGTACCAGAACTAAAAATTTCATAGGCATGCTGTACACCTTGCGCTACGCTTCCGTCAGTTGCAAAATAAGTGGTGTAAACAACTTGGCCGATGCTATATGCCACTGATCCTCCGCTACCTGTGGCATCGCCACCGGAGGTATTTACAGACTCCTGCCCCAATGAAATAATTGGAGATGACAAACCTATTGTAAAAACGAAAATAAATTTTAGTTTGGTGGAATTCGTTATGTCACTTGACGGGTAGCTCGGATAGGTATTTTTTTCCATACCATTTTTATTTTGGTAATGAGATGTGCATACTAAACTCTATTATAAAGATAGCTAAAATTGTCATTCGAAGAACTAACGCGCCACTTTTACCAAATCTCTGATAGGTGCTGACATTCTATCTGTTGTTGCTCTGTGGTCCATGATTAAGTATTATGGTGCGTTGGCTTGGTAGCTCTTTTGGATTTTTTAGTTTTGGTCTGTGCGTCGTAAAAAATACAAATGTGTTGACTAATTTAATCGTTTTATACTGTCTGTCATTTTATTTTTTGATAATGTACAAATGAATATTTCATTGTATCCAACAGAGATTTTAAATATATTTTGTAACGGAATTTCTAATAGATAAGCCCACAAACACCGAATTACGCCAGCGTGGGTTACAATCAACACTTTTTTGTAAGGTTGAAATCTCAAAGCATCAAAAAAACTTTTTACTCTCTCAAATAATTCCAATAAATTCTCTCCATTAGGGGTTTTTACATTTACAAAATCTGCCATCCAATGATGAAGTTCGGTTTGATTGATGCCGCTCCATTTTTGATTCTCCCAATCGCCAAAATTCATTTCCATTAAGGCCTTGTCAAACGAAATATGCTGTAATTTTAATTCGGTTATCAAATCTTCGCAGCGTTTCGAAGGGCTGCAATAAACAGCGTCAAAGTCTGTAGGCAGTTGCTTTTTAAATTGTTCAACATCTTGAATAAAAGTGTTTGCTAATGGCACATTACTTTGTCCGTAGCAAGTATCTTTACTTATAGATACTGGTGTGTGGCGAATTACATAAATTTCCATAAAACTAAAAAAGTCAAAAGGCAAACACATTCAGCCATTTGCTCCACAGCACCTAGACAGTCACCTGTATAGCCATCAATCCATTTATTGAAATAGCGTTTTGAGTAAAAAAAAAGTAAGAATAAAGGTAAGATTACCAAACAAAATGGCCATTGAAAAATACACATAACCAATAATGGGATTAAACCAAACAGGTAAGCTCCGAAAATTTCTTTTATACTGTGTGCTTTGGCTAAAGGCTTGGCTTTGCTGCCTTCATCTTCTCTTGAATAATGCGATGTAAAGACAATATTAATGGCTGTTAACCTTGATAGGGAGTGATAGGCAATAAAAATTAAAGCAATGAACAAATGATCTTTGATATCAATTTTTACAAATAAATTATGTAGAGCCAAGTATTTTAAAGCAAACAAAAATATCAATGCAATAACACCGTAAGCACCCACACGACTGTCTTTCATTATTTCTAAAATTTTGGCTTTTGTCCAACCGCCACCAAAACCATCAAATACATCTGCTAAGCCATCTTCATGAAAAGCTCCTGTTACCAAAACTCCTGCAATCAATGAAAATAAGACGGCAATATTCATATTAAATAAAAATGTGCTTATCCAAAATACAGCAAAAGAAATCAGCCCAACTATCCAACCAATGAACGGAAAATACCTAGTTGCTTTGTTGATATATTCAGGCGAATGGTCTATGTTTTTAGGGCAAGGAATCCTTGTGTAGAACATCAAAGCCGTAAAAAATATTTTTATTTCCTCTTTCATATTTTAATCTTTATTACTGACTGCTGCACTTTCAAAACTTGCCATATTGTTTAAAAAGGCAATAGCACTTTCAATAATGGGATAGGCAACGGCACAGCCTGTACCTTCTCCCAAACGCATATTTAATTTTAAAATAGGTTCTGCACCAAGAAAATCTAATAAATTGTGATGCCCAGATTCATCACTTAAATGGCAAAAGATAGCATTGTTGATGATGGCAGGGTTCATTTTATAGGCGACTAGAAAGGCATTTGAAGCAATAAAACCATCTACTAAAATGAGTATATTTTTCTCGTAAGCTGATAGCATTGCTCCACACATTTGGGCTACCTCAAAGCCTCCAAAAGTTTGCAAAACTTCTTTTGGACTATCCATATTTTTGTGAAATTGTTGTGCTTGTTCGAGTATCGCAATTTTATTTTGGAATTGCTCGTCATTCAAACCTGTGCCTCGTCCTATACATTGTTCAATAGGCAAATGGCATAAGTAACTCATCAGCATCGTTGCAGAAGAAGTGTTACCAATGCCCATTTCGCCAAATCCAATTACATTACATCCATTCTCAAATAGTTCATTTACAATTTCACTGCTTTTCTCAAAACATTGTTGCAACTGTGTTTCTGTCATTGCTTTTCCTTGTAAAAAACTTTTTGTGCCGTATGCAATTTTTGCATTGATTAAATTTTCTTCTAATCCAAAATCAAAATTTACACCTGCATCAACTACTTTCAAATTGATATGATGTTGTTTTGTAAAAACATTAATAGCTGCACCTCCTTTCAGAAAATTCATCACCATTTGATGAGTAACTTCTTGCGGGTAAGCACTCACCCCTACTTTGGCGATGCCGTGGTCGCCTGCAAAAACTACTATGGTTGGTTTATTCAAAACAGGTGAAAGTGAATCTTGAATTGTGCCAATTTGCAAGGCTAATTTTTCAAGTTTACCTAATGAACTAAGGGGTTTGGTTTTAAAATCAATTTTGTATTGTAACTCTTTTTTAAGCATATCTCACATTGTCAAATTTGAAAAATGAAATTTTCTAATTGCCCGAAAGTTTGATTGGCAATTTGCGCCACGAGAGCGATGAAAACTATTTTAATGTTGAATATTTTCGATGATAATTTTATCATTTTTACATACCTATACATCGTCAGCATAAAGTGGACCGATAGAAGGTATATTACTAGAAGGAGTTTTCAATTATTAAAGTTTAAATTTAATTAATTATGGAAACACCAAGAAGAAAAAAACAACAACAAAAAACTTCATCAAAGACGTAAGAAGAAAGACAAGAAGAATCTTTAGTTTAGAGCAAAAGATTCAAATTGTTATGAAAGCTATGAGAGCAGAACTTTCAGTGTCTGAAATATGTCGAAAATATTCGATTTCTGACGCTCAATTCTACAAGTGGAACAAGGAGTTTTTGGAGGTAGGTAAAAAGCGTCTTGCTGGCGATTTAACTCGAGAGGCGACCAGTGATGAAGTCGCAGAAATTAAAGTTTCTCGCTGTGCTGGCTTATGTCGAGGCCTAGCGCCTCATCTTCAGCAAGGACGCGGATCGGGGCAACGCGATCGGTTACCCAAAGAATCCCCCACGTTGCGGCAAACACACCCATGCTGATGAGGGCCAGGGCTGTTACCTCTTTGGTGAACAGTTCAGTGTGCCCGTACCAAAGTCCTTCGGGAGCAAAGACTCCGGTCATTAGCATACCCACCATGCCGCCTACGCCGTGGCTAGGAAACACGTCCAAGGTGTCGTCAATGGATGTACGGCTGCGCAATTGAATCATTAGATTGCTCGTAAGAGCCGCAAGGGTTCCGATACAAAGGCTGTGAGCCACGCTGACAAAGCCCGCCGCCGGAGTGATAGCTACGAGGCCTACAACCGCTCCAATACTGAGCCCCATAGCACCCGGTTTGCGCCCCATTGCGAGGTCAAAAAGTACATACGTAGCAGCTGCGCTGGCGCTTGCGGTAGTTGTGGTCGCAAGGGCGAGCACGCTGAGTGCGTTGGCACCAAAGGCTGAACCCGCATTGAATCCGATCCAGCCAAACCATAACAGGCCAGTACCTAGCAGCACGTAAGTAATTCGTGTAGGTTCGTGGCCAGGTTCGGTGCGCCCTTTGAGGTAAATAGCCGAGGCGAGTGCGGCGACTCCGGCTGAAATGTGAACGACTGTCCCGCCAGCAAAGTCAAGCACGCCCCACTGGAAGAGCAGGCCATCGGGGTGCCACGTCATGTGGGCTAATGGAGTGTAAATCACCAAGGTGAACAAAACAATAAAAAGGAGGTAGGACCGAAAGCGCACGCGTTCCGCAAACGCGCCGGTAATCAACGCAGGAGTGATGATAGCAAACTTGAGCTGAAAAAGGGCGAAAAGGGCGAAAGGAATGGTCGGAGCCAAGGGAAAGGGTTCGTGCCCAAAGACATTGGTGAAAAAGCTGTGGCTTAGTGGATTGCCTATGATTCCTCCCAAGGAGTTGCCAAATGCCATGCTGAATCCGACGGCAATCCACAGGCAGGTTATGACCGCCATACTCACATAGCTCTGAAGCATGGTTGAAATGACGTTTTTCTTGCGAACCATTCCGCCATAGAAAAAGGCCAAGCCAGGGGTCATTAGCAGGACGAGCGCGGTAGCGGTCAGCATCCAAGCAATGTCGCCAGAGCTGTAGCGATCGGTAAACGGATCGTTGTGCTTACTGATGGCTGATTCGGGTGCGACGAGCCCGACGACCACAACCATACAAATCATCAAAAATGGAAATATTTTGCGCATACCCCTAAAAAAATGGTGTCTAGTTGTATAAAATTACATTTTTTTCAGATAAATGATAAATTTAAAGGGGGGTATTTGTTGAAAAACGTACTTTATTACAACAAGTTGGCCTCGCACCTTGTCATCATAAACCGCAAATTTTTTAACAACTTCGGGCTACCCAAAAAAATTAGAGATTTTAACGCCAGCCGATGTCTAATTTGTTCGTGGAGAAGCCATTTTACAAGAAAGAGAGTGCATTAAAAAGAAAACCTTGCTCGAAAGAAGAAAAGCGTTTCAAAGATAATTTGTGTCGAAATTTTCACAATCAAATAATAATCAATAGTTTTAAATCAAAACGGAACGCCATCTCGTGAAAAGATCACTTTAGTTTGTCGACGTACATAAACAAACTTTTACCTATGAAACATTTTTTACTGCTTGCCGGAATGATGGCCTGGACCTTAAGCGCCCAAATCACTTTAGACCAAAATGACATGTCTTCCGTGGGCGACAACATTCCGCGAAAATCGGATACGATGACCGTATTGACTGGTCCAGGAGGCAGCGGACCTAACCAAACGTGGAACTTCACGGCAACTAGCAACCATGTTGTCTCAGAGATTACCAGCGTGGTATCGGTAGCTTCAACGCCGAACGCAAACCAATTTGGGAATTCCAACATGGCCATGACCAACGATAACGCGAGTTATTTGTACTTTAACAAAAGTGCTCAATCGTTCACCACACAAGGATTTTCGGGAGATTTATTGGGTTCAGGCATCATCAATGCGGTGTTCAACCCTGATTTAACTTTGCATCAATTTCCAAGAACCTTTGGTTCGAGTTTCAACGATTCGTATGTGATTGATGTGATTGTACCCGGAGCGGCAATAAATCCCTTAATAAGTCAAATACGTTTTAAGCGTTCTTCGATGGTGCATGATACGACCGATGCGTGGGGGCAAATCATCACACCGCAAGGAACCTACGATGTATTACGCATTTACACCACGGACAACTACACCGATTCCATATGGGCTCTGCCGATTTTTCCACCTACTTGGAGTTTGGTGAGCACGAGTTCGAGCGCTACCAGCAGCTATTCCTGGGTGGGGAAAGGTGGCAAATTGGCCATTGCGGAAATGAGTTTCGATACGCTTGGCGCTCCCAAAATTTTCAAATGGACGGAACTAAACGGAATTGGGGTGGGACTTGAAGAAGCGAACATTGACGACCTTAGAATTTCTCCGAATCCTTGTGAAAACAAAATAACTGTCTCTGTCGATGCGGAACAAATTGGTCAAGCATATTATGTGACAGATTTTTTAGGAAAACAAATACTCGAAGGAGCCATATCCAAGGAACAAGAGCCGATCAAGGTGGACCAACTGAGTCCTGGAAATTATACGTTACGGATTGGAACGAAATACTGCAGGTTTATAAGAACGTAAGCTCACCTCATCAACGGTACAATTCGTATGCTGAAACTTCTACGAGTTATCCTTTGTGGTTTTTCACCAAATAATTTACGTAATAACTGAGGTCATTCCCTGCTACTTTTACCTCCACGATAACTGCACGCATAAGTGTGTAGTAGTCTACCCGGCGTTGTAAGGAATTGCGCTTATTCGTCATGCTTCGATAATTCTGTTGCATAGCTTTCAATTCTGACTTCAATTCTTTCATTTGTTTTTTAAAGGCTGAATTCATGCTTAGAATTCTACAAAAATCAATGACCCAAGACAAGGATATTCCTGTCTAGTATTGTCAAATTAAATGTTTGGTCAAAAATGCTTGTCGTTAAAAACAATGCCCCGATTGCAAGAGTTGAATTTTTCATTTTGTTTCAATTAAAGTTATTCAAACTCATTGGACTACTTAATTATCGAAAGGTGTAATAGGATTGCACATAACGGTTTGCAGCTAACAGAAGTTGGCGATTTTACTGAGATACTTTTGCGAAGAAGAATTTTTCTTTTACCGCAAATCTTTCTTTGGAGCACGTTGCCGCCAATTTCTTTGAGGTGCTGTTGTGAGCAGTTATTTCAATTATTAATTTCTTCTATTACTCTCTTAGCAGATTGTGCAGCAGTATGAACAGATACCCAATCCTCACCATCCGTATATTCTGCACCTGCAAAATATAGTTTATCTGCTATTGAATTTCCTAGTTCTCTTACCTTTTTCCAATCTTCATAGTCGGTTAAATAACCGCCCCTGATAAAAGGTTCATCGTTCCAATTTTGAGTAATGTGCTGAATGTAATTTGGTGTGGCTTGATTAGCATATATACTATCAAGTTCGCTTAATATAAAGTTTTTCAAATCATCTCCTGAGCGAGAAATAAAGTCTTGGGCTGGTGCACCCACCACAAATAATCCCAGTACATTTTTAGTTGTATTTTGTCCGAAAGCAGCATTGTAATACATTTTTTGCCCACTACTTTCAGGTGTTATGGGAAAAACATATTCATTATTGCCATAGAAATTTGTGTTAAACTCAAAAAAAGCTTTAAACCCATCCCAAACAACTGCTTCGTTAATTGCTTTTATTTTGCTTTGCGGAAGGTTTGGAGTAAAACTAATATCTCCGTCTTTCAGAATTTGAAGTGGTACACAAACTATTACTTTGTCTGCTGTAAATTGCCCATTATTGGTGTTCACTACAATTTTATTACCAGAATAATCAATTGACTGGACAATAGTGTTAAAGGAAATATTATTGGTAATAGAAGGTATAATGTATTCTTCAAAAAAATTGAACCACGAATAATTGATAAATTTTCTGTCAGGGTTATCTGCTATGGTCTGAACGTTTACTTGGACTGAAGAATCATTAACAATTTCCTGAAAAATACTTGTACTTGTTTCTAGCCATTCTGCCCCTAAAGGGATAGGGAAATCAGCAAAATTCGTGTTTATTTTCATTCTTCCTCCATAAGCAGAAGATGCTTCAATAATTTCGAAATCAGTTCCTTGTTGTTTTAGAAAATATCCTGCTGATAGACCACCAGCTCCAGCTCCAACAATTAGCACTTTTCCTTTAAAGGGTATGGAAAAATCATCTTTTTTACAAGATGAAAGCATACTTGTAAAAGGTAGTCCAATTCCAAATAATCCACAAATTTTGATAAATTCTTTTCTGGTCATATTTTGTTCTTAACTGCCCACAACGTTTTTCAGCTACCGGAAGGGCTGGCTTATTCTCTTATCACCTTGAAATTCTTTTTTTTACTGTCGCCTACACTCAATAGATAAATACCTTTCGATAAGTTGGTTGTTTCAATTGTTGTATTTGATGCGCTTATTTTACCTAAGAGAACTTGCCTTCCCATATTATCAATTAAAATATAGCTCTGACCCATAAAACTTGCATCGGTATTCAGATAAATGACCTCATTAGTTGGGTTGGGGTATATGTATGCTTCTGTTTCAGTTATTTCGCCAATAGAAGTTGTAGACTGAACTAAATTAGTTGTCGTAAAACACGTGTCGCCAGTGGGACCACCAGGAGACATTTCAATCACTGCCACATAATGAGGAAACATACATCCAATTGGCTGATTAAACCAAGCATCACATGGGCTGTAAGGGTAATTTTCGCCTGCTACGGTAGGCGTGCCTACTGCCATAAATTTAAGACTGGCATAACTTGGAATCAATTGTGGAACAGGCCCGTTGTAACTCAACTTTATTACTTCGCAGGGCTCTCCAAATTGAATACAGGGTGCTGTAGCCACAGGAACTATAAGCATTGAGTCCCCAAGACCTAAAATCTGTGTTATTCCATTATGAATCAGTTTGAACGAGTCAGTTGAAGGAATAGCATTGTCTACATGAACGTAATAACTAACTCCTGTAACGATGGGTAGAGGTATATGAAACTCTGCCTCTTGTCCACTTATGGAATCACAATAGGCAGTTACTTCTATGTCATCCGGAAGGTCAATAATCTGCTGATGAACTGGAACTCCCACAGACCAGATTTGAGCAATTGCTGTATTAGTCAACCAAAGTGTCGCTAATACTATTACTGTCAATTTTTTCTTTATCATTTTATATTGGTTTAATATTTAATGAGTTTGTAGCTGTAGAAACCTTTATCCGTTTGGGCCCTTATAAAATACGTTCCATTCGAGTAGGTGGAAAGGTCAAACTGGCTTTCTGAAGTTTCTTTTATTAATCTTCCTTGTAAGTCGTAAAGCTTTATATTCTGAATGGTGCGATTTTGTATTTCTACATTAACAAGTCCATTTGTTGGATTGGGGTAAAGTGTAATTGTATTATCAGGAATTGAATTTTCATTAAGTCCAACAGGGTTATTAATCAGGGTAGAAAGTAACTGAGTAGAAACTTGATAAGCTTGGGCAGGGAATTGATTAATAAGTACACAAATGATTATTCCTGTTGCTGGGTCATACATCATGGAAGAATTATAACCACCCCAAATAACGCCACCGTGTGTCCAGACAGTTCTGCCTGCTG
>VHBC01000027.1 GCA_016872115.1 Sphingomonadales bacterium | reverse complement strand
CTTATTTTAAACCGGTACTTCCAAAACCGCCTTCCCCTCTTTCCGAGGCGCCGAGGGTGGTCGAATGAACCAAATTAACTTTTTCTACTTTACAAAAAACGAGTTGAGCAATACGCTCACCGTCAGTGACGACAGCAGTTTGATCCGATAGATTGACAAGAATCACGCCAATTTCACCACGGTAATCGGCGTCAATAGTACCAGGGGTGTTCAACACTGTTAACCCTTTTTTCAGTGCCAAACCACTGCGAGGTCGTACTTGACATTCCAAAGAAGGATCCATTTCGAGAAAAAGACCTGTCGGAACAAGCGCACGTTGCATGGGTGCAAGCTCCAGCGGCGCCTCAAGAAGTGCGCGCACATCCATTCCAGAGGAGCCCTCGGTCTGATACGCGGGAGCTTCGTGGCGGCTTTTACTGATTATTTTTACTTCCTGCAAACTCATCTTTCAAAATTAAGTCAATTCTCTTACTAAGGACACGTCGTTTTGCAGGAATAATCAACAGCTTACTATGGACAACATCGGGCTTTTTGAGCGTATTTGCTTACTTTTGTAAGACAACAGAGTTCATATGTTAGAAATACAGCGCATTCGTCAAGAAAAAGAAGCAATTATAGCTGGCTTAGCCAAGAGAAATATCGATGCTACATCTACCCTAGATGCCATACTCGAGACCGATCAAAATTGGCGTGCTGCTAAAACACAATTGGATCAAATTGCTGCCGAAATGAACCAACTCGCACGCAGTATTGGCGAACTTTTTAAGTCCGGTAAACAAGCCGAAGCAAGCGCGCTCAAAGAACAATCAAATGCTCTCAAAACGCAAGAGGCCGAACTCAAAGAGCAAGTAAATACTTTAGAAGACGCGCTGCAAAAACTACTATATACCCTGCCAAATGTTCCTAACGACGCCGTTGTTCAAGGCCGAGATGCCGCAGACAATCAAAACGTTTTCGAAGCAGGTGTCATTCCTCAATTTGATTTTGAAGCGCAGCCACACTGGGGCCTCGCTAAGAAATACAAACTCATCGATTTTGAACTCGGCGTAAAAGTAACAGGCGCAGGTTTTCCATTTTACAGAGGTAAAGGCGCGCGTTTGCAACGCGCACTTATCCAATTTTTCTTGGATGAAGCTATTGCAGCCGGTTACGAAGAATTTATTTCTCCGCACATGGTCAACGAAGCCAGTGGCTACGGCACAGGTCAACTCCCAGATAAAGAAGGTCAAATGTATTACGTACAAGAAGATGACTTTTACCTGATCCCAACCGCAGAAGTTCCATTGACCAACATTTACCGCGATGTCATTCTTCCAGATGCCAATTTCTCCATTAAAATGTGTGGCTACACGCCTTGCTTTAGAAGAGAAGCGGGCTCATATGGCAAAGATGTTCGAGGTCTTAACCGCTTGCACCAATTTGACAAAGTAGAAATTGTCCGGGTCGAGCACCCAAATAATACCGCTCAAGCACTCGAAGAAATGATTGCCCACGTTCAAAACCTATTGGAAAAACTAGAATTGCCGTATCGGATTCTTAGACTTTGTGGTGGAGACATGGGTTTTGCCTCGGCTATGACCTACGATTTTGAAGTTTATTCTGCTGCTCAAGAAAAGTGGCTTGAAGTGAGCTCCGTGTCTAGATTCGATACTTTTCAGTCCAACCGCCTCAAATTGCGTTTCAAAGACGACAAAAAAACGACCTTGTGTCATACGCTTAATGGCTCTGCTCTTGCGTTGCCAAGAATTTTGGCCTCCTTGCTTGAAAACCACCAAACGGCAAACGGCATCCACATTCCAAAGGTACTTCAGTCCTACACCGGTTTTTCTGTCATTGACTAACGCAATGTCTGGGCAAAATCGACGTTATTAAGCAGTCTTTGCCCATGAAAAGCTTAGTTTCTGTTAGCTTCTTGTTTTTTCTTTACCAAGTTTTTTGGTCTGCTGCTTACGCCCAACAAAAAAAAGTAATTGCATTGGCCCCGCACAATTCAAGCGTATTATTGGATAGTTCCGCCATTTATACACCTTCGTTGCGATTTTCATCTAAAAAAGACCTTTCCGACACACTTTTTATTTCAGACACTGATTATATTCTTGATAGCAGTAACAACTTATTTCAATGGGTTAACATACCAAAAGACACCGTTTTTTTGTCTTTTAACATTTTTCCTTTTCGACAACGACAACAATTTCAAAGCTTCAAAATCGTTCAAAATACACCTGGACTTGATATCGAAGCAGAACGCCAAAAATTTCAAATAACAAAAAGCACAACTGAGTTATTTGGGGGAGCTGCATTACATAAAAGCGGTAGCTTGGCTCGAGGTATAGGCTTTGGCAATAACCAAAGTCTAGGACTCAATTCCGCTTTAAATCTTCAACTCAATGGCCAAATCGCATCCAACCTCATGCTGACGGCCTCTTTATCTGATGCCAATATTCCATTTCAGGCCTCGGGAACAACAAGTCAACTGAAAGAATTTGATCAGGTTTTTATTCAGGTACACAACGACCAGCTCAAATTAAGTGCAGGCGATTTTTGGCTCGATAAACCAGAGGGTCAATTCTTAACTTATCGCAAAAGAGCACAAGGACTCACTGGACAATATAATTGGAAAAATGCACAAGGTGCAACAATTTTCACACAAAGCAGCGTGGGTTTATCTAAAGGGAAATTTCAAAGGCAAGTCATTCAAGGACTAGAAGCAGTCCAAGGACCTTACCGCCTAGTTGGTTCAAATAACGAACCATACATTATTATTTTAGCTGGAACCGAACGAATTTACATCGACGGACAACTCATGCAGCGGGGGCAAGAATTCGATTACATTATAGACTACACCAGTGCTGAACTCACTTTTACCTCCCGACACCTCATCACCAAAGACAGCCGAATTGTTGCTGAATTTCAATACGCCGATCAAAACTATGCGCGCAGTTTGCTGCAGCACCAAACCCGTTTTCAAAACGAGCGTTACAAATCTTGGGTGGCACTATATCGGGAACAAGACTTACCTAACCAAGCGCTTCAACAAGTACTTAGTGATTCCCAAAAACAAGCAATAAGTCTCATTGGCGACTCCTTGAATGCAGCTTTTATTTCAGGCTTAGATTCTACCACTTATTTGGAAAATGCGAACATGTACCGAAGAATTGATTCATTAGGGTTCCAAGATGTACTTGTTTTTAGTGTAGATCCTCAAGCGGCCAATTACCGTGGAACTTTTTCAGAAGTAGGGCCAGGCGCAGGCGACTACATTCTAGGCGGCGTAAGTGCCGCAGGCAATTATTACAAGTGGGTAGTGCCAATCAATGGTGTCTCTCAAGGCAATTATGCCCCCATTCGACGCGTACAAACACCCAAGCGAAATCAATTAGCAAGTGTCGGTTTTGAATACAAAATTCATCCAAATTGGAAACTCTACACTGAAAATGCCATTAGCGAAAACGACCTCAATTTGTACTCCAAGCTCAATGATAACGACAACATTGGCGTGGCCTCGAAAGGTGGGCTTCTTTTCGAGCAATCGCGTATCCAGGATTCCATAAAAAAATACAAAACCAGTAGCTTAGAATACCTTTTTGTCGGAAATCGATTCGTGCCTATAGAACAATTTAGAGCTGTCGAATTTGACCGAGATTGGAATATCCGCAATCAAAATTACGTCGGCACTCAAAAGCAAATTGAACTCAAACAGCTTTTTACAAATAGTGCGAAAGGTCAAATCAATATTTCCGGACAATTATTGGTTATAGACTCCTTGTTTTCAGGACAGCGTTTGTATACTGATGGAAACTGGAAAGAAAACGGCTGGACCGCCAAATGGGATGCCTCTGCCCTCAATGCAAAAACACAACAAGCCGAGAACCAGTTCATCAGGCACCGCTTGCATCTCAATAAACAACTCGGTATGTTTAAATTGGGTTGGATAGACGATCACGAATTGAATTTATTCAAAGGCGCCAGTCAAGCCAATTCTTACCAGTTCTACGATGCCCAAACCTACATTGCGCTGCAGACACAGCAAAAACTAGATATTAAATTATTCTATCGCGAACGCTATGACTGGCGTCCAGACAGCATTCTTGCACTTGCGGCGAAAGCAAAAACAACTGGACTAGAATTGAAATGGGAACCAAATTCAACACAAAATTTAAATGTTTTATTGGGTGCCCGCCAATTGCGCATTTTGGATTCGATGCTTATCGATCAAGATGCTGAAAATAGTATGGTTGCACGCTTTGATTACAATGCCCGCTTTTTCAAGAACGCACTTACCCTAAACACATTTTATGAATTAGGCTCAGGACTTGAACAAAAAAAGCGCTTCCAATACATCAAGGTCAATGATGGCCAAGGGATTTACACTTGGATTGACTACAACGCAGACGGCATAAAAGACCTGAATGAATTCGAACAAGCGGTTTACGCCGATCAGGCAGATTACATTAGAGTATTCGTGCCCAGTGCTAGTTATGCATCGGTATTTTCCAACGAATGGAACCAAAGTGTTTTATGGAGACCGGAGCTTCTATGGAGACAACGCGAAGGATTTTTAAAATTACTCAGTAGATTTTCGAGTCAGACTCGTATTCG
The DNA here is from genome assembly GCA_016872115.1 of Sphingomonadales bacterium. GTDB lineage: Bacteria > Bacteroidota > Bacteroidia > Flavobacteriales_D > Crocinitomicaceae > UBA952. The sequence goes on along the minus strand of VHBC01000027.1, from coordinate 13,265 downwards.
GGTGCAACGCAAACTACAAGAAGCCAATACAGCTCAATGGCTTAATCCTTTTGCTGCCAATATCTCGGCACTCGGACTCCAATCCGCAAACGCCCAATTTTCAAATTCCATTTTTTTTAACCGCAACGCCAAAATTTTTAGTGCCGAATACAGTTGGCTCAAGCAAGAAAACAAGACGCTCCTTGCTAATGGTTACGACGCCCGAAGTATGCTTAAAAAGCAGCTAAATATAAGGGTAAACCTCTCCGAAAAAGTAGCCTTTGAGACCACCATTCAGACAGGGCAATCCGCCGCACTGGCTGACTATACAAGCGGTCGTAACTTTCAGATTGGTTTTAGTGAATTGAAACCTCAACTTATTTTTCAAGAAGGATCAAAAGTGAGATTGAGCCTCAATGGCAGCATAGGTGAAAAAAATAATGCCGCAGTTTTTGGAGGCCAACAAGCGCGCTCCAAAGCACTTGAGACCACGTGGAAATTCAACCAAAGCGAAAAAGGCAGCATAAGTGGCGGTATCAAATATGTCAATTTTGACTTTACAGGGGCAGCGCTTTCTGCTGCAGGTTATGAGATGCTCGACGGCCTCAAACCCGGCACCAATTGGACTTGGAACCTTAGTTTTCAGAAAATTGTTGGAAAGAATTTACAATTGAGCCTCAATTACAGCGGTCGCCTCATGCAGGGCCTACCAGCAATACATACAGGCGGCATGGAGTTGCGTGCCTTTTTCTAGCACAATAATCATTTTAAAATTTCCTGAACATAGGCCCTGGCCTGGGCATCGGCGCGCACGTAATCTTCGTAAATAGGATTTGGTGTATTGGCCAGCGCATGCATGGTTTGGGCATTGAGCTCAGCAATTTCCAAAAATGAAATACGTTTATCTAAAAAAGCAGCAACTGCCTCCTCATTGGCTGCATTCAGCGCACAAGCAGCCGTTCCCTTAGCTGCCATTGCTTGAAAGGCCAAATCTAAATTTTTAAACACATTGCGATCGGGTTGCTCAAAAGTCAATTGTGGGTAATCCATGAAGTTAAAACGCGGAAAATCTGTTTTCAAACGGGCGGGGTACGTCAAAGCAAACTGAATTGGGAGTTTCATATCGGGCAAGCCCATTTGGGCTTTCATACTTCCGTCTTCAAATTGAACCAAGCTGTGCACAATTGACTGCGGATGCACAATGACATCGATTTGTTCGGGCGCCAAGCCAAAAAGCCATTTAGCTTCAATGACTTCTAGCCCTTTATTCATGAGGCTCGCGGAATCTATGGTGATTTTTGCACCCATGCTCCAATTAGGGTGCTTGAGCGCTTGTTCGAGTGTTACCGACTTGAGTTGCTCATGGGTGTGTCCTCTAAATGGCCCACCCGAGGCGGTGAGGTAGATTTTTTCAATTGGATTGTGAAACTCACCCACCAAACACTGAAAAATGGCAGAATGCTCAGAATCAACAGGATAAATGTTGACTCCTTTTTCTTTTGCCAATTGAGTAATGAGCTCGCCTGCAACCACTAAAGTTTCTTTATTGGCAAGTGCAATGGTTTTTCCGGCTTCAATTGCGTGAATGGTTGGTTTTAGACCAGCATATCCAACTAAAGCAGTTAGCACCGTGTGTACTTCGGTAGATTCTACCACCTGACACAATGCTTCCTGACCAGCATACACATGAATATCTTCAGACCAAAGCGCATCTTTTACTTTCTGATACTGGCTTTCATCTGTAATAACAACTGAATTTGGTTGAAATTTTAATGCTTGTTCGATGAGCAAATTTGCATTCATGCCAGCGGTCAAGACCTGTAAATCAAAATATTTAGGATAAGAGGCCAGCACCTCAAGTGCTTGGGTTCCGATTGAACCTGTCGATCCTAAGATGGCAATGCCCTTTTTTGCTTGCATAGACAAAGGTAACAAAAGGAAGGACAAAAAAGTTTGGTAAATTCGTTTCTCCTAATTATTAATAACACCATGCACACCTGGACCGAACACAATAATGCGCTTCACAAAACCTTTGAATTTTCGAGTTTCCTAAAAGCAATGGACTGGATACAAAAGGCCAGTATTGAGATTGAAAAACTGAATCATCATCCGAAATGGACAAATATTTACAACAAGGTTATCGTATCGTTAACTACCTACGATGCAGGTAATATTGTCACTGAAAAGGATTGGCAATTAGCCCAAATTTTGGATGCTATCTAAAATTTAGTAAAATACCACTACTCAACCGTCACCGACTTTGCCAAATTTCTTGGTTGATCTACGTTACAACCACGCATGACGGCAATGTGGTAAGAAAGTAATTGGAGAGGAATAGTTGCCAATAATGGTACTAAGAATTCGTCTACTTCGGGAATTTCGATCACGTGGTCGGCCATGTGTCGAACTTGTTCGTCTCCTTCGGTTACAATAGCAATGACCTTTCCTTTGCGCGACTTGACCTCTTGAATATTCGAAACTACTTTTTCGTAAGAAGTTCCTTGGGTTGCGATGACGATGATTGGCATGTTTTCGTCGATCAAGGCAATCGGGCCGTGTTTCATTTCGGCTGCAGGGTAGCCTTCGGCGTGGATATAGGAAATTTCTTTGAGTTTGAGGGCGCCCTCTAAAGCCACAGGAAAAGAGCTTCCGCGGCCAAGATAAAGCGCATTCGCAGCATCTTTATAAATAGCGGAAATCTTTTCAATGGCAGCGTCGGTTTCAAGGACACGTTTGACTTTGTCTGGAATGGCCTCAAGTTCGGCCAATAACTGGCGGAATTTAGATTCAGAAATGGTGCCTTTTTTATGAGCCAAAGACAATGCCATTAGCGTAAGTACAGTGACTTGTGCGGTAAAAGCTTTGGTAGAAGCCACGCCGATTTCTGGACCAGCGTGGGTGTAGGAACCCGCGTCTGTAATGCGTGCTATTGAAGAGCCCACTACGTTGCAAATACCTAGAATGGTGGCGCCTTTAGATTTAGCGAGTTCAAGTGCTGCTAGTGTATCGGCAGTTTCGCCAGACTGAGAAATGGCAATCACGACGTCGTTTTCACTAAGTATCGGATTTCGGTATCGGAACTCGCTGGCGTATTCAACTTCCACATTGATTCTGGCGAGGTCTTCGATGAGGTATTCACCCACCAAACCGGCATGCCAAGAGGTGCCACATGCCACTATAATGAGGCGGTTGACAGAAATCATTTTTTGTTCGTAGTCGCGGATTCCGCCGAGTGCTACCCAAGCCTCTTCTGAGTTCAGGCGTCCTCTGAAACAATCGTGAATGGAACGCGGTTGTTCGTGGATTTCTTTGAGCATAAAGTGCTCGTAGCCGCCTTTTTCCAATGCCTCTAGCTCGAGTTCCAGTTCTTGGAAGAACGGCGTCTTTTGCTGATCAGCAATGTCGTAAAGCTTAAGGCCTTCTTCTAGGTCAATGACCGCGACTTCCTCGTCGTTTAGGTAGACGACTTTTTTGGTGTATTCGACAATTGGCGTAGCATCTGAGGCACAATAGTAAGCGCCGTCTGAGCCAATACCAACTACCAAGGGACTACTCTTGCGGGCAGCGACTAAACGGTTAGGATAATCTGAAGAGAGTGCAACAATAGCATATGCACCAACGACATGGTTGAGCGCCAAACGCAGGGCTTCTCCAAACCATACATTTTCTTTTTTTTGAATGTAATCAACTAAATGTACGACGACCTCTGTATCTGTTTCACTTTTGAAAACATACCCGTTTTTTAAGAGCTCTTTTTTGAGCACGTCGTAATTCTCAATAATGCCGTTATGAATGAGGGCAATTTTGCCATCCATGGAGGTGTGTGGATGTGAATTGACATCAGAAGGCTCGCCGTGGGTTGCCCAACGTGTGTGCCCGATACCAGCATGGCCACTTTTATTTTGATTGGCAGTAAAATCTTCTAAGTTGCTTACCTTACCAACTCTTTTGTAAACTTTGAGCTGACCGTTGTCTAATAATGCAACACCTGCGCTATCGTAACCGCGGTATTCTAATCTTTTGAGTCCTTTGACGACAACCGGATAAGCTTCGTTCTTTCCGATGTAAGCTACGATTCCACACATAATTAATACGTAGTATAAGTGACGACGAGTTTGGGTTTTTTCTTGTTGTTGGTTTGGGTGCCATTAAAAACAATTCGCTCTGCAGAATTTCTGAAGAACAATGGTGAAACTACAATTCCTGTGTTTTCTAATTTGCCATTAACCAACGATTGGACATATGCCCGGAGGTCTAAATCGTATTGTTTGTTAGCATCGGAATACAATCCAGCAATGCCCAAAGAGGTGAAATAAATATCTGAAGCAGCCAATTTACTTGCTGCAGTTACCCGAGAACCCGGTTTATAGCGGTACCCCGTTTGAAACTGTACTGGTAAACTGAGGTCGGCACGATGAATAACAATGTTGTCAGGGAGTTGGTCAAGTCCAGGGATTTTTACCATGGCGCGCAACTTGTTGGCCTGCGCATAAAATGTCTTTTGACCAAGCGTTGTGTCTGCTAACAAAGCCGCCACAGGTGTGTTGGATTGGTCGTGATCAACGTGTGTAAAATCGGCACAGTTTGTATTGATCGTAAAGTCGTAAGTCTTAGAAACACCGGCTTGTTTGAAGTAGATAGTCAATTTTGAAGCCGCGTTATTGTTGATATCAAAATATAAAATTGCGCCTTTACCAACTGCTTGAGTCGGATTGCTGGTGGTTATTTGAAGACCCTTGAAGTATTCTTGAAATGCGGCATTCGAAGCAAAAGTGCTCGGATTGGTGTTGGATTGATAAATGAAATCCCAAGCACGATTGGTATCGAGGTGTATACGTAGTTGTGGATCAACTTCAGCGCCTGCAACAACAGCATCGTTAATTGGATCTGGGGTGATGGTCCCCTGTCCGGCAGCAACCCAGTTGGTGTTATTGGCTGGAATGCTTGAAAATTGATAATATTTGACATCGGAGGCGTTCTGGATGGAATCGGCCAATGAATAGACCTCAAAATTTTGTGTACTAAGTTCTCCGTAGTAGCCAACATACTCTAAAGCCAAAACAAAAGAATCGATGGTGATGAGGGCGGGATCTCCGAAATTGGGATTGAGCCCAGGTAAGCGAAACTCCGTAAAAATAGTGGCTGACACTTTTCCAAATTTGGGATCCACATAAGAACCGAGCAATACGTTCGATGCATTCTTGGTTTCTGTTGAGTCTTGGACGATTGAGTAGGTATAAAGATCAAAAGTATCGGTCGTGATGCCGTTTAATAAGACTTCTGGATCGATGATTTCTTTTCCTAAACCTGGGTTTTTCTTGGTGCAAGCCGCGCTTACCAGCAACAGGAGCAAAAGTGCACTGAGAATTTTCATGAACTTAGGCAAGAACGTTAGACTCGATCACTTTGTCAAAAAAGAGCGAAAGTTCTTTACCTTGATGCTCTTCGGATACATATCCTTGTTTGAGGATATTAGCTTCATCATAAAGCGCTTGTAACGGAGCAGGTAGCGATTCGCTGGCGATATTCACGCCGTCACAATGAGAGAGAATTACTTTAGTGAGGTTTTCACAGCTGGTGTCTTGGAGGGCTGCTGTAAGGTCAGCTGGGAAGCCATCGAAAGCTAGTTTTTCAGCAAAACGCGGATCCCAAGGTTGATCAAAGGATTCGTTGTACAAGCTGTAAACAACTTTTGTTTCCTTGAAATGTGGGTCCTTGTTGAATATGAATTTGATGTACAAAGCCATAATGCCGGTGAGCCAGCCATGACAGTGAATCACATCTGGTTGCCAACCTAGTTTTTTTACCGTTTCCAATACGCCACGACAAAAGAACATGGCGCGTTCATCGTTATCAGGATGATATGTGCCGTCTTCTTCTTGTAAACAAGTTTTACGCTTGAAGTAGTCATCGTTGTCGATGAAGTAAACCTGCATACGGGCCGCAGAAATGGAGGCAACTTTAATGATAAGCGGGTGGTCGTGGTCATCAATTGAAATGTTGAGGCCAGACAAACGAATGACTTCGTGGAGTTGATGACGTCTTTCGTTTATGGCGCCAAAACGCGGTGTGAAAACACGAATTTCTTTACCTGCATCTTGAACTGCTTGTGAGATGCGTCGGGCACTTCCAGAAATTTCAGATTTAGGTAAAAAAGGAAAGATTTCTTGAGAAATAAATAGGATTTTCTTCTTTTCCATTTATGTATGTATGCTAGCAAAATTACGAAATAAACATGAACTTTCCTAAAAAGCAATAGCTTTGTCCGATTCAAATTGAAGTTTAGACGAAGCCATGAAGACCTTTGTTACCCGAAAAGAAATGATTCAATGGCGCCAACAAATGGCTACCGAGCAAAAACAGATTGGTTTTGTCCCTACAATGGGTGCGCTTCACCAAGGGCACCTCTCCCTTGTAAAAAATGCGAGTCAAGAAAATGACGTGGTGCTTGTTTCCATCTTTGTGAATACAAAACAATTCAATCAATCCACTGATTTACAGTCTTATCCGAGAATGCTAAGCGCAGATATTGACTTGTTGTGTCCATTCCAAAATGTTTATGTATTTGCACCCGATGAAGCAGAAATGTATCCTGCAGATTTAGAATTCGACCCCATGCCGTTGGGACGAATTGGTGAACTATTAGAAGGTGTTCACCGCCCAGGACATTTTGAAGGGGTTGTTCATGTTGTTCATCATTTATTTGCCCTCGTTAGGCCTCACAGCGCTTATTTCGGTCAAAAAGATTTTCAACAGTTGGCAATTATTCGCCAACTCAATAGATATTACAAATTTGGTATTGAGATTATTGGTTGCCAAACCATCCGAGAGCCAGACGGCTTGGCCATGAGCAGCCGTAACCTCAAACTTAATCCAAGTGATCGGCAAAAAGCTTTGGCCATTTACAGGGCCTTGAGCCATCTCAAACAACATGTAAAACAAAAAGAATTGCATCAAGCAAAAGCAGAAGCAGTGCATATCATCGAAAATGCTGGGCTGCAGATAGAATACTTAGATATCGTTGATCCAATTACACTTGAAAGTTGTGCTAGCTGGCAAACGTCACAAGTTTGTTGCGTGGCAGCTTTTTGTGCTGATGTGCGCCTCATTGATAATATGTTGTGTGAATCGGTTCTTTGATGTAATTTTGCCGCGCTAAGCATTATGTACATCAACGTCCTCAAATCCAAAATTCATCGGGTGCGCGTTACGCAAGCCGATCTCAACTACATCGGTAGCATTACCATAGATGAAGACCTTATTGATGCCGCAAACCTTATTGAGGGTGAGCGCGTTCAAATCGTCAATATCAACAATGGCGAGCGTTTTGAAACTTACGTGATCAAAGGTGAGCGACAATCAGGCATGATTTGTCTTAATGGGCCAGCAGCGCGAAAAGTTGCCATCAATGACATCATTATCATTATTGGTTACGCCATGCTCGAGTTCGAAGAAGCCAAAAAATTTAAGCCATCCTTGGTATTCCCGAACGAACAAACTAACTTGCTCTCGTAATCTTTTTAGATGGGCAAGCGCTTTGAAAACATTCAGCACAAAATATTAAATTGGGAAGATGCCCTTCGCCTACGCAATGTATGGGCGCTCAAAGGTGAGTCAGTCGCCTTTACAAACGGCTGTTTTGATATTTTACACCTCGGGCATGTCAGTTACCTAGCCCAGGCTGCCGATACGGCCAAGCACCTTGTTGTGGCGATCAATACCGACGCTTCGGTCAGGGCCCTCAATAAAGCCCCAAACAGGCCTATTCATTCGCAAGATGCTAGGGCAATCGTTCTGGCTGCACTTAGTTTTGTCGATGCGGTTGTGTTTTTTGAAGAAGAAACGCCCTTACAAATCATTGAAACCCTTCGGCCTGATATCTTGCTCAAAGGCGCAGACTACAACGCCGCACAAAATGATCCAACTGCCAAAGATTATATTGTAGGTGCCGATTTTGTCAAATCTTACGGCGGTAACGTACTTACTATTCCTTTTGTCGAAGGCTATTCCACTACAGGTATTTTAGCCAAAGCAAAATAAAATCAACCGCCAATTCTAACTTTTACCTCGCTAGTTGGCTGCTGTTCTTGTTTCCATTTTTCAATACGTTGTTGCAATTTGCTATTTTTTGGAGCTGTTGTTTCTTTTGGGCTGGTTTTGGTTGGCTTCGAAGCATCGAAATTCATACGTATAGTTTCATGAGGAGCCGTTTTCTGTTCATATTGTTGAACCGTTGGATCATTTTGATAGGCGCCGAAGGCTGTTTTAAGCATTGCTTTGGACTCCGCCTGGCTTTGTTCAAAACGGGCTTTTGCCGCTTCTTTTTTGCCATTTCGATCCCATGTTACTTTCGGGTCATCAAGAGACCCAGAGCATCGCACAAATAGACGCAGCCCAGTTCCGTCGTCAATAATTTCTCCAAACGCTGTTTGGGTTTCTTGAACAACTAAATCGCGTAAGCGCAGTGCAACAGCATAATCGATGAGATGATCAAAACTATGCTGTCCTACCAAGTCGATATCCAAAACATCTGAAGCAATATGCATTTTATCAAAGCGAAGCTTGCGATCGGATATTACAAAGGTGTTTCGCAAGGTTTCAAAACGCACATCGAGTAGTTTCTGTTTCAAGGCAACTTGGTTCTTGGTGCCGAGAATGGCGCGCCCCTCACCGATTGTAAGTGTATTGGCTAAATCTTGTAAAATTGGCGCATGATAAAGGCGTCCTTCATCAATTTGACAATTGACTTTGGCTATTAAACTTGCCTCGTCAAGACCTTTGTAGTAGTCAAATTTCGTAAAAATGTCAAAATCTAGTTGACCCTTGCCCGATAACTGGTCACTTCTTAAAACTGTTTGATCAAAGTTATCCCATTCTGTAAAAAATCTTTTCAGATCTAGGTGTGCGACATTGCCGCTCGTATGCAAAGTAAATAATGCGGCGGCTGTTTCTTGAAGTTGTAAAGTCCCTTTCCAATTTCCATCGGCATGCTGCATGCGAAGCTGGTCAATGGCAAGTTGCTGTGGGCGAATACGCAATAGGCCATCCAAATTTTTGTAGCGCATTTTACCGGCCGACAAGTTTTGCACGGTGAAAGGTAAATCGCCTTTTATAGTAGTAGGAAGCATCCAGGTCCGGGATGAGTGACTGGAATTAGTGGTAGCGCCGGAGCCTTCTTTGCTTTCTAAATCACTGATATCAAAATTATTAGACCATAGTTTGCCACTCATTTCGACTGGGCCTACTTCAAATAAATCTTTGAAGTTTGGAAAGTAGAATTGAGCCCGAAAATCTGAGCGGCCAATTTGGGCGCTGCAATCGCTGATCTGAATGGCGTCATTTGTAAATGAAACCGCCCCTGATACTGCTGAAAATGACTTTCTTAAGTCTTGCATCTTTAATTGACTAGCTCGTATTTGAGCCGCGCCCCTAAGTTTTTTCATTTGCCATTCTTGAGCTCCATTGGTCTGAAGTTCTGTTGTGAGCTGTAACTGAGCGTGACCCGTGACGGACTCCAAATGAGGTATCGGATAAAGCGCTTGGATCATTGCCAGAGGAATGTTGCCATTGGCCTGTAGTGTCATTTTTGGTGCTGCAAAATTTGCAAGCTGCAATTGGCCATTAAACTGAGCGGCTTGAGAGTCAAACGTAAAGCGCTCAATTTGAAGTAAGTCTATTGGCAAGTTTTTATAAGTACCATAAAGTTGCAGATGCTTGACTTTTGTGCCAAATTTCGGTTCAATCAATTGACCGTCTTTGATGCTAAAATAGGCGGCTATTTGGGCGGCATCTTCAAGGTTTTGCTGGTAATGCAATTGGAAATCTACGCGTCCGTCCACCTTTAATTTTTTGAGGGACCGGGCTTTTAACGGACTCACTTTCTGTAAAAATTGCTTTAAAGAGAGATGCTGCGAACGAATGTCTAATGAATTATTTTGTGGGCCAAATTGCGCATCGAGTAGAAAAGGCAGTTCTGCAATTTGAATCCGTGCTTGAGGTATTTCTACTGTGCCTTTGGTTTGATCAACGAGTAAGGCAATATCGAAGTCGAGCGGGTCGTTTTGCAATAAGGTGATGTGATCTTTTTGAATGCGCTGAATGCGTACATTTCCCATTGTTTTCAATGTCGTTTTTGTTGCCGAGAAACGTCCAGAAATAGTACTCGATTCGATTAGTGCCCGCAAGAAATAACTGTTTTTTGGACCACGGTATTTCAATTGGATTTGTTCTAGAAAAATAGCATTCAGTGCGATATCAAAATCAGAGGTGCCCGACTGAGTTGACTTGAAAATGTCATAATTCACTTTTCCTTTAGCATTTTCTCTAATGGATAGCTCGCCATTGCTTGCCGCAATTTGCTCAATATGGTAATTTCCAGATAGCAAATCAAATGGATTAAAGCGTAGACTGATTTGATCAAGGGCTAGCAAGGTATCTTTCTTTTGAAGCGGATCGGCAATTTGCACGCGCTCAAAAGCGACGCTTACCCGAGGAAAGGTGCGCCAAAAATGTACGCTTATCTGATCGACGTTTACTGGAACTTTTAAATAGGTATTGGCTTGTTCTACTACTTTGCGAATAATTTTGTCCTCAAATAAGTACAAAACAAGTGAAATGGAGGTGCACAACACCAAAAAGACCAATAAAATTCGTTTGAATAATCGCCACCGCCACATCATACCTTACTAACGAAAAAAGAAGCCATACGTTGCAAATAAGGCTAGATTTTTTTTTTAACCTTATCTTTGTAGCCTCAAGTCTATAACCCATGAGCCAATCCGAACTTTCCGAACAAGAACTTTTGCGCCGCGAATCACTCCAAAAATTGCGCGACCTCGGCATAGATCCTTATCCTGCGGCACTGTACCCTGTCGACGCTTTTGCAGCTGAAATCAAGCAAAACTTTGAGGACGGAAAACAAGTCTGTTTAGCTGGCCGAATGCTTTCCCAGCGCATCATGGGCAAAGCTTCTTTTGCCGAAATACAAGATACGTCGGGGCGAATTCAAGTCTATTTTAATAGAGACGAACTTTGCCCAGGCGAAGATAAAACACTATACAACGAAGTCTTTAAAAAACTACTCGACCTTGGTGATTTTCTCGGTATCAAAGGGCATGTCTTCAAGACACAAGTCGGAGAAATCTCTGTTCACGTCACTGAATTTCAACTCCTCAGCAAATCATTAAGACCACTGCCGCTGCCAAAAACAGATGCAGCGGGTGTGGTTCACGACGCATTTACAGACCCTGAACTGCGTTACCGCCAACGCTATGTTGATTTGATTGTCAACAGACAAGTGAAAGACGTTTTCATCAAAAGAACCAAGTTGTTTAACGCCATGCGTGATTTCTTTAACCGCGCTGGTTACATGGAAGTAGAGACGCCAATTCTTCAGGCGATACCAGGTGGTGCTTCAGCCAGGCCTTTCATCACGCACCACAACGCACTTGACATCCCGCTCTACATGCGAATCGCCAATGAACTTTACCTCAAAAGACTCATTGTTGGTGGCTTCGATGGTGTTTATGAATTTGCCAAAAACTTCCGCAACGAAGGTATGGACCGTACCCATAACCCAGAGTTTACCTTAATGGAAATTTATATAGCCTACAAAGACTACATCTGGATGATGGATTTTACCGAGCAACTCCTTGAATATTGTGCGCTTGCTGTCAATGGCACCACAATTGCCCAGTTTGGCAACCACTCCATCGACTTCAAAGCCCCTTACAAGCGCGTCACCATGCGCCAAGCCATTATAGATTTTACCGGTTTTGACATTTCAGGCAAGTCAGAGGAAGAATTACGAACGGCTGCACGCAATATGGGCATCGAAGTAGACGACACCATGGGCAAAGGCAAGCTCATCGACGAAATCTTCGGAGAAAAATGTGAAGGGAACTACATTCAACCAACGTTCATCACAGATTATCCAAAAGAAATGTCACCACTGTGCAAGGTACACCGCGAAAACCCAAGCCTTACGGAGCGTTTTGAATTAATGGTTTGCGGCAAAGAAGTTGCCAATGCTTACTCCGAACTCAATGACCCAATTGATCAGCGCGAACGATTCGAAGAACAGCTCAAATTGCAAGAACGCGGCGACGATGAAGCCATGTTTATCGACCAAGATTTCTTGAGAGCGCTTGAGTACGGCATGCCGCCAACGAGTGGTTTAGGTATCGGAATGGATAGGCTCATCATGTATTTAACGAACAATCCGTCTATACAAGAAGTCTTGTTTTTCCCGCAAATGCGTCCAGAGGTGCAGACCCCTAAAGTTCAGCTCAACGAAACCGAAACAGCCATCTACCAAAGAATGCAAAAAGCCACACAAATGTTACTTGGCGAGCTTCGGGCAGAATTCGAGATCAGCAATAAATTATGGGATACCTCTATTAAAACACTGACTAAAAATCAGTTACTGACTGTCTTTAAAGAAAATGACCTGCTATTGGTGAAAGTTAACGCTTAACAGTAAAGAAGTTTTTTACTCCGCAAATATATTGCGGAGTAATTATAAGTGTCTTTTTGCAAATTCCCACATAACAATTCCTGCACAGACACTCACGTTTAGGCTGTGTTTGGTGCCAAACTGCGGGATTTCAATGATGTAATCAGCCATATCGAGTGCTTCCTGGGCAACCCCATCTACTTCATTTCCAAAAACCAGCACAAAACCAGTACCCTCTAAGCTATGGATGTCTTGAAGAAAAGTTGTTTTGACTGCCTGCTCAACCACACAAATCTTGTAGCCCTCTGTCTTGAGTTGTTCTAATGCTTCAATCAAGGACGATGAGTGCTGCCACTCCACTGTTTGCGTAGCACCCAATGCCGTTTTATGAATCTCGCGATGCGGGGGCTGAGCAGTAATGCCACACAAAACAAGACGCTCGACATTAAAGGCATCTGCTGTTCTAAAAAAAGCGCCGATATTGCTCAGTGAGCGAATGCTATCGAGCACCACAACTAAAGGAAATTTAGCCTGCGCTTTGTAGGTTTGCTCGTCAGGGCGTTCGAGTTCCCAGAGCTTAAGTTTTTTAGAGGGCTTTTCTGACATTTATAGCTCAAAAATACTGCTAAATTGTGGAAAAAATGAGCTAAAGCCCGGGCTAAAAAGGCCTATCTTTACTTTACAAAAGTAAAGTCGTGTCGAAGCAAAGCGCAGAAAAAAGTTCCGAAACACCCTTGATGAAGCAGTACAACCAAATCAAGGCAAGGCATCCAGACGCCATGCTCTTGTTTAGGGTCGGCGATTTCTACGAAACTTTTGGCACTGATGCAGT
>VHBC01000026.1 GCA_016872115.1 Sphingomonadales bacterium | reverse complement strand
AGCGCAAGACCGTTTCGGTATCCAATTTTGTTGAGAATGTCTTGTTTGAGGACTCCCGAAATAGAGAAGTAAATTAATGAACCTACGGTATAAGCAACATAAAATGCAAACTCAATGAGCTGAGATTGTAATTGGGTTAGTGTGAGTGCTTTTTTAAATACAGGAATAAGAATTGAGTTCGAGGCAGCTACAAAACCCCAGAAGAAAAAGATGACAATGAGTGTCCCGAAGGCACTGTAATTTGTTTTTTGCATGGTGGTCGATAAAGTTTTGGTCCAAATTACAATAATTTGGTTTTAACCGACGTGCTGCTGCGTAATTTTTTCTGTGTTGAGTTGAAATAGAACCGAAATGGTCTTCACAATTGCTGCTGTATCGAAACCGCACTCTGCCCAGAGTTCTTCTTGGGTGCCGTGGTGGATATACTCGTCTGGAATACCCAAGCGAATGACATCCGCTTTGTATTTTTGATCGATCATAAATTCGAGGACAGCCGAACCGAACCCACCCATTAGACAACCGTCTTCAACAGTGATCACTTTGTCAAATTTGCTAAAGATTTCATGCAAAAGCAGGGTATCTAAAGGCTTGACAAAGCGCATGTCGTAGTGTGCAACAGAGACGCCAGATCCTTTGAGTTCTTCGATGGCTTTTTGTGCAAAGTTGCCGGGGTGGCCAATACTGAGAATAGCGATGTCGTCTCCGGTGGTAATTTTGCGACCTTGTCCAACTTTGATTTCTTTAAATGGCGTCTTCCATTCGGTCATTACGCCGTTTCCGCGCGGATAACGGATGGAGAACGGCCCTTGGTTGGGCAATTGAGCAGTATACATGAGGTTGCGCAGTTCTTCTTCATTCATTGGAGCTGCCACTACCATATTTGGTATCATACGCATGTAGGCGAGGTCGTAAGCACCATGATGGGTAGCGCCGTCTGCGCCAACTAAACCTCCGCGGTCTAGGCAGAAAACAACGTTTAGATTTTGAAGCGCGACGTCGTGCAAGACCTGGTCAAATGCGCGCTGCATAAAAGATGAGTAAATATTGCAGAATGGCACCAACCCCTGTGTGGCCAAACCGGCGCTGAACGTAACGGCGTGTTGTTCGGCAATACCGACGTCAAAAGCGCGTTTTGGCATGGCTTGCATCATGATGTTGAGCGAGCAGCCAGAAGGCATTGCGGGCGTCACACCCATGATTTTGTCGTTTTTTTCGGCAAGCTCCACAATACTGTGACCAAATACATCTTGGTATTTAGGTGGTTCTGGAGATTTCGGAATAACCTTAACGATTTCACCGGTTTCTTTGTTAAAAACTCCTGGCGCATGCCATTTAGTGGGGTTTCCTTCCTCTGAAAACTTATAACCAGCGCCTTTGCGCGTGATGCAATGTAGAATTTTCGGGCCTGGTATGTCTTTGAGGTCTTCAAGCACTTTTGCTAAACCAATGACGTCATGGCCATCTACAGGGCCAAAATAGCGAAAATTGAGTGCTTCAAACAGGTTGGACTGTTTGAGCAGGGTGCCTTTGAGTGCGTGTGAAACCTTTGAGGCTATGGTTTGGGCGTCCGGTCCAAACTTTGATATTTTGCCCAGAAGTTTCCAGACTTCGTCTTTGACTTTGTTGTAGGTATGTGAAGTGGTGATATCCGTGAGGTATTCTTTGAGCGCCCCAACGTTGGGATCGATAGACATACAGTTGTCATTGAGAATAACCAATAAGTTGGCGTCTTTTTCAAAGCCTGCATGGTTGAGACCTTCAAAAGCGAGTCCGGCTGTCATGGCGCCATCGCCAATAACGGCAATGTGTTGGCGTTGTTTTTCACCTTTGTATTGATTGGCAACGGCCATACCAAGAGCGGCCGAAATAGAGGTGGAGGAGTGCCCAACACCAAAAGTATCGTACTCACTTTCAGAGCGTTTTGGAAAACCAGAAATACCGCCCTTGAGTCTGTTGGTATGAAAGCGCTCACGGCGACCGGTGAGAATTTTGTGGCCATAAGCTTGGTGCCCGACATCCCAAACGAGTTGGTCATCGGGGGTGTTGAATGCATAATGTAAAGCAACAGTGAGCTCCACAACACCCAACGATGCACCAAAATGAGAATTACCAATTTCTGATATCACATCGACGATATACTGACGCAACTCTTGGGCCACTTGAGGTAGTTGTTCTTCAGTAAAATTTTGACGCAAATCGCTCGGAACTTGAATTTGAGAGAGGTATGGTCCGGGCTTGTAAGGATGATTTGACATAGAAGCAAAGTTAAGCGTTTCAGTAGTTTATTAAACACCCTAACGGCGTTTTTGTTCAATTAGTGTGCCGCACTGGGCTTTAGGTTGCTTTTTTCCATTACAAATGCGAAACCCACAAAAATCAAGACCAACAAATTGTGTAATAAATGATTGATTAAAGCTTTTTCAAAATGGATCTGTTTACCAATCCAGAACAGAAGTAAACTGCTTGCGAGGTATAAAAAGAATTTTTTGAGGTTGTATGGAATTGGGTAATGACGCTGCCCCAGGAAGTAAGATAGCGTCATTTGTGTTGCATAGACAATGAGTGTAGCCCAAGCACTGGCCATGTATTGGTATTGCGGGATGTAATACACATTGATTGCAATTGTGAGCAAGGCACCGAAAATGGTGATATACGCACCATATTGGGTTTTTCCGCTTAACTTATACCAAATACTCTGATTGTAGTAAATACCCAAACAAACATTGGCCAGCAGTAAAATGGGCACCACTTTAAGGCCTTCCCAATAAGCTTCTTTTTGTATAAAATGTTTGAATATGTCCAAATTGAGGCCCACAACTAAAAAGACAGCACAAACCATAGCGATGAAAATGTTCATGACGCGCACATAAACTATATTGCGGTCTTGATTTTGCATTTGCTTGAAAAAGAAGGGTTCGGCTGCGTACCGATATGCCTGTAAGATAATAGTGACCAACATCGCCAATTTATAACACGCGCTGTAAATGCCGACCTGTGATTCTGCATAGTTGAGTGAATCCGGAATATTCGGATCATACAGGAGATGCTTGATCAAGATGCGGTCAAAAGTTTCGTTGATGATACCGGCAAAACCTGCAATGACTAGTGGAATGGCATAGCGCCACATGCGTTTGTAGAGCCCCCAGTCTTTGACAAACACAACATTGAAAATACTATCGTAAAGTAAAAGTGGCTTAGCCAGCGATGAAATAAGGTTAGCAAGTAAAATAAATAAAATGCCTTCTTCAGGTCTTTCGGCGCTAAAGAAGAAGACCATTGCAATGACGTTTAACACAATATTGAGCACGATGCTCGTCATTTGTATGGTGGCAAATCGAACCGCTTTCTCTTCAGCGCGCAAACGTGCAAGCGGAAGTGCTGTGATGGCATCTATCATGACGATAGTACCAAGCAAAACAACATATTCGTTGTGGCCTTCAAAAAGTAAAGCACTTGCGATATCGTTGTTGAAATAAAGCAAAAACAAGTAAAACAATGCGTTGACCCCTACAACCGACCAAAAGGAGGCGCCGTAAGCCTTTTCTTTATCGGCTTCGTTTTGCAAAAAGCGAAAAAACGCGGTCTCCATTCCAAAAGTGAGCAGCACAATTAAAAAAGCCACCCATGCATATAGTTCAGAAATGACACCGTAGTCTGCAGTTTGTGCGAAATAATAGGTGTGGAGTGGCACCAACAAATAGTTGAGCAAACGTCCCAAAATAGAAGGGAGGCCGTAAATGGCTGTTTGGCCGACTAATTTGCGGATGGGATTACTCATTTTAGCCTCGGAAGTTTGGCTTGCGTTTTTCTAAAAATGCGGTAGTGCCCTCTTTAAAGTCTTTGGTGCCAAAGCACTTTCCAAATTCTTCGATTTCGGTGTGGTAGCCATTCACACCACTTTGAAAACCAGCATTGACACAGCGAATAGCAGCGGCTATAGCCATTGGCGAGTTATTGCATATTTTTTCGGCCATTGCTTCGGCACTTGCTAATAAGTCTGATTGATCTACTACGGCATTGACCAATCCCCATTGGAGGGCTTCCTCCGCTTTGAGCATGCCAGCCGTGAAAATCAGTTCGTTGGCTTTGCCACGCCCGATCAATTGCGCCAAACGTTGGGTGCCGCCGTAGCCTGGAATAACGCCCAAAGATGTTTCTGGCAAGCCCATTTTAGCATTGGCACTTGCAATTCGAATATGAGCAGCCATGGCCAATTCCAGGCCGCCGCCCAGCGCAAAACCATTAACCGCCGCAATAACGGGCGTATTGAGTTGTTCGATGAAGTCAAAAAGAGTAGCTTGGCCGCGCTGGGCTAATTCACCGCCTTGCGCAATATTGAAATCAGCAAACTCTTTGATGTCGGCGCCGGCCACAAATGCTTTTTCTCCGCTGCCTGTTAAAACAATTACCCCCACACGTGGATCCTCATTAGCTGCTTTTAAAGCCTCGTGAAGCGCCTCAATGGTCTCTTTATTGAGGGCGTTGAGTTGTTGTGGGCGATTGATAGTTAAAAATGCGATTTGCTTGCGGATTTCAGTAAGTACGAGCGCTTCCATGTAGTTTATTTTATTGCGATAAAGATAGGCAGAATAATTTTTGCCTCGATTTTAGTGCGGAATGCTAATTCGAAAAGTAGTTCGTTTGTCGGGGGTTGAATGGAGCACAAAGACTTTGCCTTTGTGGTATTCTTCCACAATTCTCTTTACAAGTGTAAGGCCGAGTCCCCAACCACGTTTTTTAGTGGAATAGCCGGGCTCAAATATCGTTTTGAATTGTTTGGGCGTCAAGCCTTTGCCGGTGTCCGAGATATCAATATGAACCCATTCGGCTACTTCGCGTATTTGAATGTGTAAAGTGCCAATTCCTTCCATGGCGTCCACGGCATTTTTACAAATATTTTCTACCACCCACTCAATGAGCGAAGCGTTGTGGAGCACCATTAGCGGGCGCCCTGCATCTATTTCAAAACGCATTTCTACTTTTTGAGACAGGCGGGCTTTGAGGTAGTTGAGGTTGTTTTCAATGGTGGCAGCTAAATCTCCCTCAATGAGCTTTGCGCCCGAACCAATTTTGGAAAAACGATCGGTAATTTTTTCTAGCCGTTCGAGATCTTTGTGCATCTCTTTGGGGATCATGGGGTCAATGGCTTGTTGTTCGAGGTGTGCCACCCATGCCATCATTGAGGAAAGTGGCGTGCCGAGTTGATGCGCGGTTTCTTTGGCCATACCTGCCCAAACTTGGTTTTGTTCGGCTTTTCTATACATAGAGAAAAGGAGGTATCCGACCAATACAAGAAGACCTAATACACCAAACTGCAAATAAGGCAGCCAATAGAGCTGTTTGACTTCTTCGCTGTCTTTGAGGTAAAGCAATTTCTGCTTTCCTTTAATCGTTAGCGCTATTGGCTTATACGCCGCCGCCATTTCATTAATGGTTGCTTTTATTTGAGCAGGAGCTAATTCACTTTTGGACAAGTTACTGGCTTCAATTTGCTTTGAATGGGGGTCGTAGAGTAAAACGGGCACAAGTCCTTTTTGATCGGTGAGGTCGGCATTAAACGACCGAATCAATGAGTCGGTTTGCGCCTGCAAGCGCAACAACTCTTTAGAAAAGCCATAACAAAGGGTCATGTACATATCCGCAAAGACTTGAATTTTATAACTGCGCCCGGCGTCAATCCAGGAATTGGCCAATTCTTGATAGGCCTCTTGAACAGTGTCTTTTTCTAAATTTCTAGATTGTGATACGCTTCCGTCTTCGTTTAAAAGAATAAAGGGAATGTCTTTGTTGGCTTCGATGATTTGGAGGGCAAAATCGACATCTTGGCTCATGCCTAGATCTGAGGCGCTTAATAAGGTGCGGTTGGCTTGTACGACCAACTCCATTTTTTGGCGTTCTTTTTCTTGTAGGGCGCCAAAAATTTGGCTACTTAATTCAACGAGCTCTGCTTTTTTGCGCAATGCCAACGCCCACTGTTTGGCTTTTGTGCGTTCGCGACTTCCAATTTTTTGGATACTTTGATTGGAATAGAATAGTGATGCCCCCACCACGAACAAGGCGAGCATCACGAGTAAAAGTTTCCAACGTTGTTTGGATGCGTATAAGTCCATTGAACGAATTTACTGAAAAATCGGCGCAGGGAGGCCCAGCACGTCTTTTTCTATTTGAGCGCAAACGCGGTTGAAGTCGAAATGTTGTTGGAAAGCCTCCTTTTTTAGTGCAGGGCAGTCCTCGATCAAAACCAAATCGATGCACTTATTGAGCGAATTAGTGTCTTTCGCCTCAAAGCAAAGCCCGCCGCCGAACAAATTGATAATTTCTTGGCTTCCGCCGTTATTGGCGCCAACAACCGGGCGGTTATGTTGCAAAGCCTCTAAGGTTGCCATCCCTACGGTTTCGTTTTCGGCCGCCATTACAATTAAATCTGCAGCACGATAAACCAATGTCATATTTTGTTGAAAACCAGTCCAAATGATATGTTCTTTTTTTTGATGACTTTCAACGTCTTTTTTCAAACTTACGGCATAGTGGTCAGATTCATCTATGGTGTGCGCTCCTACAAAGATTAAATATTCATTAAATCGCGTTCTTTTCGAAAAACTTTCCACGACAAATCCTTGTCTTTTTTTTGGGTCAATGCGCCCAGGAACAACAAAAATGGTGGCGTCCATGGGCCAACCGAGCAGTTGGCGCGCTGTTTTTTGGTCTATGTCAGCATCATTTTTGAATTCGACTCCCGAAGGAATTGCTTTGATTTTGGAAGGCTTCATTTTGGTATTGGACTCCACTTGACGTTTTAGATAGGGCAGGGGGCATACCCATGATTCGAAAAACGCATAGCGCAGTGATCTAAAAAACTGAGTGCGCTTTCCGCCGAGGGCCATTTCCATAAAATAGTGCACTTTTATTTTACCTAAGGATAAAAAAGCAATTGATGCGGCAATGCTTTGTTCGCGGTTGTTTCGAAAAATGAGTTGCGTAAATTGATTATGCAGTAAAAAACGGCTTAACATCCAAGCAAATCGCCATTGATAGTGTTTGGCTTTTTGTGCTACTATATATAAAGGTATATTTTGTGCTTGGGCTTCGTTGGCTATCGGGCTGTTTGCATTGACGATGCACAAAACGGAATGTCCGCGCGCGTGCATTTGTCGGGCACTTCGCAGCTGATTCATCTCTAAGCCGCCCCAACCTTCAGATAAACATAGATAGGCAATGTGTTCCATAAAGCCTCGCGAAATTACCTAGAATTGATCTAAATTTGTAAAATGAAAGATTTCAAAGCGCTATTACTTAAACCTTGGTTTGTTTTTGCATTTAGTTTGATACTAATTGGCGGTACGCTCATTTTGGTCAGTCCAAATTTGTTTGAAGGCGAAATCGTTTACGAGCAAAATGGCAAAAAATACGTTTTGGAGGCGCCGCTTAGTTTAGCTTACTTTGTTGGATTGGGTTACGACCAAGCCGACATGAAGCAGGTTGTTGATTTCTACCTCACCCGTCGCGGTTATATGCTTGCTGCCAGTTTGCTTTTGGGCTTTCCGATCCTTTTGGCTTACAGGTCTTTTTTAGCCAAAAAGCAAAAAGAGGGCTTTATCAAAAAATAGGTTTACAGACTTTTGGTGCGTCCGCCGTCTACTGGCACATTAATACCATTGATATAGGATGCCGAAGGCGAAGCCAAAAAGGCAACCGCGGCTGCTATCTCTTGCGGTTCAGCAATTCTTTGCATTGGGCTTTCTTGCCCCATTTCGGCTAAAATGTCAGCAACGCTTTCACCTGTTTTTTCTGCTTTGGCCTTGGCAATCTCGGTTAGGCGCTGGGTGTTGGTGGCGCCTGGCAAAACATTGTTGACGGTGATACCGAAAGGCGCTAATTCGTTGGCGAGTGTTTTGGACCAGTTGGCAACCGCTCCCCGAATGGTATTCGAAACCCCTAAGTTGGGCAGTGGTTGCTTAACCGAAGTAGAGATGATGTTGACAATGCGCCCAAAACCCACGGCTTTCATGCCGGGAACGAGGGCTTGCATTAGAATATGGTTGCAAATCAGGTGTTGATTAAAAGCCGCGAGAAATTCTGAAGTTTCGGCGCTAACAATTGGTCCTCCTTTTGGCCCGCCCGTATTATTTATGAGAACGTGAACGGGACCATTATTTTTAACAAAGGCGTCAATTGCAATTTTTAATGTTTCAGGCTTGCTGAAGTCGGAAACAAAATAATGGTGTTTTTGACCATGAGATGCAGCCAAGGTCTGAACCACATTTTCGAGTTTTTCTTTATTTCTAGCTGTGAGTACAACAGAAAATCCGTCAATGGCAAGTTTTTGTGCAATTGCAAGGCCTATTCCTTGGGTTGAGCCGCAAACAAGTGCTTTCAGGGGTTGAGAAATCATGTGAGTATAGAAAGTAATTTTTTGTAGAAATAAAATTTTATTTACATTTGCTAAATTACGAATACTAAAGTTATTACTATGAAAAGTTTTACAAGATTAATTCTTACCACTTTTGCACTACTAACAATCGCATTAAGCACGGCTTGGGCACAGGTTTCGGTAACTGCAACTGGAGGTACTGCAACGGGTTCATACGCCACGGTTAGCGCGGCGTTTGCAGCAATTAACGCAGGAACTCACCAAGGTGTGATCAACATCACCATCACGGCCAACACCACAGAGCCAGCAACAGTTGTTGCATTATTAGGTAGCGGGGCACCATCAAACTACACGGCGGTCAACATCAAGCCGGCTGGTAACGTAACCGTTAACTCTGCCGCTGCCGCTTCATTGGTTTCTAACCGCGGCCTCATTGAATTGAATGGTGCTGACAACGTAACCATTGATGGCGACGACCCGGCTACACCGGGCGCAAGGAACTTAACTTTTCAAGTGGCTTCATCTACATCTACCACTATCATAACTGCCGTAATTAGAATTTCGTCTTCTAATACACTTGGTACTGGCGGGGCTAACAATAATACTGTAAAGAATTGTGTGATTATAGGTTCAAGATCAAGTGGAGTTCAGACCACTATGAGCTATGGTATCAACGCCTCTAACTATTCAACAACGAGTTTAGCTACAGGTGCGTACGGTAACTTAAATACCACCATTGACAACAACGAAATTCGTCGTTGTTACAGAGCTATTCACCTTAATGGTGCCTCAACCACCATCCCGAACACGGGTGTTTATGTTACAAATAACATCATCGGATCTGCTACACTTGCCGATAACGTAGGTCAGTGTGGTATCTTCGTTGCTTACTCAAATATTACAGGTGGTACAACCTTGTCATTGATTGAAGGCAATGACATCCGTTGTGGAGATGTGAGTGCCTCAGGTGCAGGTTTCTCTGCTACTGTTTCTGGTATCGATCTTGGAACGGTCAACTCAGGTATCCGCGTCTTGCGCAATAACATTCACGATATCATTCAGCCAACAACCTTCGGTTGGGGGGCAAATGGCATCAATATTTCGGGCGCTGCGCAGTGCGAGAACTTTCTTATTGCCAACAACATGATTAATAACGTTGTAGCATCCAAGTACTCTACTATTTTGACAACTTCTTTTGTTGCCAACGGTATTCGTTTCTCAGCTGGCGCAACTGCGGCAAGAGTCATCAATAATACTGTTGTAGTCAATGCACCTGTCAATGGTACGGTTGCTAACTATGTTCAACATGGTGTCTATTGTGTTACCACAATGACATTTGCACAGTTCTTGAACAACATTATTGTTAACAATGGTGTAGGTGCTGGTTCATACGCTGTTTATTCAGGAGCTGTAGCTAACTTTCCGGCAGCAGCCTCTGCTGTTAATAACAACAATTATTTTGTTCCTTCAGGTCTTATAGGTTATTATGCCGGCGCTAACCAAAACACACTTGCCAACTGGCAAACTGCAACAGGTAAAGACGCCAACACATTCAACGTGGCTCCAAACTTTGTGAGTGCCAACGACCTTCACATTACAACTGCGCCAACACCGTTAGAATCTGCAGGCGCAGGTGTAGGCGTAACTTTAGTAACTAATGACATCGATGGTCAAGTACGCCCAGGTCCGGTAGGTTCAGTAAACGGTGGTGGTACTAACCCTGACATCGGTGCAGACGAATTCGATGCAACGCCAATTTTTGCGCCAGTTGTTGCTTTGGGTAGCATCACCCCCATTAACTGTACAACTGCTACTTCACACCCTGTGAGTATGACTATAACAGCTGGTTCAGGAACTATTTCTAATGTTGTATTAAATTACGCATTTAACGGAGCGGCGCAAACGCCAATCACCATGACCAACACAAGTGGTTCTACCTACGAAGCAACTATTCCTGTTGCTTCACCAGTGAACGCTACTGTTACATGGAACGTGGTTGCAACAAACAGCTTTGGCTTGAATACACCTTACACAGGTGCATCATACATTGATCAGTCGTTATTAGGTGTTAGTGCGCTTGCTGTGAACTCTGCTTCACCAGTTTGTGCGGGCAGCCCTTCTAACCTTTCAGTTAGCTTGACATCAACTCAGCCTTCTGTATTATACAACACACCAGGCGTGTCTTCTCCACTTTTTGACGAAGATTTAGGTAGTGTAGTAATTACAGATGGTGCCACTACTATCTTATCAAACACAACTGTTGGTGGTAGTTTAAATGGTACAATTGGTAATGCCACTGGTACACCAGGCTCATTCTCAAACTTCACGGCTTTTGGCCCTTATGCAATGACGGCTGGTAATACTTATGGTTTCTCTTTGACATCTATCACTCAAGGTGGTAACTATCCAAACTCCATGGCAATCTTTATCGACTACAACCGCGATGGCGATTTCGCAGATGCAGGGGAAGCAGCTTACTTACCTACAGCTACAGTAGTTGGCCCACATGTTGAGTCAGGTAACTTCACTATTCCTGCCACAGCATTGAATGGGTTGACACGCATGCGTGTGGTTTGTCTTGAAGTACTTATTACCGGAATCGGTTCTATTAGTTCTTGGGGTGAATACGAAGACTACATGTTAAACATCTCTTCGCCAAACACAGGTGGTGGTTTTGCACCTGCAATTACTTCTGCTGCGTGGTCTAGCTCTACGGCAGCTTTAGGAACAGGTAACCCTTATACTATCAACCCTACTGTTACAGATACTTATTCAGCATTAGTAACAGCTTTAGGATGTACGGTAACTTCTAACACGACATCAGTAACAGCTTTGGTTCTTCCGAGTGCAGTTAGTACAACGAATAGTTCACAATGTGGGGCGGCAGTACCAACAGCATCTGTAGTATCAACAGCGGGTGCGTCAGGAACAGGTTCAATGTTCTGGTACAGCGCTCCAACGGGAGGCACGCCTGTACAAGCACCGCCTCAAACACCAATCCCTGCAACTTCATGTGCATACACCTTCAACCTTACAGACTCTTTTGGTGATGGTTGGAACGGTGCTACGATGCAAATCTTAAATGGCGCTACTGTCGTGGCTACAATTGGAACAGCATTTACCACAGGATTCACTGCTACCCAAACCGTTACTTTACAATCTGGTACAACCTACACATTGTTCTGGAACGCAGCGGGGTTCTACCCGGAAGAAGTGGGAATTGCCGTTGTAAACCCTGGAGGTACAACAATCTATACGATGGCACCAGCCTTCCCGAATCCTAACGTTAATACAACCCTAACTACAATCATTGCAGATTGTTCTGCTGCACCACCAATTGGTGTAACTAACGGTGTAGGTTACACTACTTTCCAAACAACAGTTGCTACAACCACAACATTCTACGTTTCTGAATTAGGAACAAACGGTTGTAACAGTACGCCAACACCTGTTGTTGTAACTGTATCGAATCCTGATCCAATAGTGTTTACTGCTGGTGCCAACCCCTCAATTTGTATTGGTGGCGCATTCAGTACAACAGCTTCTTCAGTAAATACCAATTATACTTATACATATGCTTTGGCAAGCTATACTGGTTCGGGTTTGAGTGCGAACGTAACCTCTCCAGCGCTCGCAACTACACCAACGGCTACAGGCGTATATAACTTTACAGTCACTGGTACTGATGGTATTTGTACAGCAGTACAATCGATGCCATTAACAGTGAACGCACTTCCTGTTATTACATCTGCAACAGCAACCCCAACAACAGCATGTCACAATGCGGTTGTGGATTTAGTGGCATCAAGCATTGTTTCTGGCCCGCAGACATTACCTTCAGGATATTGTACTACCAATAACTCTGGCGGAACGGGATCTATGATAAACAACGTTGTTTTTGGATCAATTAGTAATAACTCGGCAGCAAGTAATCCTACTGCGGCTCCAAACTACACCAATTATACTTTGGTTACAAATGTTCAGCCGGGACAGTCTTATCCTTTAAGCGTTACTGTTCAGCCTGCAGGTACTTATACGGGTGCAATTCTTTCCGTATGGATCGATTATAACCGTGATGGAGTCTTGGCGGCTACCGAATGGCAACAGGTTGCTGTTAACGCGGCCGGCGGTACAACTGCCACCATTACTATTAACGTACCACTTACTGCTCAAATGGGTTTAACCAAAATGCGTCTTCGTTCAAGAGGGGCTGGCAACGTAAACGGTGCTGGTGATGCTTGTACATTCATGGGTTCTGGTGAAACTGAAGACTATTTAGTTAACATCCAAAGTCAGCCAGCTGTTCCTTACAGCTACACTTGGAACTCAACGCCAGTTGTGAATACTATGGTTGGAACGACTATTGCTGAAAACGCGACTTCAGCAGCAACTACACAAACATGGACGGTTACTGCTACTGAAGCAGCTACCGGTTGTGTGAATACAATGACAACGGCCCCTGTTACTATCCAACCAGCTTTCTTGGCGCCAGTTGCTACGAACAGTGCGCATTGTGGTGTTCAGGTTCCTACGGCTTCTGTTGTTGATCCGAACAACTTTACAACGCCTACCTTCAACTGGTATGCTACACCAACTTCAACAACTGCATTACAAGCTACAACAGCGAATACTTTTGCTGCAACAGTTGGTACGACTACGACCATGTATGTTACCACTACAAACCCTGCTACAGGTTGTCAGAGTGGCCCTACGCCAATTGTAATTACAGTTGCTCCGGCTCCGGCTTTGACTTTGTCTTCAGGTACTGCCACCAACTGTTCAACTTCACCTTCAGGTTTAGTTACAATTACAGATGGTCTTACTTCTTATGACAACTTCACTTGGACAAATGCTTCTACGGTAGCAGGTACAGCAGCTGCAGGTTACACCTTTAACCCTGCGAATGCTACACCAAATGCACCTGCTGCAACTACAACATATTTACTGACTGCTAACCAAACAACAGGTCAGTTGTGTCAGAACACCGCTACAGTTGTAGTTACTACAAACTCTTTACCGTTGATTTCTTCAACAGTGGCTAACCCAACTGCAATTTGTTCAGGCGGCACTGTTAACCTTAGTGCAGCGAGTACAACGCTTACACCAATTACTGCAGTACCTGGCCCAGCTAGTACAGGTGCTAACACCGCCACTACTTATCCTTCGCCTTTCGGTAACTGGTATTGGGGTGCCAAGCAACAGTTCTTGTATACAGCTGCCGAAATGACTGCCGCTGGTTTTGCGGCAGGAACAATTAATTCACTAGCGTTTAATGTAACAACTCCTGTAACGACAACCTTAACAGACTATACCATTTTAATGAAGAATACGACTGTTACGGCATTGACAACTACATTTGAAACAGGTTTAACGCAAGTGTTCTACAGCGCGGCTTACACGCCTTCAGCACAAACAGGTTTTGCAAATAATACTTTTAACATTACCCCATTCAACTGGGATGGTACATCGAATGTGTTAATTGAAATTTGTTTTAACAATTCGGCGTATACTACAAATGCGGTAGCTACCTGGACAAACGCGTTTGCAGGGGCCACACACTATTACTTTGCAGATGCACCCGGGGTTTGTGCTTCAACTACAATTGGTACTGTAGCGAATACTCGTCCAATGATACAAATGTCTGGTTCTACAGGTACAAACTACACGCCTACCTTGGCTTGGACATGGCCTGCTTTGAACCAAAACGGTGCAACTGCCTCTACAGTTGTTTCTAATCTTGGCACAACAAATATCACTGAGACATATACAGTTCAAGCTACCAATCCAATCACAGGTTGTTCAGTTACAAATACAACGGCTCCTGTAACGATTTGGGCATTGCCTACCATTAACGCAGGTAACGACATCTTAATTTGTAGCAACAACGCTACTGAGCAAGTTACAGTTACTGCGACAGGTGCTGGTGCAACAGGTTCTTATGCTTGGTCTGGTCCAGTGGCAGGGGTACAAAATGGCGTGCCATTTACAGCTTCAGCTACGGGCACATTTAGTGTAATCGGTACAGACGGCAACGGTTGTATCAACTACGATACTTTATTATTGACGTACTCTGCCGTTCCTCCAGCAAACGCAGGTGTTGACCAAGCAATTTGTATTGGTCAAACGGCAACGTTCAATGCAACAGGCTTGGCGCCATACAACTGGACCATGAACAACTACACAAACAGTGGTTTAACAGGCGCAGTAAATAATAGTCCAGTAATTGTCGTTACGCCAGCTCAACCGGGTACTTATACTTACCAAGTGAACGTTTCTAACGGTGTTGGATGTACAAACGATGACCAAGCTACACTTACAGTTTATGCTTTGCCGGTAGTAAATGCTGGTGTTGATCAAACGATCTGTAATGCTTCTCCAGTAATCTTAGCGGGTTCTGGTGCGCTTTCATATGCTTGGAACAACGGTGTTACTAACGCTACGCCATTCTTCCCGTCGGCAACGGCAACTTACACAGTTATAGGTACTGATGTAAACGGCTGTCAGAACCAAGATCAGGTTGTTGTGAATGTATTACCGCAACCAATTGTAAATGGTGGCTTAGACCAAACTATCTGTGCGGGTACACCAATCATTTTGAACGCAACTACAACATCAGCAACACTAACACCAGTAACTGGTTTCCAATGGAGCAACAACGTAACAAACAATACGCAATATGTTCCTACGAACACAGGTGTTCTTACAGTTACTGCTACTGGTGCAAACGGGTGTACGAACCAAGATCAGATTTTAGTAACAGTTCTTGCATTACCAACAGTAAATGCTGGTCAGGATATCACGGTTTGTGCTGGTTTAAGTGCAACCTTGAACGCTTCTGGTGCGGTTTCTTATGCTTGGAATAACGGTGTTACGCAAGGCATTCCATTCTACCCGAACGCAACTCAAACTTACACAGTGGTAGGTACAGGTGCAAACGGCTGTACTAACAATGATCAAGTAGTTGTGACTGTGTCTACAGGACCAACAGTTAACTTGTCGGCACCACAAACGGTTTGTGCTAATGCACCTGCAACATTAAGTGCAGCAGTTCAAAACAGTTTAGGTGGTTTCTGGACAACGACGAACGGTACAGGTGTGATTTCACCGAATGTAACGAACGGAACAGTGACCTACACCCCAAGTGCTAATGATCCGGTTGTTGTCAACTTGATTTATGTTGCAACCAACGCATGTGGTTCGGCTTCACAAAATACAACTGTAACCGTGTTACCGCTTCCTGTTGTGAATGCCGGCCCTGACTTCGCCGTATGTTCTGGCTTGCCAGCAACGCTTACTGCAACAGGTAACGGCTTCTTGACTTGGACTACGCCAAACGTTACCAATGGCGTTGCTTTTGTACCTGCATCAACTGCAACTTACACAGTTGTAGCCACAGGTTTCAACAACTGTACTAACTCTGATCAGGTAACAGTAACGGTGCTTGCACTTCCGGATGTAAACGCTGGTCCGGATCAGACAATTTGTTCTGGCGAGTCTGTGACACTCAACGGGGGAGGGGCTGTTTCTTATAGCTGGACTGGCGGCGTTTCTAACAACGTCGCATTTGCACCGGCAACGACAGCTTCTTATACAGTTACTGGTACTGGTGTCAACGGTTGTGAAAACACAGATCAAGTAACCGTTGTAGTTAATGCTACTCCAGTTGCTACTGCCTCAGTTGTTGACGACATCACCCTTGCTGCTTCACCTGCAGGCATGAACTACCAATGGATCAACTGCGCTTCTGGTACAGACGTTCCTAATGGCTCTACTGCTAACTTTACAGCTATTGCTAACGGTTCTTATGCAGTGATTGTTACTTCAGCTCAAGGATGTTCTGACCAGTCAGATTGTATTACAATTGATGAGGTTGGCATCGATCAAATCACCAACATTGAGATGTCAGTTCAACCAAACCCAACAGCTGGTGAATTGACAGTAACAATGTCTACAGAATTGACGGCACAGGCACAAGTATTTGATGCCCAAGGTAAATTGGTACTTAACAATTCAAATGTTTCAAACGGTTCTGTTTTGAATCTATCTAACATGACAACTGGTGTTTATATGGTCCGCATTACAGCTGCAGATTCAGTTCAAACATTCAGAGTGGTTAAACAATAATTCACTTACATCTAATATTCAAAAGCCACCCCTTGGGGTGGCTTTTTGTTTCTTAATAGTTATCTTTGGAAACCTTAAATTTTGGACATGAGATATATTTACGTTCTTGCTTTATTATTCAGTTTAGTCACCTCATTTGCGCGCGCTCAGTTTGTACAAATAGGAACAACAACGGCAACACAGAGCTATTTGTACGGACCTTACTACCGTAGTTCTGCAACGTCGGTTTTTAACTACTCTAAATACGCATATATTTATACCGCTACTGAACTAAGCGCCATTCCACCAGGGTCAATGATCACCATGATCGAATGGCAAAAACAGTCAGGAACGATGACTGCCCCTAATACTTTTGAAATATTATTAGCAAACAATTCTGCTACAACACTTACAACAGGTACTATTTGGGGGGCGGTTTCTGCAGGTGCAACTTCTGTGTATCTAAACACCAATCAAGGATTCACTGCTGCTGCACCGGGTTGGGAATCATTCACACTGACTACGCCTTTTATATATACTGGAGGTACGCTGCAAGTAATGACCGACCATATCTACGCTGGAACTTCCAGTGGCCCCAATAATTTTTATCGTGAGGCGGCTACAGGTATGGCTATCGGATGGGCGAGCAATCTGGCGGGATCGTCAGCTACGGCTTTGACCACTACGTATGGCAATAACCGCCCGAATATCAAAATACATTATGTTCCTGGAACGCAATGTAGTGGAGCAGTTAATGCAGGTGTTGCGGTTTCATCACAAAGCGCAGTTTGCCCAAGCGTTCCTTATTCACTCTCTCTTTCCGGAAGCACCTTAGCATCGGGAATAACGTATCAATGGCAATCTTCTACATCAGCAGCTGGGCCATTTTCAAATATCACAGGCGCAACGAATAGTATTTACCAAGCGACTCAAACGGTTGATACATGGTATCAATGCATTGTCACTTGTACGGCATCTGGCTCTACCGCCACATCAACGGTAGTTGGTGTTACCACCAATACCTTTGTAAACTGCTATTGCACCAGCGGCGCAACTTCCAATACCTATGGTGATATCCAACGCGTTGAGCTTAATACCATCGATAACAGTTCCACGGCTTGCAATGGCACCTATTCAGATTACACAAGTATTTCTACCTTGCTTTCGCCAGGTGTAACCTATCCGATGGAGCTTGATTTGATCAATTGTTCTGGCGGAACTTATTCTTATGGCACCCGGGTTTGGATAGACACCGATCATAACGGTTTATTTGATACGTATGAACTTTTACAAGATTCCTACAATTCTTTACCATCGTTGGTAACGGTTAATGTGCCGTTTAACATCACCATACCCCCAACTGCCCTTGGTGGTTTAACGCGCATGCGCATCGTTATTATAGAGTCGAATCAGACGCCGTCACCTTGTGGTACCTACACATGGGGCGAAACAGAAGATTACATGATCAATATCTCTGCTCCGCCAACCTGTCCGCAGCCAACTTTAATTAACATTGTCAGCAGCACTTTAAATGATGCAACTATAGATTGGACACCAGGGGGTTCTGAAACACAATGGCAATTAGAGTGGGGCCCTCAAGGTTTTGTTCCGGGAACCGGCACTTTAATTTACACCAGCGCACATCCATTTACAATTGGTTCTTTAACACCTTACAGTTTTTACCAAGCACGTGTTCGTGCAGTTTGTACGCCCGGAGACTCTTCTTATTGGTCGCCGATGGTATCATGGAATACCTACAACCAAGGTCAATACATGGAGTGGGACAACACCTGCCCAACGGGCGGCTTTGTAGATTTAAGTACAGGTACCACAGCAACCTACAACAACATTGCATATCTAGGCGAAATAGGCATTACGCTTCCATTTCCATTGTTATTTCAAGGAAACTTGTTTACTACGGCAACAATTGGCGCAACTGGTGGTGTTAAATTAGGGACAACCACCGCAGCGCTCAACTATGTGATGGAGCCAGGCAATGGTTTGTATCCATACATTCAACAGTTAGCACAGTCTTACGCTGTAGGAGGAGGAGTTTATTACCAACAAGTAGGCACCTCGCCAAACAGTAAGTTTGTCATTCAATGGAAAAACTTGCCACATTGGAATTCACCAATATTTCCTGATGGCGCAAC
>VHBC01000025.1 GCA_016872115.1 Sphingomonadales bacterium | reverse complement strand
GGCTGCATTTGGATTCCATTGTAGCTGCATTTGTTGGGTGCTGGTATCAAAGCCAACGCTATATAATACTGGAATAAATGGGGTCATCATGTCGGTAAGCGAATCGCCGGGTCGGTTCGAGTTGAAATTACAGGTAGCGGTTTTCAGATTTACCCGATAACGCAAAAATTCATGGCATAAATCGATGGTATCGATGTAAGTAGTTTGGTTATATGGTACGCTATCTAAAAAGTTAAAAAAGTTGGTCGGATATTCTCTGTAGATGTAATAATGACTGTTGTAGTTGGGAGATGGCTGCGTTTTTGGTTTGTTCCAATTGAGTACTGCCGTCCCGTTATTTGGATTATTGAGTGTTAGGTAAATATTTTTGACGGTGTCTGAATAGCTTAAGAAAGTGCCGCCGCAACCTGAAGCAACACTGATGTAAAAATCATGACTATTGAAAATCGGAGGAATGGTAAAGGAAGTAGCATTGACATCTAGGGTATCCGCCAATAATCCATTTTGTAAGGAATACAATTGAAAAGCAGCAAAGCTACTAGCTGAACCAGCGGCAAGGGAAGGCCAATAAATATTGAGCTCGTTGGCGTTGTTGGTTTGAATACAGGCAATTTCTGGTGCAGTAATAATGCCGGTATTGAGTACATGAATGGTAATGGTAGCAAACTGCACTTGCGGAATCGGACAGACATCGTCAGAGGCTTTGAAAACAAAATGGTAGGTTTTTTGGGCTTGCGCTTGTCCTTGACCGTCGAGGATGTGGTCACAGGTGGTTTGCCAAGTAAATTGCGTTTGGATCTGGCCAGTTGCGGTAAACGGAAGCCCAACATTTAAAGATGGACAAGGACCAACAGTGCAGGGTAAATTGCCTTCCAAGGTGATGTTCTGGGCACTTCCATTAATTTGGGTATCAGGGTCTGTAATGAGCAGATCAAAATTAACGAGATCTCCAGCATTGACAGTGAGTTCATAAGAGGCGCCACCAGCAAATGGTGGCGAAATTACCGGTGGGAAATTACTGCTGTTACAAGGTTGCAGCACCAATTGTATTTCTCGTTCGGTTTCTGAGATGAGCAAACCGCCCCGATAGGCCTTGACTACAATTTTAAGTGCGTAATTCCCTACAGTGAAACTATTAAACGTCAGGTTGCCATTGAGTGGGTTGAGCACAGCTGCGGTGTTGCTGGCATTGATGGCTGGGCCCGGCGTGGGGCTGAGGTAAGAAAAACCACTTACAAAAGGTATGGGCGCTGGATTGCTAGGCGGGTTGTAGGCTCCCGTAGGGAAATGATTATATGGAATGCCGAACTCGAAATGTAAAGAGTCGAGATTGGGGTCGCTGACCGCGCTATTGTATTGGTAAGGCAAGCCTGCGCAACTCACAAAATTGGGATCTTCGTTGAATACTGGCGAGCTATCGGGTTGGCTTAAATTGAAAATTTTGGCTACAAGCGTGATGCCATAAGTCGAAGGATTGCTGAGGTTGGTAAGGGCACCACTACGCGAGAAATTTTCGTAGGTAAAAGCCCAGCCCTGAGC
The DNA here is from genome assembly GCA_016872115.1 of Sphingomonadales bacterium. Classification (GTDB taxonomy): domain Bacteria; phylum Bacteroidota; class Bacteroidia; order Flavobacteriales_D; family Crocinitomicaceae; genus UBA952. Next base: position 20,011 of record VHBC01000025.1, on the reverse strand, counting down.
GGGTGGAGCGCCAGTGAGCGCAACAGGGGCACTGCGGTAAATGACTTTTTCAATGGCACCAATGCCATTGCCACCGTTGTTTCCTGTTCCGCAAAGCAAAGGACCAGCCCCACCAGGTACTTGGGTACAAATTGGCGATAAATCTTGTCTTTGCACAAACAATACAGTTATGGTACTCAGACTCGGATGATTCCAAACGCGTAGCGTTTCAGAAACAGCATTGACATCTGCGCCGTTGCAGTCGCGGTAAAAAACCAATTCAAATTGATAATTGTTGTTGCCGAGGTGCTTGTAGGTGATTTCTCCACCCATCACGTGCGATGCATGGCTCACAAAAGTGAGGAATAGAAAAAAGAAAACAATAAAAGCTTTTGGCATTCGTTGAATAACGCGGTTTTTATACTTTTAGTATAACGGCTAAATCCCTATAAAGGTTGCTATCCAGCAGAAATAATCAGCATCTCTCCCCAATTGAGGTATTTGACAGCTAGTTCTTGTAATTTTTCTGCGCTTACCGCTTTAATTTCGGTAATATATGTTTCATAGAAATGCAGGTCTAGGCCGTGCACCTCTACATTCGCGAACAAATCGAGCATGGCGTATGGGCCATCTGCACTTTTTAGCAACTGCCCTAAGAGATAGCTTTTGACTAATTCGAGTTCTTCTTGAGGTACGAGCTCTTTTTGGAGACGCTCCATTTCGTATTGAATTTCATGAAAAGTTGCCGTTCGCGAAGCTTCGCCTACCTCTGTACCAATCACGAAATAACCAAATTGTTGGTTTTCCACAATGTGTGAGCCGATGCCGTAAGTATAACCTTTGTCTTCGCGGATATTACTCATGAGCCTACTGCCAAAATAATCACCAAAGATGGTGTTGAGTACGCTAAATGCAATGAAATCAGGGTGTGTTTTATTGAATAAGGGCCTGCCAATGCGCACGGCACTTTGCAAGGCCCCTGGATGTTCGTGATGGATGGCGCCTAAGTCAGGTTTCCAGGTAAAAGGGAGTCTCTTTCCTTCAAACATTTTGTAGGCATTGAGTAAATGGATAAACGATGTGATTATATTTTGATCGAAATCACCAATCAATAAAACTTTTTGAAGTCCATTTAGATAGTGTGTAACATGAAAAGCTTGAATGGCAGCGCGATCGGCACGATCAAAATCTTTGAGTTGAATTTGTTGGGCGTATACCGAGCCCGCTAGCAAATTGCGCTGAAAAAGGCGCTGCGCCAGAAAGTTGACTTTTTGCGCTTGTATTTTAAACTTTTGCTTGCGTTCATGGACCAATTGATCGATTTCTTTTTGAGCAAATTGAGCCTCAAAAAGGCTTTCATGAAAAATTTGATAAGCCTTGAGCAATTGACTATTGAGGGCATATAAACTTACCACGCAGTTGTCTTGTCCAAGTGAGACATCGTAGTAAGCTCCTAAGGAATCTAGTGCTTTTTGAATTTGTTTGGCGTTTCTGTTTTTGCTTCCGTTGATCAATAGACCGGCACATAGGCTTGCAGTCAGTGGATCTGGGAATGCTGAACCCGCTGCAAAATGCAGTTCGATTTTACTGGTTTGGTTTTGTAATCCGTATCTCCAATATAGCGGTGCACCATTCTTTAATGTGCTGCTTTCTGGCGCAACAAATTGAATGTGTTCGATGGGTAGTAAGGGAGGCGCAACGGTGCGGTCAAGCCCTGTTTGTGCATGCGAGTTTTTCATTTTTATTTGGCTTGAATTTGCAGCAAGGAGCAACGGTTTTTACTAAAAATAGCTTTGGCAAAATGTTGGAGTTGGGCGGGTTGGATTCGCGCATAATGGTCGGCTTCTTCATTAAGGAATTGGGCATCGCCGAGTAATTCAAAAAAGCAAAGATTCATGGCACGGTTCAGCAAGCCTTGGTCTTGAAAAGCTTTTGCTGTTTGCATTTTAAGTAATAATTCCTCGAGTACTGACTTAGAAATCGGTCTCGATGTATATTTGTCAAGGGTTTGCCAAAGCGCGGCATCGAGCTGCTCAAATGTGCGTCCAGGGTTTAGTTTGCCAGTGATGACGAAAAGACCGTTGTCAAGAGAACCCGTAATGTAGGCAGTAATTTCGGAAACCAACTTCTTTTTACGCTGCAATTCCGTATAAAGAAGTCCTGTTTTCTCGTTGGCGATATGATCGGAGAGTAAATCGGCTAAATAGTAAGAAGCATCCATTCTGCCACCCATTGGAAAAGCATAGTAAAACGCATCAGACGGTATTTTTCTACTGATTATTTTCTTTCTAAATCGTTGTTGCTTTGGCTCTTGAGGCAAGTTTCTAATTATTTTTTCTTTGCCCGGAATGTTGCCAAAATAGTAGTCTACTTTTTCTTTGACAAAATTTAAATCGAAATTGCCAACAATACATAAGATAGCATTTCCGGGATGGTAATGTTGCGCGAAGAATGCGCGAACGTCGTCCATGGTAGCGGTTTCGATGTGCTCGATATTTTTGCCGATAGTGGCCCAACGGTAAGGATGTTTTTTGTAGGCAAGTGGCCGCAAATGCAACCATGCGTCGCCATAAGGCTGATTGAGGTAGCGCTGCTTGAATTCTTCGATAACAACTTGACGCTGCACCTCCAAACTTTTGGGCGTAAAAGCCAACGAAAGCATGCGGTCACTTTCGAGCCAAAGTGCGGTGTCGAGATTGTGTGCGGGCAATACATCGTAGTAGTTGGTGATATCGTTGGAGGTAAAAGCATTGCTTTGGCCCCCTGCGGCTTGCAACGGCGCATCGAAGTCGGGAATATGCTTGGAGCCGCCGAACATGAGGTGCTCAAATAAATGCGCAAAACCTGTTTGATTAGGATTTTCGTCGCGCGCCCCAACGTCGTACAAGACATTGGCCACAGCCATTGGGGTGGAAGGCTCGTTGTGAAACAAAACGCGCAAGCCGTTGGCAAGCGTAAAGCGTTCGAATTGAATCATAGGGTAAATTTGGATTGGGTGCTGATTGCTGTGTTGAAATCAGTAATGAATTCTTTGACAATTTGGGCCGCGGGTAAAATGGCTTCAAAATTTCCGGCAATTTGCCCGATTTCGAGTTCTCCGGCTTCGAGGTCACCTTCGAACATGCCTTTTTTGGCTCGGCCGCGGCCGAGCAGGGTAGCCAATGCTTGGGCATTGGCTCCATTTTGATAGGCAGCTTGCACTAGTTCAAAAAATGGATTTTTTAATAAGCGCACAGGTGTGAGTTCTTTGAGCGTCAAAAGCGTGTCGCCTTCTTGGCTTTCAATAACCGCCTGTTTAAAATTGGCGTGTGCGCTAGATTCAATCGAAGCGACAAAACGGCTGCCTACTTGGGCGCCATCGGCACCTAAATTCATAACGGCCAGCATGGCACGGCCGTCGCCGATTCCGCCTGCAGCAATGAGCGGAATAGAAATGGCTTTACGCACCATCGGAATCAGGCAGAGCGTGGTGGTTTCATCGCGGCCGTTGTGTCCGCCAGCTTCAAAGCCTTCGGCCACAATAGCATCGACACCAGCTGCTTGGGCTTTGAGCGCAAATTTGACACTCGAGACCACATGCACCACTTTAATGCCTGCTTTTTGGAGTGTTTCTGTCCATATTTTAGGGTTGCCAGCACTCGTAAAAACGATAGGCACTTTGTACTTGATGATGGTTTGTATATGCGCTTCAATGTTTGGGTAAAGAAGCGGAAGATTCACGCCAAATGGTTTAACGGTAGCGGCTTTGCATTTTTGAATTTGTTCATCGAGCACGTCGGGGTACATTGAGCCGGCTCCTAAAAGACCAAGTCCGCCCGAATTGGATACCGCCGCCGCGAGCTCCCAACCCGCACACCAGATCATTCCGCCTTGTATCAAAGGGTATTGGATATCAAAAAGGGAACAGATTTTATTGCGAGATGTTGTCATATCAATTTGCTTCTTACAAAATTAGTCGAAATGCTTAACTTAGCGAGGATGAAGTCGAGGTGGTATCACTTTTTATATTCGTGTATTTTTGGTTTACTACTGAACCAAAACGTGTATGCGCAGTTTCAAGGGCAAGAATTTGTCCAAAACAAAGGTCAATGGCCAACAGATATCCAGTTTATGGCCAAAGACGGTGCTGCTAAAATTTGGATGGGCCAGGATCGTATCGTCTACCAACTTACCGATTTTTCCGCCCTTGAGGAGGCCCATCACCAACAAAAAGTCATAGATAATCCAGCTATTCCAAGTTATTTCATTGGCCAACAATTCATAGGTGCCAATCAACAAGTTCAACCTGAAGGGATGCTACCTAAGGCCCATTCATATCATTTTTTTCAAGGAAAAGATCAAAAAAAATGGGCCCAAAATGCAAGTGCTTTCCAAGAAGTCGTATACAAAGATTATTACCCCGGCACCGATTTGCGCTGGAGTGCAAATAATTCGCATTTCAAATATACTTTCGAATTGGCTCCTGGTACAGATCCGTCTCTTATTCAGTGGCGTTACCAAGGAACACCGCATATTGAACTCCATAAAGGTTCTATTTGGCTCAAAACGCCTATTGGCGAGGTCATTGAAGAGCGGCCAATGGCTTACCAAGTGGTGAACGGTGTCAAAAAGATAATTCCTTGTAATTACAAGTCCATGGAATCAGGTGTATACGGATACCAACTAGGATCTTATGATAAAAGTCTACCACTTTTTATAGATCCCGTACTCGTTTTTGCCACCTACAATGGTGCAAACTCAGATAATTTCGGCATGACCGCCACTTATGGCTACGATGGCTCCGCTTATGCCGCAGGTATGGTTTACGGCAATAATTTTCCATTGCCGAGCCTGTCAAGTTTTGATATTACCTCCAATTTTACCTCGGTGGCTGGTGCTTATGGCATCACAGATGTCTTCGTAACGCGCTATTCGCCAGATGGTAGCACCATGCTTTGGTCAAGTTTTTTAGGTGGTGGAGACAACACCCAAGGAACCGAAACAGCACACAGTCTTATTTGTGATTCGCTCAATAATATTTATGTTTTCGGCGCTACATCAAGTATGGATTTCCCAACCACAACCGGCGCCCTTCAGAGCAATCATGCCGGCGGGACGCCCAATGCCAATTTTTACTTCAATGGCGTGTACTTTGGAACACAGGGCACAGACCTTTATGTTTCTAAATTGAGCGCCAATGGTCAAAATTTATTGGCCTCGACATACGTTGGGGGAAGTGCCAACGACGGCGTCAATTACAGAACTTTAGGTTTGCCATATAATAATGTCGAGGCCTACGATTCCCTTACCACTAATTATGGAGACCAATTCAGAGGTGAAATATTTATAAATACAAACGGATCAGTGCTCGTAGCCAGTTGCAGTAGGTCAACAAATTTTCCTACGCAAAATCCTTTTCAAGCAACAAAGGGTAGTGGCCAAGATGCTGTTATCTTTCAATTGAATCCGAGTTTCTCTACATTCCAATTTGCTTCATACTATGGTGGAAATAAGGACGATGCAGCTTATTCGGTCAAAGTTGATACACTAGGAGCTATTGTATTTGCAGGTGCCACAGGCTCAAACAATTTATCCGGAACCACTGCGGCATATCAAAGCAATTACAACGGCGGTAAAACCGACGGTTTTGTTGTTAAACTCAATGCGCTCGGCACCAATATTCAAAAAGCTAGTTATGTCGGGACGCCCAATTACGATCAAGTCTTTTTTGTAGAAATAGACCGAAACAATAATGTATATCTGTTGGGTCAAGCCAATGCCGGAGGTTTTGTCGTCAATAATGCCGCCTACAGCAACCCAGGAAGTAGTCAGTTTGTCCTGAAGCTAAATGCAGCGCTTACCACAAATTTAGCATCTACCGTTATTGGCAATGGCTCGAGTCAGATCAATATTTCACCAGCGGCTTTCTTAGTCGATATCTGCGGCAATATCTATATTTCAGGTTGGGGAGCCAATATTTTACAGTCTACGCCGCTTAGTGGTATGCCCATCACCGCCAATGCATTTCAAACGACAACCACCGGTTTCGATTTTTATTTAATGGTTTTGAAATCCAATTTCAGTGGTTTACTTTATGCAAGTTACCTTGGTGGTCCAATAGCCCAAGAGCACGTCGACGGTGGTACTTCTCGTTTTGATAAAAATGGGGTGGTATACCAATCCGTCTGCGGTGGTTGTGGTGGACATTCCGATTTCCCTACTTCACAAGGTGCGTGGTCCAACACGAACAACAGCAGCAATTGCAATAACTTGGTCTTTAAATTCGATTTTCAGCTGATTCCGAGTGCTCAATTTACAAGTTCAAACGTTCAAGGTTGCGAAGACCTCAGCGTCACTTTCCAGAATACCTCAACCCAAGGCGACGCCTACCTCTGGGATTTTGGCAACGGAGATACCACAAGTATAGTTTTCAACCCAACTATCATTTACGACGCGCCTGGAACCTATGAGGTATACTTGTATGTTACCGATAGCGTTTGTTTACTTACCGACACAGCTCAAATTCAAATTGTCGTACTCGATTCCATCCAGCTCAACCTTGCCGACACCATCAATTTATGTAGTTCAGCACCTTTTGTTTTAAATGCCAACACACAAGGCACCGCCAGTCAATACATTTGGTCCACACAAAACAACCTCAGTAATCCCCTCAACACTCCCCAACAATCCAGTATTGTGGTGACGCAAGGTGGCTGGTATTTTTGTCAGGCTAGCAACGGTTTTTGCAGCGCCCTCGATTCTGTTTTTGTGCAGTTCGACGTGCCTTTGAACGCTACTTTTACAATTGCTGATACGGTTGGATGTGCGCCATTTACCATTGATATTAACAATAACTCCACCTTTACTAGCCAATTCTTATGGGATTTCGGGAACGGCCAGCTCGATAGCATTCAATTTGAACCAAGTATTACATATACCCAACCAGGAACTTACACGCTTACTTTGACCATTTCAGATTCTATTTGCTTAGGTACTGATCAACAAAGCGTTCAAATAACTGTGGGACCAACATTAAATGTTGCGCTCCCAGATTTATTTCAACTCTGTACCTCAATTGATACCACAATTATCCCGGTCATCAATGGAAATCCGAGCCAAATTGTTTGGTCGAGTACTGCACAATTCCTCGATACCCTGAATAGCAATAACATTCCACAGCTCGATCTTTTAGATCCGCAAACTGGATGGTATTATCTTCAGATTAACAATGGATTTTGTGTAAGCACTGATAGTATTCAAATCCAGGTGTTATCGGATTCATTTTCGATTATTGGACCCAATCTGGTCTGCGCTGAAGCTCCTTTTACATTGAGCTTAGCCGGAGCAGTAAGTGCGCAAAGCATTTTATGGACACCCCAAGCTAATATCATTGGCCCCAACAATTTACCCACCGCGAGCGTTGCCGTTAGTTCGGGGCAACTCATGAACGTCACGGTGCTTACCAATCAGAATTGTACGCTCCAAGATTCTATATATATCAATGTTTCTGCACTCAACCCGCTTTTGGTAACGGCTAGCGCAGACCCTACAATCATTTTACCCAATGCCAGTTCGCAATTAACCGGGACGCCCGTGGGTAATTTTACCTTTACTTGGACACCGGTGAATGGCTTGTCGAATCCGCAAGTTTCGAATCCGCAAGCAACCATAGAAGCCACGACAATTTACACACTCACGGTTACCGATGGTTTTTGCACGGGTTCGGATACCGTATTAATTAAGGTCTATGATAGCATTTGTGGCGCACCTTTTGTATTTGTACCCAACGCTTTTTCGCCAAATAAAGACGGAAACAACGACAAATTATTCGTCCGTGGTCCTTTTATCGAGTCCTTTGTTTTTCGGATCTATGATCGCTGGGGTGAGCTTGTCTGGGAAACCACTTCTTTATCGGAAGGTTGGGACGGCACTTTCCGTGGCAAACTATTAGACCCCGATGTCTATGACTATTATTTGCAAGCAACTTGTGTTGGCGGTTTAGAAAATATTATTAAAGGAAACATTACACTTATTCGTTAAATATGAAGAAGATCATTACCAATAAATCCGAGAAATTTTTAGAGGCGTATCTGAACAATGCAAGCCCAACGGGTTTTGAAACCTCAGGCCAACAAATGTGGCTGGATTATATTCGGCCTTACATCGACGATTATATCACTGATGCCTACGGATCAGTTGCTGCGGTGATCAATCCAGGGCAAGTATACAAAGTAGTCATCGAAGCCCATGCAGATGAAATTTCTTGGTTTGTTCATTACATCACAAAAGACGGTTTTATTTATTTGCGCCGAAATGGCGGTTCAGATCATATGATTGCGCCGTCAAAACGTGTGAATATTCACACCGATAAAGGCCGAGTTAAGGCGGTTTTTGGTTGGCCCGCCATTCACATGCGTCAGCAAAAAGAAGAAACACCTAGTATGAAAAATATTTTCTTGGATTGCGGTTGCAGTTCCAAAGAAGAAGTAGAAGCACTGGGTGTTCATGTTGGTTGTGTGGCCACATTTGAAGATGAATTTATGATTCTCAATCAAAATAAATATGTTGGTCGAGCATTGGATAACCGGGTTGGAGGCTTTATGATTGCAGAAGTTGCCCGTTTACTAGCCGAACAAAAGAAAAAATTACCCTTCACACTATACGTAGTGAATTCCGTTCAAGAAGAAATCGGACTGCGTGGCGCCGAAATGATGGCACACCGCATCAAACCAGATCTGGCCATCATTACAGATGTTTGTCACGACACAGCAACACCCATGGTGGATAAAATCGAAAATGGCGACCAACAGAGTGGTAAAGGCCCTGTTCTCACCTATGGCCCGGCGGTTCAAAATAATTTGCTGCGTTTCATTATTGATACCGCAACAGCCGAAAAAATTCCGTTCCAACGTGCAGCAGTTTCTCGTTCTACTGGTACCGATACCGATGCGTTTGCATATTCAAACGAAGGCGTGAGTTCAGCACTTATTTCTCTGCCCTTGCGCTATATGCACACTACGGTAGAAATGGTTCAAAAAGAAGATGTAGAAAATTGTATTCGCCTGATTTATCAGACTGTACTGCGCATTAAATCTGGTCAAGATTTCAGAGGCCTAAAATGAGGCTCGTTATTTTAATTTGATTTTTAAATCGGCTAATTCAATGAGGTCTCCGCTCACGAGCTTGGCGCGTTTGCGTAGTTCTGGTTGGCCGTTTCTCAGCACGAAGCCGTCGTCTACGATTGCCTTAGCATGACCACCCGTTTCTGCAATACCAAGCGCCTTGAGTAAACCGATGAGTTCAATATAAGGGCCGTTGATCTGAAAAGTTTGCATGCCTTATTTTGCTTTAAGCTCCATGGCCTTGAGTGTGTTCATCATGAGCGAAGCAATGGTCATAGGGCCTACACCGCCAGGAACGGGTGATATATAACTGCATTTTGGAGCGACTTCATCAAATTTGACATCTCCGACCAAGCGCCAGCCGCGTTCTCTTGATGCGTCATCTACACGCGTGGTGCCCACATCAATAATAACGACACCGTCTTTGACCATATCTGCAGTAACAAAGTTGGGTTTGCCAATAGCAGCAATGATGATATCGGCATCTTTACAGAGCGCTTTTAAGTTGCGCGTTTTGGAATGCGCAAGGGTGACGGTACAGTTTCCGGGGTTGCTGTTGCGTCCGAGCATGATGGAAAGAGGGCTACCCACAATATTGCTACGCCCAATGATTACACAATTTTTGCCTTCGGTAGGAATGTCGTTGCGGCGGATGAGTTCAAGAATACCTGCAGGTGTGGCCGGTAAAAATCCAGGAAGGTTTAAAATCATGTTGCCGATATTGCGCGGATGAAAGCCGTCCACATCTTTTTTAGGGTCTATGGCTTGTGTGATCTTTAGTTCATCGATGTGTTTGGGAAGTGGAAGCTGAACAATAAAACCATCAATACTCCGGTCTTGGTTCAAGCTTTCTACTTTTTCTACAAGGATGTCCTCCAGGACAGTTTCGTCGTAACGAATCAGCGTGCTTTCAAAGCCAATGGCTTCACAAGCTTTGACTTTTGCTGTGACATAAGAAACCGACCCGCCGTCGTTACCAACTAATATGGCTGCGAGGTGTGGAATTTTTTTACCATCTGTTTTGCGCTGTTGAACTGCCAAACGGAGCTCCTCCTGAATTTGAGCGGCTGTGGCTCTGCCATCTAATAACTTCATTCCATTTTTTTGCAAAGATACAAAGAAGCGCGGTGGCTGCAAATCCTGTATCTTTGTAAAAAAATGCTTATGCGCAAGTACTTATTTATCATCAGCCTTTTTGGCTTTTCTCAAATGCATGCGCAGCTTGCCTATCAAGGTGCTGAAATGGGTCTGGAGCCTTATGTTGGATTTTCAAATATAGGTGGGTCAGTTGGTGGTGAACTCAAATATGCCGTGCGCCTCTCAGAAAATTTATTGGTTGGCCCTTCTTTTCGGCTACAACGCAATTGGTCAAATAACCTAGGTTTGCAAAGCAACATGACCACCTGGGGAGGGGGTGTTTTTGCGCATTACCGTTATCAAGAAATCATTTTTGGGGGCCTTGAGTTTCAATACCTCAATAGCCCTTTTAGTTTTGTCAATCCGCTTGAGGTGGTAAAGCCTTGGTCACCAAATTTAATGGTTGGGGGTGGTTTTTACCTTAAATTGTCAGATAAAATTCGCCTAAATGCGGCCTTATTCTACGACGTCATTAATGCACCAAATAGTCCTTTTAGAAGCAGTTATAATTTCAAAATTAAAAACGAATACGGCCAAGTGGTACGTATACTACCCATCATCTATCGCATTACTTTTTTTATTCCAATCGATCAACAATAATGAAAATTGGCATTGTCCTTTATCCCACATTTGGTGGAAGTGGTGTCGTTGCTACAGAGCTTGGTAAAGCACTGGCAAACAAAGGCCACGAAGTCCATTTCATCACTTATTCACAGCCGGTTCGTCTCGGTTCTTTTCTTGAAAATATTTACTATCACGAGGTTTCAATTACCGATTATCCGCTCTTTGATTTTCAGCCGTATGAAACACAACTAGCAAGTAAAATGGTAGATGTAGTCAAATATGAGAAACTCGACATTCTTCATGTGCATTACGCCATACCTCATGCCTCTGCCGCATTCATGGCCCAACAAATTTTACGTGCTGAAGGTATTCAAATTCCTTTTGTAACCACTCTCCACGGCACAGACATCACCTTAGTTGGAAAAGATCCTTCTTTTGAGCCAGTCATTACTTTTTGCATCAATCATTCTGATGCAGTAACATCTGTTTCTGAGAGTTTGAAACAAGATACACTCGCTCATTTTAAAGTCACCACAGCAATTCAAGTGATTCCTAATTTTGTGCCTCCAACGCCTCCTAAAGCAACTGAACGCGGCTATATTCGCAGTAAATATGCCACAGACGATCAAGCCATCCTCTGTCATATTTCCAACTTCAGACCTGTCAAGCGTACCGAAGATGTGATTCGTATTTTTGCACTAGTAAGGGCTCAAAAAGATTGCAAACTAATCTTGGTTGGCGATGGTCCAGATCGCTATGCCTGCGAGCGTTTGTGCCGAGAACTCCATTTGTGTCACGACGTCATTTTTCTCGGTAAAGTAAGAGATACCGCACATGTCCTGGAAATCGCAGATATCTTTTTATTGCCATCCGAAACTGAGAGTTTTGGTTTGGCTGCCTTGGAAGCCATGTCTGTTGGTGTGCCTGTTGTTTCCACTAACACGGGCGGCATACCAGAGGTCAATCACCATGGAGTTTCGGGTTTACTTGCCAATGTTGGGCACACCGAACAAATGGCTAACGACGTACTCGAAATACTAGAACCAACAAATTTTATTAAATACAAAGAAGGTGCATTAGAGACGGCTCAAAAATTTAGTTTGGAAGCTATTTTGCCCTTATACGAAGAATTATACCGTAATTTAGTTTAAAATAAAAGGATGAAAATCGGTGTTTTATTATCTGGCGCAGGCGTCTATGATGGCGCAGAAATCCAAGAGGCTGTTCTTACCCTTTTGGAAATCGAGCGAATGGGATATGAGCCTGTTTGTATCGGCATTGATGCACAACAACATCACGTCATCAATCACCTCAATGGGCAAGAACAAGCGCAATCTCGAAACATGTTAGAAGAGGCAGCACGTATTGCCCGGGGTCAGATTACAGAAATTTCTTCAGTTGTGCCTGCCGACCTCGACGCATTAGTGATCCCCGGAGGTTTCGGAAGTGCTAAAAATTTTTCAACTTGGGCTTTTGAAGGACCAGAAGCAAGCATACGGGCAGACGTCAAATTACTTTTAGTTAATATGTACAACGTGGGTAAGCCTATTGTTGCACTTTGCGTTAGTCCTGTTCTTTTAGCACTTGCGTTCGAAGGCAACAACTCAGCTCCAAAGCTCACTATTGGCAGTACGCAAGTGGATTCTCCATATCAAATTTCAGCCTTCCAAGAAGGCCTTCAGGCCAAAGGAATGCAAACCACCGATTGTAACATCGATGAAATCTGTATTGATTCCACCAACCGCATCATAACGGCTCCTTGTTATATGCTCGAGGCCACCTTGCCGGAGCTCCATAACAATATTGCCAAAGCCTTTAAAGCCTTACAGAAGCTACTTGAAGCCTGACCAATCAAATATAGACCGTTGGCTTGCTGCACGTAAAAAGCAGCGTGAGGGGCGCACTGAAAGTATCTTATTGAATGGTTTAATCAATGGGGAGCGCACCGCATTGGGTCAGGCCATTACACTTATAGAAAGCAGTAATTTAACTGATCAAAAACAAGCGCAACAACTTTTACAAGCCTTACCTGTGGCTCAAAAATTAGCAAAGCGCATAGGTATTACAGGTGTACCCGGAGTCGGAAAAAGTACATTTATAGAAAACTTCGGCTTGTTGTTAGTGGAGGCGGGATACAAAGTTGCTGTTTTGGCCATAGATCCATCCTCTTCACGAACCGGGGGCAGCATTCTCGGAGACAAAACCCGTATGGAGCGCCTTTCGCAGCATCCAAATGTATTTATTCGCCCGACTGCAGCTGGCCGAACTCTTGGTGGAGTAGCTAAAAACACAAGAGAGGCAATTGCTTTGTGTGAGGCCGCAGGCTACGACATCATTTTAATTGAAACAGTGGGTGTAGGCCAGTCTGAGACACTCGTACATGGCATGGTCGATTGCTTCTTATTGCTCATGTTAGCTGGTGCCGGAGACGAATTGCAAGGTATTAAAAGAGGCATAATGGAACTCGCAGACCTCATTGTCATCAATAAAGCCGACGGAACCAATGAAGCCGCCGCCAAAGCGGCCCGTGCGGAGTACGCTGCAGCGATCCATGTTTTTGGTCAGCGCCCGGACTACTGGACCCCGCGTGTATTATGTGCGTCGGGCCTCACCGGAAGTGGCCTTCAGTCTTTATGGGAGCAAATAGAGTCATTTTTTGTTCAGCTTGCCGCGAACGGCCATCTTTCCCAAAAAAGACAAGAACAAGAACTGCAATTATTTGAGCATTTGCTCAATGATTTTTTACAGCAGCAATTTTTTGCCAACCCACTTAATCAGGAGAAATGTCGCGCCTTACGAAAAGAAATTACTAAAGGGCAGTTGCTAGCATATGAAGCCATGGCTGCTTTTCTGGGTGCTTCCTCAGAAATAAATTAATACTTAAGCATCTTTAAGTGCTGTAATTTTTCGGCTCCTTTATAAACACTAACCCAGTAAATACCAGCACGTTGAGTAGTAAGGTCGAGTGTGGTCAGATTCGATTCAGAAACATTTCCTTTATAGAGCTGCCTGCCATGTAAATCATACACAATAAATTTACAATCTTTGGCTATTGTTTTGTTATCACTGACAAGTGTAAATACACCATTACTCGGATTAGGCTGAATACTGAAATGAATATCCGGGCCATCTGGTGGTAGCGGAATAGTTTTAAACACAGCTGTAAAGGTCTGGGTATTCTCATTGACATTAACCGAAAGACTATCTGCGAGGGTATCTGAAATATTTGCCGCAGGTAACCAATGTGAAAACAGATATCCTGGCTTGGCAACGGGTTGTAAATTGATAGGCACACCATCAAAATAAGTTCCAGACCAAGGATATGTGCTTGGTTGTATGGTATTTAGGTGAATTTCTCCGGCTTCTTCGGGCTCAACTGTAAGGGTGACTTGCACTTTTTTGGTGAGCTCAAATTGCAAGTGCAATTGATTGAAAACAAATGTTGAACGACACAATAGCTGTTGTTGAAATTGTTCGTGATTGGCCTCAAAAGCAGCCATTTGACCTGTTATATTATTGGGATCACCCCAACGCGCAAATTGTAATGGCATTTCGGGCAACATAGATTCATAAAAACTTTGTTCCGTTGCCAACAATTGCTCATGTTTGTAGCTCGTATTCATTTGGTCTGCAAAACGATTGATAAAATAATTACGGTAGGCCAAATTTTGTATGCTTTGCTTCCAAATATTAATGTAAGGGTTGTCTTCTGATTGCCCCATCATGTAGGCAATATGGTTGTCTGTGCAGTTGGTCCAACCGTTGGGCTGCATGGATAATTCCAAATCAATCAATGCAAAGCGCCAGCGGTTTTGTGTCGCATCGGAGCGGTAAATTTTAATGTTATTTCCTGGCCAATCAACATTACCCATCCATGATTCTGCGATAATATAGTCTGTGTAATGTTTCAAGTCAAAGAATTGGTCAGCATCTTGCCAATAGGTTGGAGCGTCAGGGTTGAGGTCATTGAATTGACTGTAATCTGCCCAAAAATTATCTGCGTCTCCTTCGACGGCTCTCAGTATGAGATTGTACCAATAGCTCAATGAGAGTAATTCAATGGAGTCGCGAGTGGCGTTGTCATGTTGTTCAAAATACTCTTGATTGAATTTTTCACGCAATTCGTAAAGTCCGAAATAACTGCCATTAATATAGACACTTACAGGACGATAACTCGAGTAATAATTTGCTGAGCCTTCACTCATCATTCGAACCTGACACGCGTCTTTGTATGGTAGGGTGAGGTACTGATTGGAGCCATTTCTCAAGTAAAATTCGCTGTATTTAAAGCGGTTGGGCCGATCTGGCAATACGCCTAAGTTTACAGCTTGTTCTCCAAAGGTTCCATGTGCCCAACTCAGGCGAAAAGAATGTTGTGGTTGCGAGCGGCTACCGCCAGCGCCGCCGTCCATACGTATTGCTGTTTTACTCTGATGCAATAAGGCATGCGTGGCGCCTGTATCGAGTAAAATTGCATAAGCAGGTCGAACCCAATCAGTCCACCAATTGTCAAAAATACCGTTGGAACCGTATAAATTCTGAGTTGGTGTATTCACCAGCAAAATAGGCGTGGTATGGTTAACATTAAAGAGATAAGTGGCAACAGCTTGTTCACTTGGTAACAAATTAGGGTTGCCAATCGGAAAAACTTTGGCGCGCAAAACCTTATTGGTACTAATGGTAATTGGACCAACATAGGTTGCAGAATTATAATTCGGGTCTTCTCCGTTGAGCGTGTAAACCAACTTTCCAAGATTTGGTGGCGTGGAACTTGAAATAGTTATATTTAAACTGCCTTGATAAATTCCACTTTGAACGCTGATCAGCGGTCGCTGTAGGGTATCAGAAAAGGATTGCGTTCCGTTATTGGAGAGGCCTGGAGTTGCCTGCATCCAAGTAAGGTTACCAGACCCATTTGGGAAATGTCCGATGGAGATATCGGGTTGTGGGCTATTGATTTCAAGTTGACTTTGAAGTTGGTTATTGGGGTCAAATAAATAAATGAGTTCTCCAGTGCCGTCGAGTTTGAAATTGGTGTGTAGTTGTTGACCTTGAAGCGGGATAAAGCTCGCATCGAGACTTGAAATAGAGGTACTGTTTAAAGAAATTTCTATGTAGTCATAAAATTCACTGTTGGTGCTAGCTACCTGAAAAGCGAGGGAGTTGAGTGGCCCGGCTACAAGACCTGCGGCTTGTAATTCAGTAGCTAATATGAGTATTTGATGACGGGCTCCCCAATACCAATTTCCATAAGGGGCTGGGTAATCTGTATTGGAATTGGTAATCGTACCGTTGCCGATTATCGCATTATTAATTTTTATATTGGGTCTTTGAGAATAGGTTTGACCCATATTGTTACTACAAGCCGCAGGTGAACCATCGACGAAGCTTGCAATACAAGATACAAACGGGGTTTGTGTTTGGTAAAAAACCGAATTTTCAGTATACCCGCTGTTATTATAAGAACAGATGTTGACAATGATATTGGAACTGCCATCCCAAATGTAGGGCTGATTAAAGATATGGGTATTCCAGCCAACGACCGGATTGAAATTCGTTGTTGTGTTGCTCAAAGTAAATGGTGTGCTCGCATAGCGGTCTTTGCCACTACAGAAAATGCGCAAAAATGAATTTGGAGCCATATTCATACTTGGCAGCACCCACGCATTGATGCCATTCAGTTGATCGGCAAGTTTCCAATTTGCCAAGTTGATTGCCGATGGAGATGCATTATATAATTCTACCCAATCAGGTGTGTCGCCATTTTCATCGAGCGCAGCTGTAGCATTTTTATTACAGCCTTCATTGAGTAAAAGTTGCCCGTGGATATGGATGAAAATAAATGAAAAAAGAAGAAAGGATCCAACTCTCATTTTGCTAATTTACAATAAAAAACCCAGCCAAAGCTGGGTTTTTTATTCTTGTATGTGCAGAAATACTTAGTGAATGAGCTGGATGGCTTTGCGAACAATGGCGTCATTGCTCTGCAGTTCTAGGATGTAGCTACCATTAGCAAGCTCATTGGTGTTGACTTGGTATTTACCTTCACCAATGGTAAGGAGTTCCATATTCACTTTTTGTCCAAAATGGTTATAAAGTACCACTCCATGTAATAATGGACTGGCAATAAAGAAAGTTCCAGTACTAGGATTTGGGAATACTTGGGCCGCATTAAGGTCACTGATTTCCAGGCCAACAATGGAGGTCACAACAATTGAGTCAGTGTAAGAACAGCCCAAAGAATCTGTTATGGTAACCACATAAGTGCCGCCATCGAGGTTGTTGAGATCCTGAGTATTGGCGTTGTTGTCCCAACTATATGTATAAGGGCCAGTTCCACCGCTTACGGTGAGGTCAATGGCACCATCGGCACCAAAAACAGCAGGTGTTACAGCTGCACTTACAGACCAAGCCGCTGGTTCATTGATACTTGCTGCAGCACTCGCCGTACAGCCATAAGCGTCTGTTACGATAACAGAATAGCTGCCCTCTGATAGTCCAGATAAAACGGTGTTACTTGCCGTAGAGCCTGCCCAGTTGTAGCTGTATGGTGCGGTGCCGCCAGTTGCAACAACTGTAACACTACCTGTGTTGGAACCATAACACAATGGTTGAGATGCACTGGCAGTTGCCGCTAAATTACTAACAGCAAGAACCGTAACAACTGTATCGGTACAGCCAAGACCATCTGTAACAACGCAAGTGTAGGTACCTGGACCCACTGAAGTGACGTAAGTACTTGTATTGCTTGTACCTATCCATTGGTAGGTGTAAGGACTCACACCGTTAGTTGCACTGATTTCTAAGTTGCCAGTCTGGCTGCTGTTACATAGCACATTGGTGCCATTTGCCACGGCCGTCAGATTCGAAAGTTCTGTTAATGTACTCGATATGATTACAACACAGCCTGTTGCATCCGTAACAGTGCACTCATAGGTGCCCGCGGATAAGTTAGATAATGAGGCAGTGGTACCAAGGTTATTGGCCCAATTGTAAGTGTAAGGTTGAACACCTGAGTTTGCTGCTAAAGATATTGATCCAGTAGCTTGACCACCACAAGTAATATTCTGTATTGTTGGAGCCACCGTTAAGTTAGAAAGGCTCGGAACAATTACACTTACAGTTGCTGGGCACCCGTTGATATCAGTTAATATACAAGGGTACTGACCTGCTCCAACACCAGAAATGGAGCTAGTGGTTGCACCAGTTGACCACAAGAAGTTGACAGTACCTGTTCCCCCAGTCGTGGTAATACTTGCCGAACCGTCGTTAGCGCCACAAGAAGCCGCGGTTGTACTTACTGTTTGATTATATGCTACACATGACTTGAAAATTGGATTCACTACAAAAGAATATGCCGAGGTAGTGTAAGTACCACCATTGCTTCCTATCCAGCGGTAGAAGACCGTATTTGGGGTGACATAATCAGTAGAAGTTGCCAAACGAATATTACCGGTAGCAACCGCAGCTTGGTAAACCCCAAAGAAATAAGTACCCGGTGTCATATTGAGCGTGCCTGTTGCAATTGGTAATTTTATGACTACACCATTGAGGTTGTCTGCGGCAGTAGTGGTATAGGTAACTGTAGAGGCTAGCACCACCGTATTGGGAACCATTATACCGGTTGTATTGGCAGTTGTTCCATAAATATTTACACCAGCTACATAACCCACAGGAGTACCTGGGTTCAAAATAAACATTACTGAGTCCAGGAAATCGGCTTGATTAAGTGTGTAGTTGTTACCAAACTCAATGTTGGTGGCACCCGGCGCACTCGTTGCACTTACACCAATCGACCCCGTAATTCCAACTGTTTTTGACATTTCGCCCGTAGTTCGTGTAAAGGTGGTTGTTTTGCCATTATTTTGCGGGATTTGATCTCCAATATTGTTGAATACATAATCTATGGTGTACGCGCCAAGCGCTGTCACGTTAAAACTGGTAACGGTAAATGTATCAATTTGCCCAGCTATGAGGTCTTGTGCCGCACTTGTTGCGGTATATACTACTGCATTTGAAGGGTCTTTGACCGTAACGGTCATGGTTACGCCTGTTGCTGTAGCCGTACCATTGTTAATAGCCCGAGCCCAGAATTGTAAATCATTACCAGTTAGAGATTGACGCGTATGAATTTTAGTATTTTCTCCTCCTGGGTTACGGTTGTTTAGAAAGGCAATTTCATTTGATGGATCTGGACCGAATTTTGGACGGATCATGAATGCAGGACTGACGCCGTAAGCTTCCACTGGATTCCATACGCCAGCCGCACCAGTTCGAACTAGATTTTTACCAGGAGTAAATAGATTAAGGTCTGCAGCCACAGGGAAAGAGGTTGTACCTGTTTTCTTAATAGCGATGAGGTATTCACCGGCGGTCACCGGAATTGGGGTAGGGAAAGTGTGGTATTTCCAGCCCGCACCATTAGCGGTAATATTTGCGGAAGTATAAAGTGCAGTGGTAGCTACCACTCCATTGGTAACTTGAAATACCTGAACGTTATATACCTGTGTGGTTGATGCTGACTGAATAAAATAGGCAGCACCAGTCATGTTGTCTGCACCATAAACCGTATGCACAACCCCTTGCGTGTATTCCAAAGTGGAAGACCAATTATAGGCAACTTGGAATACATTGTTGTCTCTTGCAGTGTAATTATAGTCTAAGGTTAGGTTTTGGGTGGTTTGGTCGTTGGATGCTACGCCGTCTAGTTGGGTTTGTGTTTTGATGTATTTTATCAAATAAGATTTTGATGAGGTTAAAACAGGAGCCCAAGTCCCAGAAGTAAGGATCTGTTCAGCACCTATGCCTAGGGTCACAGGCGTGCTGGCATAAGTTTGAATGGGTGTTGTTGTGTTTGGTAATTCGTAAATTTCTGTTGTCAAAACAACGTTGGTAAGTGAAGCACCACTGAAATTTTTGACAGTTGCACCAAGTGGAATTCCGAAGCTAGCCTGAGTAATCGGGATGCGCGTATTTCGGTTAGTTACATAAGTAATTCCGGCATCGTTATTGGCAGGAAGTGCTGCAAACGTAAAGCTCCAGGTAAAGCCTGTAGCTTCCCAAACGTTATCCCACTCAAAATAATAGGTGGTACCGGCCATACAAATGACGTTTTCAATTTTGGAAGCGTAAGGAGTTGTTCCGGTTGAAAAACAGCCTGCAAAATCGTCGTTATTGGCAACAGGGGTAAGCGGGGAACATGACCCCGACCAAATCCATAATCGGGTATC
>VHBC01000024.1 GCA_016872115.1 Sphingomonadales bacterium | reverse complement strand
CCTACACCGCTAAATCCTGCAAAAATCCTTCCTTTGCCACTTTCAATAATTCCTGATGCATGGATCAATAATAGTTGTTCTTCTGTGGTGAGCACATACCACATTAGTGGCGCCATCGGATATGCCAACGGATGCAGTACCTCTTCTTTTTGGTGGGCTTGGCGCTGGCAATAAATGGTCCAAGTTTTTTCTTGGTCATTGTATTGTGCTTGTTGCTGCAAGTGGCTGTGTTCTGGATGATACACCAAAAACCACCTGCCGTTTTCTGTATCGACGATCTCCCAAAGTAGCTGCTCGTTGTTTTTTGCTTGGTAGCAATTTTTTATAATTTCAAATGATATAAAGCCCTCATGGATATAAACTTTCCTTGCATCATCAGGGGTTTCAAGGGAAAGGAAATCTTCAAAGCCTGTTTCAAAAATGAGTCCGCACACACTTTGATTGTAGAGTGTAAAGTTATACCCAGCTACGCAAATACTGCCATTTGGCTTCATTTTTTACAGGTATATTGGTAAAGCGCTGTAATGAATTTTTGAAGGTCTTCACGTAAATTCTCCTCCTCAACTTCAAATTCATTTAAAATTTGATTTTGTAAAGCGGCATATGTGATTTCTGGATGTAAGGCATCCCAAATATAGGCACCTAGCTCATTGAGTACAAGGTACTGATTGAAATCTGCTACATTGTCTTTGAGCGGTATGAGTAGGAGCTCCTCGCCGGTATGTTTACAAACAAAATGTGTTTTGCCTTGATTGATTTCTTTGAGGAGTGAATCCATTTATTTCATACGCGACTGCGCATTGAATTTTTTGTAGTTCAAAAGTGCTTTAAAATAGAGTTCGGCTCCGCCGATGCCACCAGTGGCTGCATTGAGTTTTGAGGTGTTGGCGTCAAAAGACAAACCAAAGCGGAACTGAGAAACTTTCATGCCGAAGCTGGCCACCACTGCATCGCCGTGTCGGTAGTAAACGCCGTAGTTGACGCAATTTGATTTGTTGATGCCGGTTACTTTAGATCCTTCTTTGATGGTGTTTTCAAAAGTGACGCCAGCGGTGAGACTGTTGGTGTTGCCAGTTCTAAAAAAGACAAAGTTGGGTTGGATGCGGAAATCTGGGTTTCGTGTAGCGAGGTCAGCACCACCTTGAATAACCATTTGCATATACATTTTGTCGCCACTGAACGACCAAGCCATTTTAGGCTTGATAAGGTGATTTAAGGCATAGCCAGCATAAAATGATGAACGGCTATTGATTTGATGCTGGAAATAAATCCCGGTTCCGAGATCCATGGTGGCGTACGATGCATTGATGCTGTTCTCTACAGCAGTAGCAGGATCGAAAACCGAACCATTCCATTGGTTTTCCCAGGTTTGCCCAGATCGGTCAGAAGCTTGTTGGATAAAGCCAGGCGCCAAACCAATGCTGAGTTTGTTTTGACGGTCTAGTGCTAAAGTGTAGTTCAATGGTAAAGATACGCTGAGCGTGGTAAGGTTCGCAGTACCAGATTGGTCGCTTAATACGCTAAAACCAACGCCAAAATTGTTGCGATTTGCCAAGCCCTCTTCTTTGATTTTGAATTCAGCATTGACAAAATTGCTACGGATGCCGACACCCATTTCAGGGACGGTGAGCCATTGGGAGCGGTGATTGGCAAAGAAACTCATATCGCTAGAGCCAGTTGCAACTGCCCCAGGGTTATAAATCATTTGAGACTGAGACCAATTGGAAATGATGCGGTCGTGTTGTGCTGTTGCGCTAAAAGTTGCTGCAAGAGCTAAGGATAAGAATACGTTGCGTTTCATGTGCTTATCTAAAAAGGGTAACGTTGCCTTTGCGCGAGCCAGAACGGCCGTCAATGGTACGGAAGTTTAAAATATAGGTATAAGTTGCAGGATTCATCGGCTTGCCTTTGTAAGTGCCGTCCCAACCTTCTTTGACGTCGGTAGTTCTGAATACTTGTTGGCCATAGCGGTTAAATACGCGAAGGTCAATTTCAGCTAATGCGCCACCTTCTTCAAAGCCATTGGCAAAATTGCCGTCGGCATCGACGTTAGTAAGGACTCTGAAATAGTCGTTTTCGTCGTCGCCGTTTGGCGAAAATGAATTGGGTAATTCGATTTTAACTTGATTGGCGAAGTTAACGGTTACCAAGACGGTATCGTAGGCGAAGCAGCCGTTGAGACCGTACTGAACAACATAATAAGTTGTATAGAAAGGCGTAACGGTAAGTGAATCGCCGGCAATACAAGCAGTACAACCTGGTATGCTGTCTGCACTTACACCACTTGGGTACCAAGTGAGATTGCCGCCAAATGGTGCACCTTCTGCATACAAATACGCTTCTTGGAACATGTCGATGGTGGTGTCAGGGATCACTAGATACACACCATTGAGTGTATCTGAGAGCGTGCTTGTCACGGTTGGCATAGGCAATACCGTGATGATATTTGTAATGGTGCTTAAGGCACCCTGTGCATTGGTGGCAGTGAGGGTAATTGCGAAAGGACCAGTTGTGCTGGCTGTATTGAAACACACAGGGCCAGGATTTTGCCCAACAAATGTCGATGGGGTCCCATTTTGAAAGGTCCAGAGGTAGGTGAGGTCGTTACCGGTGGAGTTGTTAACGACATAAATGCAGTCTCCTTGACAAATGATGCCGTCTGGGTCAGAAATAGTGAAGTTTGCTGAGGGCGCCTGTGCATAGCTCAGCCATGCAAAACAAGAGGCGAAAAATAATGTAAAAGCTTTCATACGCTTGTTAAAGTTGTACAATCATACGAAAGTACGGAAAAAAGTTTCAATTCGTGCAAATCTTAGTGCCTCATCATTACAAACAGCTCTTTTACCGTCGCACAGTCGTGCGCTCTAAAAATACGCGCGCCTTTCGTATAAGCCAAGGTGTGCAGTATACTCGTCCCATTTAGTGCCTCGAGAGGAGCGCAATTTAAAATCTTGGTAATCATTGATTTTCTAGAAACCCCAATGAGCAGTGGCGCCCCAAGTATATGAAGGTGTTCTATTTTTTGCAGAAGTTCATGATTCTCTTCTAGGGTTTTGCCGAAACCAAAACCGGGGTCAATGATGATGTCAGTGCAGCCATGCGCTTTTAATTCAGCTATTTTCTGAGATAAAAAGGAAAGTGCATCGCTAACGATACCTTTATTTTGTAGACAAGAACCAGCTTTGTTGTCAGGGGTGGCTCTATTATAATTTAAAACATACGGAATTTGATGTCGACTAAGCACTGCAAATAAAGTAGGGTCGAATTGTCCGGCAGAAATATCGTTGATCAGGTCAATACCTTGGTCGATTCCAAATTGAGCTACCTCACCGTAGTAGGTGTCGAGCGAGATTAAGGTTTGGGGAAATTCTTTTTTGAGTAGCGAAATGGTTTGATCTAAACGCGCTAATTCTTCTTTAGGGCTATTAATGGCCGCACCAGGTCTAGTGGAGCTGGCACCGATATCGAGTATGTCGGCGCCTTCAGAAATCATTTGAGCCGCCTTTTTTAAAATGTCATCTATTGAAACAACACGGCTTTTTTCATAAAAGGAGTCGGGTGTTATGTTCAAAATTCCCATTATCTTTGGTTGGCTAAAATCGTGGAGTTGGCCTTTGATATTCAAAAACCTACTCTTCTGAAAGACACCACCAAGCTCCTTAGATGCACCCATGACACAAACACAATTAGAATACGCAAATGTAATGACTATTTGTCGAGAGATTTTTGAAAAAAAAACACTCGATTACGGCCTTTCTTGGCGCATACTGCGCCCAAGCTCACTTACTGACCAGCTTTTTATCAAAGCGCAACGTATCCGCACCATCCAAGAAACGGGAAAAAATTTTGTTGGCGAGTCTTTCGAGGATGCTTTTCAAGCCATTGTGAATTATTGCATTATGGCCATTATTCAGGTTCGCGAACCCGCCGATATCTTAGATCAAATGCAGCCAACCGACGCCATTGCCCACTACGATCAAATTGCAGCTGAAGCCAAGGCACTCATGGAGCGTAAAAACCACGACTACGGTGAAGCCTGGCGCGATATGCGCACAAGCTCACTCACAGATCTCATCCTCTCTAAAATATTGCGCATCAAACAAATCGAAGACAACGCCGGTGAAACTCAGGTTTCAGAAGGGGTAGAAGGCAATTACTTTGACATGCTCAATTACAGTGTATTTGCCCTTATCCATTTACAGAATTGTTAAGAGCCTGTTAAACTCTACTCGTAAGACACACATGCACTTAACTTAGACCTAAACTTTAGATATGCATCCAGCAGAACGTTATTTACCTTGGAGCATCCGCATACTTATTGCAGGGCTTTTTTTGGTGTCGGCCTATGGCAAAATTTACCCAGATCCTTCGGCTTACGCCACCATCTCTATGTTTGAAATCAAGCAGTTGTACCCGCTTGGTTTTTCAATTGAGCTTGCCAAAATATTTTCAAGGGCATTAATAGGCGTTGAATTTGGTCTAGGTATCTTGCTATTATTTCCTTTTGATCTCAAAAAATGGGTAATCCCAACCCTTATTGCCATGCTCGGTATTTTTGTGGCACACCTCAGTATAGAAATTTTAACAACGGGCAACAAAGGCAACTGCGGTTGCTTTGGTGCGCTTTTACCCATGACTCCATTAGAAGCAATTATGAAAAACGTTCTCTCCATTGGCCTGTTGGTCTTGTTGATCAAGCGCTACGGCGCCCAATTACCTCAAAAATCGAACATTTGGTTTCTAAGTACTATTTTAAGCTTGTGCATGTTACTTATGTTCATTTTTGTTCCTACGTACAAAGCAGCCACAACAACGTCAGCAGCACAAAGTCAGGTTTCAGAGCCAATAGGAAAGGGAAATGAAGTTACTCCTTCAAGTGACACAATACGCGCAGTCAAGACCCCAATTGGAAAAGATACGACGAAAGTTCAGCCAAAAGAGCAAGGCCCAAAAATGAAGAAGTCTGGGTACGAAAAACATTTTGCCAACATCAATCAAGGAAAAAAGCTTCTTTGTTTTTTTGCACCAAGCTGTGATCACTGCCGTGCAACCGCCAAACAACTTACTGCCTTAAAAAATAGCACCCCGGATTTTCCAGAAATTCAAATTTTATTCATGGACGAAGCCGCCGAAGAAATCCCTGCATTTTTTGAGTTTGCTGGGGCTTCTTACAACTATAAAGTACTCGACATCATTGAGTTTTGGGGTGTTTTAGGCGGCAACCGTGATGTGCCAGGGGTGGCCTACTTGTGGAATGGCAATCTCGTCAAAATGTATCATGGTCCTGAAGGCGCTGAGGCTTTCAACAAAGCAGACTTGAAAACCCAGCTAGAAAAGAAGAAATTGCGCTAATAAAACGCGTATTTTCGTTCTATGCGAAAACAAATCTTAGCTGCCAATTGGAAAATGAACCTCACGCAAAAAGAAGTTCATTCCTGGATTGCCGACTTCCAAACCAAGAATTGGAATTCCGAACAAGTTCAAGTGCGGGTGTATCCGAGCGCCATTTATCTCAAAGATTTTACGACCGCTCAGGTACATTGTGGTGCGCAAAATGTATTTCACGAAGTTCGCGGCGCCTTTACCGGAGAACTTTCCGTTGAGCAACTTCAAAGCATTGGTTGCCAATCTGTTTTAATAGGTCATTCTGAAAGACGCGAATTATTTCAGGAAAGCAACGAATTAATAGCGCAAAAGGTTAAGGCTTGTATCAAAGCATCCTTTCCATTTGTTTTGTGTTGTGGCGAGCCGCTTTCAGTACGTAAAGCCCAAACCCAAGAAGCATTTATTTTAGATCAACTCCAAAAAAATCTCGAGCATGTTAGCCCAGACCAAATAGATTTGCTCGCCATTGCTTATGAACCCATTTGGGCAATTGGTTCTGGATTAAGTGCAAGCGTCCATGAAATTACGGAGATGCATTTGGCCATCCGCACTTTTTTAATGGCTCGATTTGGTGAGGCAGGGCAAAATGTTTCTATTCTATACGGGGGCAGCGTCAATACCGCCAATGCCGCCGCTATTTTTAATTGTGCAAACGTAGATGGTGCGCTCGTAGGAGGTGCATCTTTGGACGTGGAAAGCTTTTATGAACTTTGGTTAGCTCTTTGCGCATGAATTACTACGAACTTACGCTGAAACTCTCAGCTTTTGACACCTGGCACGACATCTGTGTAGCCTATTTAGCCGAACTCGATTACGAGAGTTTTGTAGAAGAAAAACCTAGCCTTAAAGCGTATATTCAAGAATCGTTGTATGATGGCGGAGCTTTACAAGCCTTATTGAAGCAATTAGCGGCACAAGATGCGGGTATTTTGGGATATAACCTCACGTTTTTACCACAACAAAATTGGAATGCCACCTGGGAGGCGCAATTTGAACCCGTTTTGATTTCAGAACAGCTGCGCATTGTTGCACCCTTTCATGAATTACAACCTTTTTCAGGTATAGAGATCAAGATTCTACCCAAAATGAGTTTTGGAACTGGTCATCACCAAACCACCCATCTCATTTGTGAGCAAATGTTGCAAATGGATTTTCAAGCAAAAAAAGTCCTCGATATGGGTGCCGGCACCGGGGTTTTGGCAATTCTAGCAGAACATCTTGGTGCGCGTTCCATTACGGCCATCGAAATCGAGGCGTGGTCTGCTGAAAACATACTTGAAAATGTTGCACTCAATGGTAGTCAACGCATAGAGGCTATTCATGGCGGTGCAGAAGCAATTGTTGATGACGATTTCGATATCATCTTAGCCAATATCAATAAAAATGTGTTGTTGGCTCAATTGCCAAAATACGGTGCTGCCTTGTCTGCGGAAGGCTTGTTACTTTTAAGTGGCTTCTTCGTTACCGATGTGGCTCATTTACAAGCGGCAGCAGCTGAGGTCGGTTTTGAGCCGAATGGTGTCTTTGAACGTGAAAACTGGGCGGTTTTGCTCTTTAAAAAACGCAAATGAAAAACAAACTCTTCTTTCTTTTTGGCTTTGTTTTGCTCCTGCAAACAATTTTTGCCCAAACCTTTCCTGCAGACCGCGATAAATTCGTAAAAACTTGGCAACAACTCGTTACTGACGACGGCGCACAAGCCTACCTCAAAGACCAATTGCCTCAATTGGTCAAAGGTTCTACACTTAATGACACCCAGTTCAAAAAAATACAAGATTATTGCAATCAATTGAGTGCAAAAGAGGTACCTGTTTACCCAGATCTCTATTATTTTCTGCAAGCCAGTATTGGCATTGTTCAAAATAAAGTACAACCAGATCTGGCCAATCCTTGGTACAAATTTGTCACTGATTTTGCTGCCAATCCAGACGAGCAGTTGACTAAATTTTTGGATTTTTCCGTCGATTTATTTCGTTTCAACGCACTTTACAAGGAAGCTTATTTTTCTTGGGTGCTTAAAGGAGGAACTTTACGCTGGGTCGAGGGCAAAAAACTTTATTTAGATGCCAGCGGGGTCTCACTCAAATGTATTTTGTATGACGACGACAAAAAACAAGCCGATTCAATCGTGGTATACAATACCTCCGGAACCTTTGATGTGCTGACCAAACGTTGGGAGGGCAAAGCGGGTACGATCACTTGGGAAAAAGTCAATTTACCCAAAAATGAAACATTTGCAACCTTGCGCTCCTACAAAGCAGACCTTACTACCGCTAAGTTAAAAGTGGATACTGTTTCTTTGTCAACGCCCTATTTTACGCAGCCGATCCTAGGAAAACTTACTGACCTCACGCGCAGCGATTTAACCGAAGGGGAGTCGGCACCACAGTTTGTTTCCTATGAGAAAAGATTACAGATCAAAGAACTGAGACCTCAAATGGATTACGAAGGCAGTTTTACCCTCCAGGGCGCTGACTTTATTGGTCAAGGTGCAATAGGTAAACCAGCTAAATTATTGTTCAAACGGGAAGGCAAAGTGCTTTTTGAGATTCGGGCAGCTGGTTTTCAAATGTCGCCACAACAGATCTTGGCGCGAGGTGCATCGGCCGTTTTGCATTACAAAAATGGTGATTCGCTCACCATTCAGGAATGTTTCTTCACTTTTGATGAAAAGCAACAACAATTGCGCTTGGCTGCTGCGCAGCGCGGCACCGACTACCTGCCGTTTGTCGATACTTATTTCAAGTTATATTGTTATGCACCTGTATTGACTTGGAAAAAAGGCAGCGCCGATCCGTCTTTTACTTTTGATATCGGCACCGCCCAAGAAAGGAAATTAGCGCGTTTTGAATCCATGAATTATTTCGATAAAGCTCTTTACAGCCGTTTTGCAAGTGCTGGCGCCAACGACCCTTTTATGCAATTTTCAATATTGGTTGATAAACAAGGCAAAACAGTTTTCACCGAAGGAGAATTAGCAAATGCACTCAAAAAAACGATCGATCAGATCAAGCCCTTGCTTGTCGATATGGCCAATACCGGATTTTTATTACCTGATACACAGCCTAAAAAATGGCAGGTAAGTCCAAAATTATTGGCCTACGCGGCTGCAGTTCAGGGTAACGGAGACTTTGATAATTTGCGCATTGAATCCGATTTGCGTAAGGTCAAAGAAGAAGCATACGCAAACATAGATCTTGCCAAACAAGAGCTGGTACTCCGTCACGTAGCGCAAATTACGCTCTCTGCAGCCCAACAAGTCCGTATTTTTCCCGATACGACCGTCGTTTATATGTATCAAAACCGAGACATCGGCTTTTCTGGATGGCTCAAAGCGGGTAAGTGCGAGGTGCAAACCGCTTATGCTAAATTTGACTACGAGAACTTTTTAGTGAATTTACTCACCACAAAAACGACCGGTTTTCGGGTAAAACCCTTACGCAAAGAAGACGGCACTGAGAACATCGAGTTATTAAGTCGTTTGACGGGTGTCAGAGGCACGCTCTACATCGACGAAGCCAACAACAAGGCTGGAAAACCCAGCACGCAAACACACTTTCCGTTGCTGCAAACTGTAGCACCTTCTAAAATTTATTACAGTGACCGCTCTATTTTGAAAGGCGCCTATGATTCGACGCGTTTTTACTACGAACTTGCAGCTTTTGAGCTCGATAGCCTAGATAATTTCGTTGAGCAAACATTTTTGCTCAATGGTGCACTTTATTCAGCAGGTATTTTCCCGAAAATACAACAACCTGTGCGCATCATGAACGATTACTCTTTGGGTTTTATCACAAGCGCTCCAGCCGAGGGATACCCTTTCTATGAAACCAATTCCAGATATAAAAATCAAATTTACTTGTCTCATAATGGGTTGCAAGGTGCCGGCAGCATTGACTTTTTGCATACAACTGCAGTTTCTAAAAAACTCACTTTTTTACCCGATTCAACCATCGGTTTGGTCGCATTTAATGCACCTGAACAAAAAGTAGGTCAGCGTAGTCCTGTCGCTAAATCAGAAAAAGCTTACATGAGCTTTGAGCCTCGTCAAGAACGCTTGCGCATCGTTTCTTACGGTGACGAACCCTTATTGCTTTTCACAGAAGAAGTTTTGGTGAGTGGAGAAATCCGTTTAGATAAAAAGGGCATGACCGGTAAAGGAACGCTGTTTTACAAAGATGCCCAACTTGCAGCCACCGATTTCAAGTACACAGATGTCGATATCTTTTCGGACTACGCAGCCTTTGCTTTGCGCAATAAATTCTCGAGTTATGGTGAAAACCCACTTGCTATACAGTCCGATGAGATGAAAGCCCATATTAGTTTTGCCAAGCGTATTGGTGAATTCACCTCTAACGGTACCAAAAGAATCATGTTCCCCGCCAATGAATATTATTGTCAGATGGATAAATTCACTTGGTTCATCGATGGCGAATCATTAGACTTCAAGAAAAACAAAGGGGGAGAAACTTCATTTGAGAGTGGGGCAGACCTCGCACGCAACAATTTCTTCTCTACCAATTTAAAACAAGATTCTTTGCAATTCAAGTCCTTGAGTGCCAAATACGACCTCAAAACCCAGCTTATTTTATGCGATGCCGTTGAGTACGTGCAAGTTGGTGATGCGCGTATTTTTCCAGATTCGTCTAGGGTGCGGATCAGAAAAGCTGCTGCCATGGACACGCTCAAAAACGCACAAGTACTGGCCAATTACATCACGAAGTTTCACCGTTTTGAGCAAGCAAACATATTTATCGGCGGGCGTTTGGCTTATAACGGAAGCGGTGTCTATCCATATTTCGACAGGGATAGCACCAAAAGCTTGATTAAAATGAATACGATTGCCTATGTACAGACCAAAACGATAGCCAAAGGCGATATCCCTGATGTCCAGGATTTCAGGCTCAGTGCAGAATTTGCCTATTTTGGAAAAGTACAAATTGAAGCGTCTAATAAAGGCCTGATTTTAGATGGTTCTACAAAACTCGCTCATCCTTGCCAATACGATAAATCATGGATGAGTTTCAAAGATACAATTTACGCCGATCGGATTCAGATACCGATTCCGCAACAACCGACTGATGCCAAAGGAAGAAGCTTGGCGCTTGGATTTTTGTGGCGCAGCACCGAACGCAGCGATAGCTTGCGTATTTATCCGGCCTTCCTTTCTGTGAAAGAGGGGCAAGAAGATCCGAATATGTTTAGAGTCGCGGGTTATTTGCAGTACGACGAACAAAATAAACGCTTTGAGGTTGGCTCAAAAGCACGTCTGCTTCGTATCGATACCATCTCCAATTTATTGGTTTTAGATATAGAAAGCTGTAATTTACAAGGCTACGGTCAAATTGGCCTTGGCGTTCAGACAACAGAAATCAATATAGATTTGTATGGCAAAATTAGTTACGACCGCGAACTTAAACGAACGCGAATAGCCGCAAATGCTAAAATCACGATGCCTCTGGACAATGCTGTTTTTGCAGCGATGTCCGAGCAATTTAAAGCCAACGAGGGTGCGCCAGAATACAACATCAAAAAACCCATAGACGCTTTACAAAGAAGTTTGATTGCGTGGTCTAATCCAAAAGATGCCCAGGAAGTTTTCAAAGATTTTGACGAAGAAAAATTGAAGAAAATGCCAAATTCTCTCTCTGAGTCCATCATCCTTAGCGGTATTATTCTTGAATCCTTTGGTTCCGATAAACCAAGTGCCAAAAAGCAAGATAAAGGCCTTTTGAGTCAGCAACAACAAGTAGGGCTCATCGCGATCAACGGAACAGCCATTGCGCAGCCACTCACTTTTACACAAGCCTATGTGCAGCGTTTTGGTCAAGATGCAACTCCCGGATTTTATTGGTCTATGGAAGCTTTTGACGGTACGCGTTATGTATTTGAGTATGCGCAAGAAAAGAAAGATGGCAATTTAGCAGTCTATTCGTCCAATGTCAAAATGATGTCGGCAATAGATGGGATCAAACCAGATAAAAGAAAGACCAAAAACTTTAATTACCAATCGACTGACGAACAAGCTGCATCAGTAATTTTAGCTAAATTGCGTTCCTTATCTTTAAATAAATAAAATAATGTTGCTCTTAATCGTCTGCTTTGGCGCTTATATTTTAGGATCAATACCAACGGCAATCTGGCTTGGTAGATATACAAAAGGTATCGACATCCGTGAGCATGGCAGTCACAACGCAGGTGCAACCAATACTTTTCGGGTTTTGGGTAAACGAGCCGGATGGACCGTCCTGTTTATTGATGTTTTCAAGGGAACACTAGCGGCTAATTTACCTCATGTTTTTCCAGATTCCTTGTTTTGGGAATACAAAGATGAGTTGCTTATTTTGCAACTTATCGCGGGTTTTATTGCTGTTTTTGGTCATGTTTTCCCTGTATTTGCAAATTTCAGGGGTGGAAAGGGCGTTGCTACTTCACTTGGTATCGTACTCGGCATCAATCCGCCGTCAGCCGCAGTTTGTCTTAGTATTTTTTTATTGGTGTTTCTTACTACACGCTACGTATCGCTCGGAGCCATCATATCAGCGCTGTGCTTTCCAATTGTATCCTATTACTTCATTCACGACGATACCCGAATCATGATTATTTTCACTGTAGTCTTGGGTGTATTGGTGATTTGGGCCCACAGAAAGAATATCGACCGCTTGTTGAAGGGGACCGAAAACCGCATGAACATTTTTACTAAAAAAGCGTAAGAGAACAGGTTGTTCTCAGCATTGTGAATCAGAAATTTATTTCTTCTTTATTTTTTTTAACTGTTTTGCTTTGGCAAACACAGCAATGTTTTGCTCAAAACCAATCTAGTGTAGAGAAACGCGCCGACCAAGCATTTGCAAAGAAGGCCTATGGTACAGCTCTTGTAGATTACCGCCAGCTCTTGGCCAAAGACCAACAAAATCCAAAATTCAATTACCGCTACGGCGTTTGCATTTTTGAAACAGAAAATCATTTTGCAGCTGCTAAATACTTCGATGTCGTGCTCGGTATTCAGCAGGTTCCAGACCCATTGCTATATTATTACAGGGGCCGTATTTACCAAGAAAGTTATTTTTTTAATGCTGCAATCAAAGCATATGAGCAGTACCAAGCTTTGAGCGTGAACCAAAAGGATAAAATAGACCTGAGCAAGCAAATTAGCGCGTGTCAAAGGGCTGTAAATGAGGTCCAAGGATATGTACAATTACCTTTAAAATCGCTCTTGTCAACAGAAAGCACAAAGTTTTATGCTCAGTATAAATTCGCTTCTGACGATTACACATTTTACCAGGCGCCTGAATTGCATACCAAGAACAATCAAAAATTCGGACACATCCCAGTTTACGCCTACAAACGCGGTATGAAGTACCGTATTTTAGCTTCGTATGGCCCCAAAGATACCCAGCTCGATTTATACTTGCAGCGCAAAGATGCCAACAATAACTGGGGCGAGGCGCTACGCATCGAAGGCGGAATCAATACGCCGTTTTCGCAAGAATCTTTTGCCTTTTACGACGCAGAAGCGCAAGTGATTTATTTCACCTCTGATCACAACAGTATCGGTGGTTATGACCTTTACAAGGCCAATTACGACCTCAGTTCCAATATGGTCAGTGACATTCAGCGAATGGCTTACCCTTATTCGAGCCCAGCCGATGATTTATTTTATGTTGTTGATCGCAATCTAAACCAAGCCTATTTTGCAACCACCCGTCAAGGCCAAGTAGGGCAATATGAAATTTACACCCTAGACGCTGAGCAAGCGCCCAAACCTACTTTCGTTTTTGCCGGAAATTTTTTCAATGAACTACTTCCGCAGTCAAAAAGCCTTAGTTTGCAATTTACAGACCTAGAAAGCGGCGTTGTATACGGGCCTTTTTTGAGTAACGAAGACGGTGTTTATCAGGTGGGGATCCAACAAAACGGAACTTATTTACTTGGGGTGAAAGTAGAGGGAGCCTCTCAAATATACAACACAAGATTTGAGGTTCCCAACTTAAAGAATCAGACTACCCTGCAACAACAAATTCGATATTTTGCTGATGAATTTGGAAAAGAGCAGTGGCAAGTACGCAATTTATTGATTGAGGCAGATCCCGAGCAGCAAATGACGCAGCTATCCAATATGCAGTTTTCAGCGGCTCGTGGGCAACTACTTCAGTCTGGTAATCAAGAGATCAAACCAGGAGCATTTTCTAGCACTAATATCGCCAAGGAATGGGGCATGCAAACTCAGGATACCGCAGCGTTCGTTGCGGCACTTACTGATTCTTTGTTTGCTGCTGAAGTAAGTCTTGAAAATCAGGTCCGCCTCATGGAGCTTTTGCGCCGCGACTTCCAACAACAACTCAGTGAGCGTGAAAGTATTTTAGTTGAGTTAGATCAAGTGCTAATGTCTGGAACCAATAAAGAAAACATACGAGCGCTTCAAAACCAACTCAAATCTGTTGAAGCTGCACTTGATTTAACGCAAAAATGGATTGCCATTAATCAAGAAGCGAATATCCCAGATTTAGTCTTGTTGGAAAAATTGCAAGAAATCAATGAGCGCAACCAATATTTCTTACTACAAAATGACACCCTAGGTCTAGTTGCCAATTGGACAGCACAAAAGTCTCAAATCAAGCAGTACCTACAAATCGCAGCTTTTGATGGCCAAAGCGCGCTTCAGGCAGCCCAAAGCACCCTTGATTTACAATTGCGACAGACCATCAAAGAAGAATCTGCAATGCAAACACAGATAAGTCAAATTAATCAGCAAATCAAACAGTTACAGACCGATCTGCCGTTGCAGTCCAAAAAAGAACAAGCCCAGACCCAAGTCCGCATTCAGCAATTGCAAGTCCAACAACAAGATTTAAATCGTTTAAGTCAACAAATTGCGGATAAACGCGCCGAGCAGGTTGCAACGTTAGCCATTTTCAACCAGCCAGAACGCATCGGTCAGTTCATCGAAAATGCCGACAAACAAGCGTTGCCAAATGCAAGTTTGCAGGCCAGTTATGAAGATTTAGTAGCGGAATATGCGCAACAAGAAGTTTTTGCGGTGCAAGTGAAGTCGAAGTTGAATTCAAACGAGAACCCGGTTTCAAATGAGAATCCGAATTTGAATCAAAATAATGTAGCGCAGGAAAATCCAATTTCAAACGAGAATCCGGTTTCAAATGAGAATCCGAATTCAAATCAAAATAATGTAGCGCAGGAAAATCCAATTTCAAATGAGAACCCGGTTTCAAACGAGAACCCGAATTTGAATCAAAATAATGTAGCGCAAGAAAATCCAATTTCAAATGAGAACCCGGTTTCAAACGAGAACCCGAATTCAAATCAAAATAACGTAGCGCAAGAAAATCCAATTTCAAACGAGAATCCGGTTTCAAACGAGAACCCGAATTCTAATTCAAATCAAAATAACGTAGCGCAAGAAAATCCAATTTCAAACGAGAATCCGGTTTCAATCGAGAACCCGAATTCGAATCAAAATAACGTAGCGCAGGAAAATCCAATTTCAAATGAAAATCCAACTTCGAATGCGAATTTGCAAAGGATCGATGAATTTTTAAGCGCGATTGAAACACTTTCAAATATACCAACAGATGAAATTTTAGCGCTTCCTCAAATCGAGCGCTTGTCCATGTCGAATCAAGCGCTTTTAACGCTTGATAAAGAACTAGAACTGCCAGCTGACCTTGAAGGAGCATCTGAAATGAAACAAAATATATTGCGCAATGAGCAAGCACTCAGTACATATTTAGCATATGTTCAACAAAGAGCGCAGCTTGAAGAAACAAAATTAGCGTTGCAAGAAAAGCAAGTGGCAATTAGAAAAATAGAATTGAGTTTCTCGGCTGCAGACAAAGCGCTATTGTTAGGGCTTTTGGATGAACAAGAGCAACTCATTAAAGCACTTCAAAATCAACAACAAGTGCTGCTTTCCTTGCCGAAACAAGCCCAGATGGAAGCGTTATTAGAAAGTGCTTACTTACCTGGTGTAAGGGATCTAACGGCCTCAGCAAATACTTCTCAGCCACAACCATCATTTGTTTTTGCAATTCAAGAGCCTAAACCAGGCCAAAATTCAACTTTACCTGTTGGCTTGCCTTGCCCTGAAGGTTTGGTATTTAGGGTACAAGTAGGTGCATTTCGCAAGCCGGTTCCGTCAGACCGTTTTCGAGAATTTACGCCAGTCGATGGCCAAGTTTTAGCAAATGGGCTCACTGTTTACATGGCAGGATATTTTCAAAGTTCGGCGGATGCGCTTGCACAACAGAAAAAAATTAGAGCGCTTGGTTATACCGATGCATTTGTTGTCGCATATGATGGTTGTCAGCGTTTGTCTTTGGCCCAGGGGCGACAAAGAGAACCAAAAGCAACACTTTTTGCCGATCCAGGCCAAGGGTTGTACTATAGCGTACAAGTTGGTGTTTACAATAAGCCTTTGGCCAGTGCAGATCCGATAGGCTTGCCAGAACTCATAGAAGCCAAAACGCAAAAAGGACAATACCGCTATGCCAGTGGACAATTCGACAACTTAAATGCCGCAAAAGCGCGCCAACAAGAAGCTGTTGCCAAGGGGATTAAAGATGCCTTCATCGTTGCTTATTACCAGGGGCAACGCATTGATTTAGCCACTGCCAAAACGCTTTCTAATGCTGGAATCGCTTTTACAACAACCAAAGAGCAACGTCCAACCCAGCCAACTGGTATTTCTATTGCATTGCAACAACAAGTGAAAACAGCTGTGCTTCCGCAAATTCAAACTGTTATTCCACCAGATCCTGTGGTTCGTTATGAGCGCAAATGCGAAGATTGTATTGCCGAACTCTCAAAGTTAAATAGGGTGGGCATCTTCATTTATGACCCAGAAAAAGAGATGATCTATTCAGGAATTCAAAAAGAATCTGAATGGACTGTCGTACAGCAACTTTATCTTAAAGATTTGCGCAAACGCAATGCTACTTTAAAAGGCAATACCACAAGTATGCGTATTGAAGGTCAAATGATTGGTGATTTTGCCGATTGGTTGCTGCGCCAACAAAACCCATACGCCATCAAGCAAACGCTTCAAGGATTACAAATCGATTACATTCAACAAAGGCAGTAGCTTTATTGCGCTAAAAGTTGTTGGAGCACTAAATCAATTGTTTGTGTTCTGGCATTTGGCAGTGGTCCGAGTGCATCTAAATACAAGACCTTCAATTGGGAATCGAGCAATACGTATGTCGGAGCGCCTGTCCAATTGAGTTGGCTGCGTAAAATCGCAGTAGTATTTAACGCTGTTTTTTGCCATTTGGCGCCTTCGAAAGCTTTGTTGTCGGCGTTAGTCCAAGCTTGTTCGGCAGGATAAAATGTCAGAATTTGAACCTTGCCATTGTAACGGGTTGCTAAGCGCTTCAGCGCAGCGAGTTCAGCAATACACTTTTGGTTGCCCGGAATATAATAATGGAGGTAAACCAATTGGTTTTTTTCAAGTTGAAGATTCAATTCAGACAGTAATTTACTATCCAATATTTGGCCTGCACTCAGTTTACTTTTTTCCTTATAAAAATGAGTACTCGCACTTTTGAATGCCACCTGTTGGCCAGACTGTGCTAAATCAAGAAGCATTTTCAAGGCGATTGTCTTAGGTACTCTTTTGGTTTGCTCGCGTTCCAAGATGAGTTGTAAGGCAACAAATTCAGCCCATGCCTGATTGTAGATTGATGGGTCTTTTTGCAAGCACGATACAAGTGCATAGGTGTTTGCGGTTTGAAAAGCGAGTTCAAGTTCTTGACGCAAGGCCTGGTCTAATTGGGCGTCATATGCTTTGTAGAATAACTTGGCGTATTCAACGAGTTTGGGTTGGGTATAATCAACACTATCGGTTTGTAAATAGAAATTGTATTTATCTTCTTTAGAAGGGCCACCAACTACCGAAAAGTTATCGATGGTGAGTCCAACGCTATATTTGATATAATCTCTCAAAAACGGATTCTCTTCATTGCCATATACGGCAGCGGTTTCAGCTTTGAAAGCGAGCACTTTTAGAATGAATTCATTGCTTCGGATATCCTTGAGCTGATAAATGTCGGCGATGTAGTTGTCCATCCAGGCTTCAAAACCAAGAATTTGGTAATTAATATCATTGCTATCTAGTTTATAGAATAGCAACTCGATGTCCGATTGTGTTTCTGTATATGTATTGGATTGGGCTTGTTCTGGCAGTTCAATGAGGTAGCGCGTTTTGGGTTGAACATAAAAAAGGCCGCAATTTTGTTCATTGCAGATTTGCAGGGTGGTAATGGCTTTGAGGTCAAGTTGCACTTTGAAGATCCCCAATGAGTCGGGTTCCACATTTGCGAGCAATGATTTTTCTTGACTCAGGTGATTTCGAAGTTCATAAACTTGTAATGTTGGGCTCTTCCAAAAGGAAAGCCCAAGTATCTCTACCTGTGCACTGAAGGCTTGGATAAGAACAAATGAAAATATGAGTAAGCAATTGCGCACTTGCATCAAACGAGTAATTCAGGTCGGGTTACAAACGGACTGATATCAGCACCATTTTGATACATTTCTCTGATGATGCTAGAATTGAGCGCACTGTGCGCTTGGGCAGTCAAGAAAAAAACGGTTTCTATGCCGGAAATGGCATGGTTCATATGGCCAATACTGCGTTCGTATTCGAAATCTTTGGCGTCTCTTAGGCCGCGTACAATATGCGTTGCTGCGATGTCCTTGCAGAATTCAACGGTTAATTTCTGGAAAGAGCCCACTCGTACACGCGGCTCCGTTTCAAAAAGTGCGGAGATGTGTGCTATTTTTTTATCAGTATTGAATAGTCCTTGTTTCTTTGAATTGATGCCGACGCCGATGACGACCTCATCAAAAAGATGCAGTGCCTGATGCACTATTGCTTCGTGCCCTTTCGTAAAAGGATCAAAGCTTCCTGGAAAAAGACAGCGTTTCATGAATGGTGCTTAAAAAAACTAAAATAAACATTTCCAAAGTTGCGACAAGCATCGAATTGTGGAAGCTTAGAAAAATCGTGTTGTTTGCTGTGTTCGATAATCAGCAGTCCGTCTGGATGCAATAGCGCTTTTTCAAAAATAGTAGCAATCAGTTCTTCGTGGAAACCCAAATGATAAGGTGGATCAGAAAAAATGAGATCGTATTGCACGTTTTTGGCATTGCGGCAGTAAATGACACAATCCGATTTGTAGACCTGCATTTGGGCTGAAATGCCTAAGGTCTGTAAATTTTGCTTGAGGTATTGTACACAGCGCGGGTGGCTATCAATGGCTAGTAATTCTTGCGCACCTCTACTCACAAATTCAAAGGAAATATTACCAGTGCCTGCACAAAGATCGAGCACTTTGATGTCGTCTAAATCGAGCATGTGCTCAAGCATATTGAAGAGGCCTTCTTTGGCGAAGTCTGTCGTTGGCCTAGAGGGAAAACCGGGCGGTGTAGCAAAGCGCTTGCCTTTTAAAGTACCTCTGATGATGCGCACAAAATTTGTTTATGGTAAAACGTACTATTTTGAAATTGTGGAATGTAATTTTCAAAATCTTTGAACTGCTTGAGTAGGTCTAGTAATTCTTCGGCGTTAAATTGTGAAGTCGAATCGAAAATCAATAACGGAAGAGGTGTCGGAAGTTGGCGTTTTTGTTGTTGGGCCAATAAAAAATAGAGTATGTCGGCAACTTGTTGGTAGTCATTGGTGGTGGCCCCTTGCAATTTACCTTGTTGAATTGCGAACAATACAAATTGTTTTTCTTCAATAAACACCGATACCTGGCTTTGAGGTCCATTGTGGAGGCAATATTGAATTTGTTGGCCCACAGCATGTTTTATTTGAACCGATTGTAATTCGTATTTGGCGTAGTCATATAGCCACACAGGAATGCTGAAAATGATAGCTATACCGGCGTTTTCAATGAGCTGATAACTCACATGGCAATTTGGATGCGCCTTACCATGATTGAGCTCATAATAATGTTCCAATTTGGTAGGATCAAAAAGTGCAATTGGGAATAAGGTGTAATCGGATCCAAACCAAATGAGTTCTTTTAGTGTATGTTCAACGAGTGCCTCTTTGATCGCGGTTGTAAGGTGATCTCTTGCGAAAGGTTTGGAGAAGTCAATGGCATGGGTGCTGTGCAAAGGCTCAGTTGAGCCTGCATTAAGAATTTGCAGACGCGTATCCGAAAAGTGCAAGACAAGTTGCTTCATGGGTTGTTTATAAGTCTTTTGATCAAAGCCTGTTCTACAAAGCTACAATATTTAATTTTGTTAGAAGCCTTAAGCTGCCCCGATGCCTGACAATCTCCAGTTTACCAATGACCAGCAACAAGCTTTTGCGCAGTTTCTTGACTTCTTGCGTACGGCTCGGCAGCGTAAGTTGTGGGTGCTCACCGGCTATGCAGGTACTGGTAAATCAACTCTAGTAGCTCATATTGTGCAACAAATGCAGCAAGAAAAACTGGGTTTTAAACTATTGGCACCAACAGGCAGAGCGGCAAAAGTACTCTCTAATTACGCCGGATTTCCGGCAAGCACCATTCACCGGCATATTTATTTCTCTGGCGGGGAATTCAGCACCCAACAACTCACTTTAGCCAAAAATCTTCATAAAAACACGCTTTTTTTTGTCGATGAAGCTTCTATGTTGGCTGCTGCACAGCCTTACGAAAGCAATAATGTACTAGAGGATTTACTCAATTATGTGTATAATGGTGAAAATTGCCACCTTATCTTTATTGGAGACCCCGGACAGCTGCCTCCTGTTGGTCAAGAAGACAGCATCGCATTGCATCCACAAAAATTAGTAGAGGCCTACAATTCCATTGAAATTTGGCACAGTCATTTGTCTCAGGTAGTTCGGGTTGATTCCAGTTCATCTATTTTGACTGCTGCTACCTTTTTACGAAATAAAAATTCTTTTGAGCTGCCTTTGTTTCCACCTATAAGTAACGACAAATCGAGCAACGTCAGACGCATTCAAGGCGGAGAATTTCAAGATTGTCTGGAGCAATCAATGGCCCAAGTTGGTTCAGATGAAACGATTTTGTTGACGCTTGCAAACAAAAGGGCCAATCAGTGGAATCTTGAAATCCGTAATCGCTTGTTTTACCGGGAAGAAGTTTTAGAAAAAGGCGATTTATTAATGATCGTCAAGAACAATTATTATTGGCTCGATCCGAGTTCAAAAATGGGCTTTATTGCCAATGGAGAACTCGCACGTATCGAGCGGGTACGCAAATTTGAGGCTTTTTATGGTTTTGAATTTGCTAGTCTAGATTTGCGTTTTGTCGACTATCCCGATTTAGGATCAGT
This sequence comes from Sphingomonadales bacterium, assembly GCA_016872115.1. GTDB lineage: Bacteria > Bacteroidota > Bacteroidia > Flavobacteriales_D > Crocinitomicaceae > UBA952. The sequence goes on along the minus strand of VHBC01000024.1, from coordinate 5,740 downwards.
CAATTGTTTGGTTCACATTCAAAGCTTACTTGAAGAAGGAGCCAACCTCAATAGAGAAACGCTTAAAAAGTTGTTTTACGCAATTGAGGCCGAACATGCGGATATTAAAAACAAGCAAAAAAGGTATAGCGAGGTCATGAAGAATCCGTATTTCAATGCACTCCAAGTCAAATACGCCCATGCGGTTACCGTGCACAAAGCACAAGGCGGTCAGTGGGCTCATGTCTATATAGATTACGGATTTTTACCAGAGGAACGTAAAAATCAATCCTATTTGCGCTGGCTTTATACAGCACTCACTCGAGCAAGTGAGCAACTTTATTTACTCAATTTCCCCGACGATTTTTTTACTTAGCCCAAGCTGAAAAAGCTTTTTGCTGGCTGGGTTGTAATGAATTGGCCACGCTTAGTTCATGACTCACATAAAAATGGCGGTCGACTTCAGGAATAAAACGCTCTAAAAATTGGCCATTTCGCTCAATGAGTAAGGTTTTATTTTGATTTTCAAAGAAGGCCAGCCAATTGTCAAGTGAGGGGACAGCGCGTTTGCCGTTGACGCCCAAGATGAGGTCGCCAGTGGCCAAACCACCGGTGTCGGCAGGTGAGCCCGGATAAATCGAAATCACTTGCCATTCCTTGCCATTTGCTTGAATTTTGAGGCCTAGCCGAGCTTCTGCATAACTTTTACTGGGCCGTTGCTTGAGCTCGAGTCCGAAAAAGTCCAATGCTTCTTGAATTAAGGCTTCGAAGGCATTTGTACCTTGTACGTAATCTTTGAAAAACGAGGCAAAAGAAAGCCCGCTGAGGTTTTCTAGAGCATTTTGGTAATCTTCGAGCGTATAGCCTTTTTGGGTGACGCCAAAGTCAAAATAGAGGCTTTTGATGACCTGTTCGAGCCCAAATTTATTGTTTGTAGCTTGGCGCAATTTGAAATCTGTATAGAAGGCCAATAGACAACCTTCAGTGTAAATGGAAACCTTGCGCCCTGGTGCCCCAGGGGTGTAGCCATCTAGCCATGTATCAAATGAGGCTGCGCCAACGCTCATGGAGAATCTACCTGGATTATCGAGGTGTTTTTGAACTTGTTTACTGAGTTCTTTGAGGTAAAGTTCGATGCTAAAAACACCACTTTTTAAGAGATAGAGGTCGCCCATGTAGGTCGTGATGCCTTCGTAGATGAATCCACTTCTTGAATAATTTTCTTTTTTAAAATCGTAAGGTTGCATTTCTGCCGGACGCAAAGCTTTGATATTCCAGGCATGGTAAAGTTCATGAGAACTGACACCCAATAATTCCGTGTAAAGACTTCCAAAAATATCACAAGAAGGACCAAGGGCAATCACTGTCGAATCGAGGTGTTCTACCCCATGGTAAGCTGCATAAGGAAGCGCTTGGATTAAAAAAGTGTAAGAAGCACTTGGAAATTCTCCAAAATCTTGAATTTGTCTTTGGGTGAACTTTTCAAAATCTTGAAGCACTCGCTCCCAAGGTATCATTTGCTGATCATTGAAACAAATGTGAAAATCAATGCCATTGACCTGATAGCTGCGACGTTCGATCCCTGCACTGCAAATGAAAGGGCTGTCGGCAAGCTTATCAAAATCAGAGACTAAACATGTATTCGTTTGATCGAAGTTCATGGCTGATGCAATTTCCCAATTTGAAGGAATATGCAGTTGGACTTGATAATTTTGGCTCGGCAGAGCGGCATCATAAAAAAAGCAATTGACCGGATTGACGTAAAGTTGCTTTGGGTCTAAAAAAGTAGAACCTGCATTGAGTTCTGCTGCGTAGTAGCTATATTGTATGGTGATTTTTGCGTGTCCTTCGCATTGTATACGCCAAGTATCTTTGCTTGTTTTTTCGAAAACGAGCATTTCGTTTTGCTGGCCAAACGCCTTGAAGCCTTTGATGTTTTTGGCAAAATTACCTAATTCGTAACGACCTGGTCGCCAACTAGGTAATTCCAGTTGCATGACAGCTGAATTTGAAGTGTTTTCAAATACAGCTTTGAACTGGATGTATCGCTGCTGCGCTTGTTCACAAAAGACATCGTAGCGTACCATGTTTATGCGTAAAGTTCAGCTTGCAGTTGGGTAATTTTGTCGTCGGCAAGGTAGTCGTCGTAAGGCATCATTTTGTCGATGATTCCATTTGGCGTGAGTTCAATGATGCGATTGGCGACTGTACTCACTAGTTCGTGGTCATGAGAGGTAAACAAAAGCGTGCCATGAAATTCTTGCATGGCATTATTGAGTGCCGTAATAGATTCTAGATCGAGGTGGTTGGTTGGCTCGTCCATGAGGAGTAAGTTGGCTTTGGCCAACATCATTTTGGAAAGCATACAACGCACTTTTTCTCCTCCGGAGAGTACGGTTGCCATTTTCATGGCTTCCTCGCCGGTGAAAAGCATACGCCCTAAAAAAGTGCGCAAATAAACTTCCTCTCGCTCTTCGTCGGTGAGGGCATATTGACGTAACCAATCGATCAAACTTAATTTGGCTTCAAAAAAGTGATGGTTGTCGTTGGGTAAATAGGCAGTAGTAATGGTGGTCCCGTATGTGAAAGCGCCGGTGTCAGGCTTGAATTCACCAGCCAAAATTTCAAAGAAGTTGGTGAGCGCAACGGAATCTCTGGAAATAAAAGCAATTTTATCGCCTTTATTGACCGTTAGGTTAAATTCTTTGAATAAGGTTTTACCTTCCGCCGTTTTGCTGAGGTTTTCAATACTTAAAATTTGATTTCCAGCGTCGCGGTCCTGATGAAAAGTAATGCCTGGATAGCGGCGAGATGAAGGCTTGATTTCTTCTAAATCAAGGTTGTCGAGCATCTTACGACGCGAAGTAGCTTGTTTGGATTTGGCGGCATTGGCAGAGAAACGCGATATAAACTCCATGAGTTCCTTTTTCTTTTCTTCTGCTTTTTTGTTTTTGTCTGCGCGCTGACGCAGGGCAAGTTGAGAAGATTGGTACCAGAAGCTATAGTTTCCTGTGAACATATTGAGTTTACTGAAATCGATATCACAAATGTGCGTACAAACAGTATCTAGGAAGTGACGGTCGTGGGACACAACGATGACCGTATTGCGAAAATCAAGCAAAAAGTCCTCTAGCCAAGAAATGGTTTTCAGATCGAGGTCATTGGTAGGCTCATCTAAAATGAGCACATCTGGATTGCCAAACAGCGCTTGTGCTAACAAAACCCTTACTTTGAGGTCGTTGGACAAATCTTCCATGAGCATGTAGTGCTTTGATTCGTCGATACCTAAGTTGCTGAGTAGGGTTGCGGCGTCTGTTTCTGCGTTCCAACCTTCTAAGTCGGCAAACTCGCCTTCGAGCTCCGCGGTTTTCATGCCGTCTTCGTCTGAGAATTCTTCTTTGGCATAAAGTGCGTCTTTCTCAACCATGATTTCAAAGAGGCGTTTGTGACCCATGATTACCGTCTGAAGTACTTGGTTTTGGTCAAATTCAAAGTGGTTTTGCTTTAGAACTGCCATTCGTTTGCCAGGTTCTAGCTCAACGCGACCTGTTGTGGGGTCTTGGTCACCGGTGAGGATTTTTAAGAATGTGGACTTTCCTGCGCCATTTGCGCCAATGACACCGTAGCAGTTGCCGTTGACAAATTTTACATTGACTTCGTCAAATAGGACGCGTTTACCGAATTGAAGGGAAAGATTGGTTACCGAAAGCATGTAGCAAATTTTTGCGCAAAGATAGGCAAAAGAAATCAGCTATTGGTGCAAGTGTAGACGAATGCAGGAGGGAGGTTGAGTGCTGTGTAGTCAATTTTTACCACTTTGAAAAAATGTCTGTAGAGTTTTTGAAGCCCACGTGAGTACTGAAACTGAATCAGTTTACCGTTTTCCTGTAAGTTATTTTTAACTTCAACTAGAATGTTGTTGCGCAGGGCCGAAGGAAAATTGGAAAGTGGCAAGGAGGATATTATGTAATCTGCTTTGGGTAAATTCAGACGTTGCAATATTTGAGTGATTTGGTCAGCTGAGCCATGAATCAGGTGCAAGTTAGGTGCTTTAATTTTCTCGTGGAGTGCATTGTAAAAAGCATCGTTGAGTTCAATGACAACAAGCTGTGTATGCGGCTTAATTCTACCGAGTAATTCTTTGGTAAATACGCCTGTACCAGGGCCCAATTCGATGATGACTTTTGCTTGTTCAAAAGAAATTGGCGCCAACATTTTTTTGCTTAAAAAGCGAGAGCTTGGCAGAACCGAGCCGACCATTCTGTTCGCTTTGAAAAATTCTCTAATAAAGGACTTTCTGGACATTAGTCTTGAACAAAAGTGCCTTGTGCGCCGCGAACGACACCAAGAATTTGACCTTTAAGTGTTTGGTCTTTAAAAGGACTAAAACGAAGCTGTTCAGGTCGCATGTTGTAAACATGGGGTAACTCAGGATCAAAAAATGTGAGTTCGGCCTGAGCGCCAATTTCAATGGGGGTAATTGGTATGTCTAGGATTTTGCGAGGTCCATTATTGAGCGCCGTTAAAAAGTGGTGAAGGGCCTCTGGTTTTGTGGTGAGCAGCGCAGCAAAAACGGTCTCGAGCTGAGGAGCGCCAAAATGTGCCAAATCAAATTCAAGTTCTTTTTCTTCAGGGTCAGAAGGGCGGTGGTCGCTGACGATGGCGTCTATGGTGCCGTCTAGGACGCCATTCCATAAGGCAGTGCGGTCATGAGCCGTCCTGAGTACAGGCAAAACTTTGAAACGCGCATCGAAACCGAGCATTTGTTCTTCGGTGAAACAAAGGTTCATGACATGAACATCGGCAGTGAGGTCAAGGCCATCTTGCTTTGCTTTTTTGACGAGTGCTACTCCTTCGGCAGTACTGAGTCCTGAAAGATGCATTTTGCCACCAGTATAGGCTAGTAAACGAATATTGCGTTCAATTTCGATTATTTCAGACAAATGTGGGTCGGCTTTGAGTCCAGTGCGGGTAGAAGCCAAGCCTTCATTTACCTGCGTATTTTGGCTCAAAGAAGTATTTCTAGAGAGCAACGCAATGCGTCCTCCGAAATCTTTGGTGTAGAGCAGAGCACGTTGTAAAAGGCCCGCGCTAATGCCGTGTGTGTCGTCAGTGAAAAGTCTTACGCCTTGTTGGTAGAGTTCGTACATTTCGGCAAGTTCTTCTCCTGCTAAACCTTTTGAAACTGCGCCGTTGACCCCAATTAGGGTGGTGCTGTTGGCGCCCTGCGCTTGCAAATAGGCCACAACCGATTTGTTATCGACTACCGGTTGGGTGTTGGGCTGTACATAAACTTGGGTATAGCCACCAGCGCTAGCGGCATCCAAACCACTGGCTACTGTTTCCTTGTGTTCAAATCCGGGATCGCAAAAGTCTGCTTTGAGATCAACAAAGCCGTTGGTAATGCACAAATGTGGAGAAGAGACTGTAATTGACTCGGAGTTATTGCTTGGAGTTCCAATTTGAGTTATGCGCCCATCTTCGATAAGGACATCTTGTTTTTGTAAATGCCAACTTGAGTTGGGGTCTAGAATGAGTGCGTTTTTTAGTTGAATTTTCATTTCCACCATTTTAACAATGCGAGTTCGGCTAATAAAAAGAGTAAACCAAAGATAAGTAGCCAGCGCCAATAAGCTGTATTTGAATCTAGTTGCACTGTTTGTAAGCTTTGACCATTATTCACCTCGTTAAAGGTACAATTTTTTATACCGTTATTTTCAAAATGATCCAATAATTGAGACCCGTTGAAGCAAGATAGCTC
>VHBC01000023.1 GCA_016872115.1 Sphingomonadales bacterium | reverse complement strand
ACTGAAATAATGCATAAGATTCAATGTGTACTAGCTTAAATCCATCTGGATGTAAATAAATGATATAGCCCATCGAACAAATGAGTAGTATGCGGTCTAAGACACTAAATAAGGCATCTATCCGAAACCATTGTAAACCTGCAAAAAAACTTCTGAAATAGGCAATATTGGCGATTAAAAATTGATTGAGCCCTAAGATCAAAATCAATTTATATTCTACCCAACTTAAGCGCAAATAAAGATTGCAACAAAAAAGCCCAACAAGATAAAAGAGCATGATTGTAATCCGGAAAGTAAAGATGCTGGTAAATTGCAACTTTGCAGCTTCAATATTTTGAGAAGCTTCTTTGGTACTTAGGTTGTTGATACCAAGATCAAAGAGGATTGAGAATATCAAGCTTAGGTTGAAAACCGCAAAGTATAATCCATATTCAGCACCCACTTCATTTTGAACTGCGGCATCAATGAGGAAGATGGCCAATGGTTTGACCAATAGGTTGAGCCCTAGTGAAAAGAATAAATTGGAATAAAAACTGCGTTCTTTCATGAGCCGATCAGGCCCAAAGATAGAGTTTTCTATTTATTAGCGGAGTAGGTTGACGTGTCCGGTCAATATCTTGCGTTCGTCTAGGTCCGGATTTTTGTACAAGATGCGGTAAGTATAAACGCCACTTGGAGCAGCAAGGCCATCTGGTCCGTAGGTGCCATCCCAGCCGACCAAAGCATTATGACTTTCAAAAATCACTTCTCCCCAACGGTTATAAACAGTGAATTCATAGTTCTGTGGATCATAACCCGAGAAAAACACGGGACAAAAGACTTGGTTGTTTTGGTCGCCATCTGGGGTAAAGCTATTTGGTATGTAGAGCAACTCGTTGTATTGGTAACCAATACTGACAGATGTGGCGTCTGCACATTGTAAATCAGTGAGTGCCGTAAGTGTAATGGTATAACCGTTCATTGTACTTTGGAACACATGCGAGGGCTCGAAATCGTAAGCAAATTGGCCATCTCCAAAGTCCCAAACGTAGTTGGTCGCGCCGGTGGAAAGGTTGGTGAACATCACGTACTGCGCTTCTTGGGTAAATACGCTAATTGGCGATTCAAATGCTGCAACTGGTAGGTTTTCAACGTAAATATAGGCTAACTCAGTCTGTGTATCATAACAGCCATTTGCGGTAGTTGCAGCCAAGGACACGTCGAAGGTTCCGCCATTTGGGAAAACTATTGTAGGCGCAACACCAGATGCGGAAAGTCCGTTACTTGTAGACCAATTGTAGGTGGCGTTCGTTTGGTCGTCGGCAGTAAGCGTAACGCCCAATGGCGCACATCCTTCTACAGGATTTGCACTGAAGGTAACAACCGGAAGTGGATTTACCGTAACTGTGCCAGTTGCGGGTAGGCTTGGGCAATTGTTGATTGTATAAATCACACTTAAAGTGGTGTCTTGTAGGGGTGTAAATGTTTGATTAGGCCCGCCAGCGATGCCATTAGGCCCCCAAGCGTAGGTCCCGCCGATTAAATCTGGTGTGGCAATAAGGGTAACCGGATCTGTTTCACAAATGGTGGCGCTCGTTAGTGCTACTACTGGGATCGGATTAACAGTAACTTGAGCTGTGGCAGCCGGGCTGGTACAATTGTTAAGGGTATAAGTCACACTAAAACTTGTTGTGCTAGCTGGGCTAATAGAAATGGTATCGTTTGTATCGTTTGTGGACCATAAAAAGCTACCTCCGGGTAAATTTGCCGTGGCAATGAGGTCTATGACATCTCCAAAGCACATGACGGCATTTGATGTCTGTGCTACTGGAATAGGATTTACAAGAACCGTAGCACTTGCGGTATCTTGACAACCTTGCAGGTTATAAATGACTGTATAGGTTGTTGTTGCAGCCGGTGTTACGGTGATACTAGACCCAGGACTTGCGAGAGGTGTCCAGCTGTAAGTACCTCCTGAAAGGTCAACTGACGCTTGCAAGGTGGTTGAACTACCAAAACAAAGGGTGTCGTTGGAGAGTGATACGACTGGGTAAGGTTTCACAAAAATTGTTCCTGAAACACTTGGTGATGCACATCCATTTGAACTTGTATAAACAACACTGTAGGTTGTGGTTGCCGTTGGGCTTGCATTTAATGAAGCCGTAGTTGCGCCTGTATTCCAAAGATAGGTGCCTCCTGCGCTTACATTGTTTACGTATAATGTACCTGCCGTTCCGACACACACAGAATCTGTGGTTACGGTTGGTTGTGGAGTTGCCTCGACGGTTACAGTAACGTTGCTAGTTCCGGTGCACCCTGCAACAGTGTAAGCAACGGTGTAGGTGGTAGTTGTTGTCGGAGACACAGAAATAGTAGGACCAGTACCTATTGGATTGCCATTTAGTGACCAACTGAAAGTACCTCCGGTGGTTGGTGAGCTGGCGGTGAGTGTGCCTGTGCCCCCTGCGCAAATGGTAATTGGACTGACGTTGACGGTTGGCCCAGGATTCACGGTTACACTGGTTGTTGCATTCACCGTACCACAGTTCGGGACAGTAAGCGTGACGGTGTAGGTCCCGGCTGCAAGTAGTGTAGGGCTAGCTATTGTAGGATTTTGTTGCGTAGATGTAAAGCTATTTGGGCCTGTCCAGGACCAAGTATAATTGTTACCCGTCGGGTTTGGAGTAGCGCTAAAATTCAATGGCTGCCCGCTACAGATCGGACTTGTATTACTAGCTGTAAGGGTTGGCGTCTGACAACAATTGATATACATACTGATACGCCCAATATTGTAATTGACCTCGGACCAAATGTTGGCCATAGCCGCTCCGGTCCCGGCAGGACAAGATTGCATTCCACTGCGTTGTAATGTTGTATTGAAACCATTGATACTTGTTACGAAGTTGGTAGGGCCATAGCTATTGACACAGTTGGCGCCTCGGGCTCCATAAACACCTATTATTTCACCAGCAGCAACTGGAATATTACACGGCACAACTTGTGTGGCTGGTGCATTTGTAATGGTAAAGAGTTGAATAAAGCTATTCGTAGTTGCGGCAAAAGCTGGAGGAGGGCCTGCAGTGAACCGCACAACACGAATAGTTTGCGTGCCGGTTGGGTTGGCATCTGGCGGGATATATAGACCGCAGATAGTAAAGCTAGTTGGAGCCGTGAAATGGTACCCTCGGATCATACTTGTAAAAGTGTTGATTTGGGTGCCAACACTAATTGGAGTTCCTTGAGAAAAGCCTCTTAAAAAAGACAGTCCTACAAAGACAATAAGTAGTAATTTTTTCATTATCTAATTATATTGACATGCCCATGTATTGTTTGTCGTTTATCGACATTTGGCAGTTTGACGGTTACAATATAGGTATACGTGCCAATTTGGCAGGGGTTGCCTTTCTCGGTATAAGAACCATCCCAACCAAAATCTGGATTTTGAGATTCAAAAATAACCTCTCCCCAACGGTTGTAAATTAACATTTGATAGTTATATGGGTCAATACCGGATGTAAAGATAGGTCTAAATGTTTGATTGAATTGATCGCCATCTGGAGTAAATGTATTGGGAATATAATAAACTAACCCTGGATCAAAACCAATATAGAAACTTGCAGTATCTGAACAACCCAAGTTAGAGTACGCGTAAAGCACCACGGTAGCACCTTCTTCATCACTATTGAAAATATGAGAAGGACCAACTTCATTCGAAGAACCACCATCACCAAATTCCCAGGTATAATTACTAGCACCAACTGAACTATTCCAAAAAGATATGGATTGATTTGGTTCTGTGAAAACTTGAGACGAAGGTTCAAAAGCTGCAACTGGGTAATTATCAACCGCAATCATATTCGCAACAGTGGTGGAACTCGAACAACCATTTAAAGTTGTTGTCAGTGTAACAGAAAAGTTGCCAGCAGTTTGGAAGTTCATATTAACATTGGCTCCACTGGCAGTGAGTTGATTGCTTGTTTGCCATGCATAGCTTGCATTATTTGCAACGTCGGCACTAAAGTCAACAGTTAACGGCACGCATCCTTGTAGCATATTTGCACTGAATGTACTTATTGGGAGAGGTGTGACGGTGATATTCGCTTGAATTGTATCAGATGAACAACCATTTAATACATTGAATACTTGAATAGTAGAATCTTGTGCCGGCACGAATGTATTCGAGGCAATCCCTTGTACAGCGTTTGGCCCCCAGTAATAAATTCCTGCTGGATTGGCAACTGCTTGCATAGTGACTGGGTCACCAGCGCAAATCGTTTGGTTGTTCATTGTGATGCTTGGTACTGGATTAACTGTTAAGGTTGCAGTGGCGGGCAAAGACGTACAGCCATTTAGTGAATAGGTGACATTTTGCGTCACTGTATTGAGTGGGCTAAGTGATATCGTATCATTGTTGCTGCCGTTGGCCCAAACAAATTGTCCATTTGGCAAGTTGGCACTGGCAATTAGTTGACCAGTTTGCCCTGCGCAAATTGTTGTATTTTGTACCTGAACGACAGGAACAGGATTGACTACAATTTGAGCAGTTACCGTGTCGTTACAACCAGCTAAGTTATAGATGACGGTATAGTTTGTTGTGATATTTGGGTTGGTTGTTAGGTTGGCTTGCGTATTTGAATTATTTAGCCAAGTGTATGTTCCACCTATAAGGTCGATTTGAGTTGTGATGGTGCCATTTGCGCCGGTACAAATGGTATCATTTGAGGCGCTTATTGTTGGATATGGATTGACTGTCACCGAGAGGGTTGCGGTATTTGCACAAACACCAGCTGCTGGGGTGAATGTATAAGTTGTTGTAGCTAAATTATTGACGGCAGGGCTCCAAGTACCGTTCACGCCATTTGTGGAGCTGCTCGGCAAGTTAATGGTGCCTCCTGTACAGATAGCTGCGATCGGATTAAATGTTGGGTTTGTGTTCGCTTGTGAAGTAATCGTTATTGATTCGGTATCCGTACAACCATTAGCGGCGGTAGCGGTAAGCACATAGGTCCCAGCCGTATTGACAGTAATAGAAGCATTTGAGCCTAGATTGGTTGCGCCATTTGCCCATGAATATGAAACACCTCCACCCGCATTAAGTGTAATGTTAGCGGCATTGCAGTCTAAAATTGTTGTTGCCGTTGCATTTGTAATGGCAGCTGTTGGAGGCACAATATTTTGGGTTATCGTAATAACCTCTGTGTCTGTACAGCCATTTGCGGCGGTAGCTGTGACCGTGTATGTACCGGGTGTCGTGATCGATAAAGCAGCTAAAGCACTGACATTTGTTGTGCCATTGGACCAAGAATAGCTTGTGCCTCCAGTTGCAGTTACTGCAATGCTGGTCTGTGAACAAGTAAGGATAGTTGTATTCGAAGAATTGGTAATGGCTGCAACTGGTGCAGTAATGTTCTGTGTAATGGCACTACTGGCTGTTGCTGTACAACCATTGGCTCCTGTTACAGTTACGGTGTAGGTGCCTGGAGTAGTCACGTTTAAAACTGCGCTGGTACCAACGGTATTTGTCCCGTTAGACCAAGAATAACTGGTGCCGCCAGTTGCTGAAAGGCTGATGCTCGTTGTAGAACACGTCAAAATACTGGTATTCGGGACAGAAGTAATTGCAGCTGTAGGTGCGCTGGTATTTTGGGTAATGACAGCGTTGGCAGTTGCCGTACAGCCGTTGGCCCCTGTAACTGTAACTGTGTATGTGCCTGGTGTTGTGACGATTAAACTCGAATTTGACCCGAGGTTATTGCCCAATGAAATCCATGTGTAAGCGCCACCTCCGGTTGCTGTCAGGTTGATACTTGTTGTTGTACAATTCAGAACGGTTGTATTTGGTGTATTCGAAATTGTAACGGATGGCACTAAAATATTTTGTGTGATGGTAATCGCACTGGTACTCGTACAGCCATTTGTAGTATTCGTAACAGTAACGGTATAGGTACCCGGTGAAGTAACAGTTAGGTTCGCATTTGTTCCTACCACACTTGTGCCATTTGACCAAGAATAGGTGCCGCCGCCAGTTGCAGTAAGTGAGATACTTGTTATGGTACAGGTAAGTTGGGTAGCTGAGGTATTGTTGGTTATTCCAGCAGTTGGCGCAGCAATATTCTGAGTAATTGTTAGCACTTCTGTGCCTTGACAACCGTTTGTACCTGTAGCCGTTACTGTGTAAGTTCCTGGTGTTGAAATGCTCAGATTTGAAGTATTGCCAACTGCACTTGTGCCGTTTGACCATGAATACGAATTTCCACCTGAGGCACTTACTGAAATACTCGTTTGACTACAGGTCAACGTAGTTGTATTGCTGTTGTTGGAAATTGCGGCAGTTGGAACCGTGATATTTTGAGTCACAATATAATTGGCGGTTCCGAGACAACCATTCGTTTCGGTAATGTTGAGTGTGTATGTACCGGGGGTGTTGACGACTAAATTGGCAACGTTGCCTACACCTGCAATTGGTCCTGTACTTAGGACGGTGGATCCATTGAGCCATGTCGCAGTACCGCTTCCTGTTGATGAACTACCGGTTAAGGTTAATGTGGTGTTCGCACAAGTTAAAATACCATTCAAAGTAGGATTGATCGAAACAGTTGGTGCTTGGTTGTTTTGCGTAATCGTAGCGCTTGCTGTGGCTGTACATCCGTTTGATCCTGTTACAGTTACGGTATAAGTCCCCGGTGTAGAAACGCTAAGTGTTGCATTAGTTCCAACTACGGTAGTGCCGTTACTCCATGAATAGCTCACTCCTCCAGTTGCGGTTAAAAGGAGCGAATTATTTGTACATGAGAGCATTGTGGTGTTCAAATTCGAACTTATTGCAGGGGTAGGCAAACTAGTATTTTGGGTAATCGTACTACTTGCTGTGGCCGTACAGCCGTTCGAACCAGTCACAGTAACGGTGTAAGTACCTGGGGTGGTTACAGTTAAATTGGCATTCGTGCCAACGACACTTGTGCCATTAGACCAAGAGTAGGTTCCGCCACCAGATGCCGTAAGCGCAATTGAGGTTGTTGCGCAATTGAGTTCATTTGTATTGGGACTATTTGAAATAGCTGCTGTTGGTGCAACTACAGTTTGAGTGATCGTCGTACTAGCTGCTGCCGTACAGCCATTGCTGCCAGTAGCTGTAACGGTATAAGTACCGGGACTGGTTACACTTAGTGAAGCGTTTGATCCAACTGTAGTTGTCCCATTCGACCAAGAATAGGGAACGCCGCCGCTTGCTTGTAAGTTAATGCTAGTGGTGGTACAGTTTAGCACTGAAACACCTGTAGTATTGGAAATGCTCACGGTGGGCGCAGTGGTATTTTGTGTAATTGTGCTGCTCGAAGTAGCCGTACATCCATTTGCTCCGGTTGCGGTTACGGTGTAGGTACCAGGCGCTGTGACAATTAAAGTTGCGTTGGTTCCAATGACAGTTGTCCCGTTTGACCATGAATAGGAAACGCCGCCGCTTGCCACCAATGTGATACTTGTGGTCGCACATGTGAGCACTGAAGAGCCCGTGGTATTATTGATATTTACTGAAGGTGCTGAAATGTTTTGAGTGATTGAAACGCTCGAAATGGCTGAACAGCCGTTTGCTGCTGTGACCAATAAATTATAGGTTCCGGGGGCACTTACGTTGAGGGTTCCAGTTGAACCTAGATTATTTCCTCCTTGAGTCCAAGAGTAGTTACCATTGCCTGCAGCAGTTAATATGATACTTGTGGTATTACAAGTGAGTATGTTTGAAGCAACACTACTTGATATAGATGATGTTGGCGCGTTGAGGTCTTGGGTAATGTTGAAGTTAGCTGAGTTGATGCAACCATTTGTACCTGTGACTGTCACAGTGTATATTCCTTGGATTGTAACATTCAGCAGCGCGTTTGTTCCTAAAATAGTTCCGTTTGATTCCCATTCGTAGGTGCCACCTCCGGTTGCTGTTAAATTAATGGAGGTAATCGTACAATTAATTACTGTTCCGTTTGAGGAAGTAATATTAATGGCAGGAAGTGTAGTATTTTCTGTAATGGAAAGTGAAGAAGTACTTGTACAACCATTTGTTGCCGTTACAGTAACAGTGTAGGTTCCTGGCGCTGTCACAGAAAGCGCAGCAGTTGATCCGACGGCCGTTGTTCCATTGCTCCAAGAATAGGAAGACCCACCAGAGGCGTCCAAGTCAATGGTTGGTGTATTACAAGTGAGAATAGTGGTTCCACTAATATTAGTGATTGCAGCGTTTGGAGCAGTGGTATTTTGGGTAATAGTAGTGCTCGTCGTGTTGGTACAACCATTAGCACTTGTAACAGTAACGGTATAAGTGCCAGGTGAAGAAACAGTTAGTATTGAATTTGTGCCAACCACACTTGTGCCGTTGCTCCATGAGTAGGTGCCACCACCAGAGGCAGTGAGCGTGATGGATGTTGTAGCGCAAGTTAATACAGTGGCACTATTCACAATGTTTGCAGTCGGAGGGGTGATATTTTGCGTGATATTAATACTTGAGGTCGCAGTACAATTGTTAGAATTGCTCACAGTTAGGGTGTAGTTGCCCGGATTACTGATATTAATGGCTGCATTGGTCCCAACAATAGTTGTTCCGTTAGACCATGAATAGGTGCCACCACCGGTGCCTGTTAAGGAAATATTTGGTTGTGAACATGTAAGAATTGTGCTATTGCTGTTGTTGGTGATGCCCGCTGCTGGCAATGGGTTTACAGTAATAGTCATTGTGGTGGTTGTAGCACATAGACCGGCAGTAGGCGTAAAAGTATAGATTGTGGTTTGGGTATTGCTGAGTGCAGGGCTCCAAGTACCGGTAATTCCGTTATTGGAGGTTGTTGGCAAGGCAGCAAGGGGCGTTCCAGAACAAATTGCTGCAACCTGGGTAAAGGTAGGCGAGACATTTGCCGTTACTGTAACAACGCCGTTAACATTGCTTGTACCATTCCAAAAACCACCTCCACTGGTGTTGTATCCCCCGTAAACTATACAACCGTTGTAAGTGTAACTGAATGAATAGTAATAGGTGCCAGGACTTAATCCAGATAAAGTACCCATATATTCGTCGTTATTTGGGTTGGTTGAGGAGAAAGGATTGTAGGCGGCACTGGTCCAAGCACTTGCAGGCCATGTTGCTGGGTTGGTATTTGATGTGGATAGTCCATAAGAGACCGAGATTCCTGCCGCTTGACCCGCTGGGTTTGTGAGGTTATTTTCGAATACCTGACCGAAAATGGTGAGTGATTGACCTTGGCAAATAGTTGATACACCTGGCCACTGAACATTAGCCCAATCTAGGGTATTGGCGAGCGTAGCGGTTCCGGTTGCTGTTCCGGAGGGGCAGCCCGGCACGGTGTAATTAACTAAATAGTTGGTTGTGGCAGTTGGCGATACAGTAATGCTACTGGTGGTTTGCCCACCTGGATTCCATAAGAACGACCCACCAGAAGGAGAAGCTGTTGCGGTGAGTGTCACTGCTGATCCGGGGCAAAACGTAACAGGTGCAATACTGATTGTGGGGCTTGGCGTAACAGTAACTGTACCTGTTGCACTTAATGAGGCGCAACCATTCAAAGTATATACTACACTGTACGAAGTGGTTGCTGTAGGGCTAACTGTAATACTTTGGGTAGTTTGACCGCCGGGAGACCACAAATAGGTGCCGCCAGTACTTGACGGCGTAGCCGTGAGCGTCGCACTCTGACCACTACAGATAGAAGTATTATTTACACTTACTGTTGGTGGGTTAGCAATAGTAACTACTACTTGGTCTTGGTTGGTACAGCCATTTGCAGTGGCTGTTAAGGTATAGGTTGTTGTTGTTGTTGGGCTTGCAGTTGTAGTGAGTGTATTGGTGCTAGAAAGTGTGGCACTCGGACTCCAAGTTACGGTTGGTGTAACTGTCCCTGCGCAACCTGCAATTGGAATAGTAACGGTTTGCCCTCCAGTTAAAATAGCAAGTCCTCCACTTATTGAGGTACCAGTTAGGCCTCCACATAAAATATTATAACCCGCAACGTTGGCATTCGATGGACCTTGCGTTTCAAGGGTAAATGTAAAAGGAGGATTGGTAGGGTTATTGATCGTAACCGTGTTGTTCGAACCTGTAGCATACGGACCTCCTGAACCGACAACAGCTCCAAGGGAATTGGTCATGGTCCAAGTTGTTTCATCGAGGTTACTACCACTGAAAATGTTAACTGTAATTGGGCCCGTGAATCCACCAGTAGCAGATGCAGTTCCAGTTAAGGTGGCAGAACCTTGACCACTACAAAGTGAGATATCAGGACCTGCATTAACGGTAGGAAGCGGGTTCACATAAACGGTCATTTGGTCTTGGCCAGTACAAGTACCCTGCGTGGCTGTAAGGGTGTAGGTGGTGGTTACGGATGGGCTTGCCGTTGGGTTCAAAATTGTTGTTGAACTGAGGTTTGTAGCGGGAGTCCAGGCATAGGTAATTGGAGCCGTGCTGGGTGAGCCGGTGCACGAAGCAACTGAAATCGTGGTAGAGGTACATGGCCCGAGGGTTCCGCTTAAAACAGATGTGCCGTTACACGAAATGTTGTAATTTGGATTGTTATCGCACCAAAACCCTAAGGTTTCTAAATAAAAGCTGTAAGGGCCAGCTCCTGGAGCTGCGATAGTAACTGTATTTGTTGAACCAAGCGCATAAGGCCCTCCGGATCCGACTACCGTTCCGGCGGCGTTGGTGATCGTCCAAGAAACCATATCAAGGAAACCACCACTGCTAATGGTGACAGTCATTGCCGAGCCGGTTCCACCAGAGCCGGTTGAGCCTGCGGTAACTGTTCCGCTTAACTGGCCAGAAGCGCCGGCACAAATAATGACATCAGGCCCGGCATTCACTATAGGGTTCGTACAAGGTGGGGTTGGACAACTCACGGAGTAAGTCATTGATGCAGGACCTATTAATGGACCGCAAAAATATTGCGATAGCTGGATGCTGTAAGCGCCACTTGTGAGACAAATCCATGATGCGGGCGTTTGGCAACCGCCTGGACAGAATCCAACACCACAACCATCATCCCAGCCTTGTACAAGGGTTGTGTTTGAATTATAAATACGAAGATAGGTGTCAACTGAGCTGAGCCCACAAGTGGTAAATGTATAGGTACAACCTGCGGTAGCGGTAAAAGTAAAGACAGGGGCGGTTCCTGCTGGGAAAGTCGCGGTTGTTTGCGGTGTGCTTGTTGGGGTGATTGCAGTGGTACTACTTGGAGGGGTACAATACTGTGCAAAGCCCTGAGTGGCTGAGAAGAGAAACAACACCATAAAGGCAATAACGCGCATGACAGGCAGTAGTTTTTGTTAATTTAGTTTTGGCTTGCTAAATTTAGCAATATCATAACGAATTACCAATTTATACGTTGCCTTTTGACAAATAAAAAAGGTTCAGAAGAAACCTTTTTTTAAAATTCGAATGATTCCATGAATTTTGTAGTAAAATTTCCTGCATTGAAATCAGGGTTTTCCATGAGTTTTTGATGAAAAGGAATGGTTGTTTTGACGCCGCCAATCACATACTCGTTGAGTGCACGCTTCATTTTTAATATAGCTTCTTCTCGGGTTTGCGCCACGACGATAAGTTTTGAAATCATGGAGTCATAATGTGGCGGAATAGAATATCCTGCGTACACGTGTGCATCGATGCGGACGCCGTGGCCACCAGGGCAGTGATAGTCGGTGATTTTGCCTGGGCTTGGACGAAAATCGGCATAAGGGTCTTCAGCGTTGATTCGACACTGAATGGCATGCATGGTTGGGTAATAATTTTTACCTGAGATTTTTTCGCCAGCTGCAATTTTGATCTGTTCTTTGATGAGGTCAAAATTGATGACCTCTTCGGTAATGGTGTGTTCTACTTGGATACGGGTATTCATTTCCATAAAGTAGAAATCTCGGTTTTTGTCGACGAGAAATTCTACGGTTCCTACACCCTCATACTTCACAGCCTTGGCTGCTTTGATGGCAGCTTCTCCCATTCTTTCTCTGAGTTCGTCAGTCATGAATGGAGATGGTGTTTCTTCAACTAGTTTTTGGTGACGACGTTGAATAGAGCAGTCGCGTTCTGAGAGATGACAAGCATTACCGTATTGATCTCCAGCAATTTGAATTTCGATATGACGCGGTTCTTCAATGAATTTTTCCATGTAAATTCCATCGTTGCCAAAAGCAGCACCTGCTTCTTGACGAGCTGAATCCCAGGCGGCTTCCATATCATCTTTGGTCCAGACAATGCGCATTCCTTTACCTCCACCACCAGCTGTGGCTTTTAGGATAATCGGATATTTAACTAATTCTGCGGCAGCAAATGCATCGTCGAGGTCCTTAAGTAAGCCTGCGGAACCAGGAATACAAGGCACACCTGCAGCAAGCATGGTCGCTTTTGCAGTGGCTTTGTCTCCCATTCCGGCAATTTGCTCAGGAAGCGCGCCAATGAATTTGATGCCGTGTTCCTGACAAACTTTCGAAAATTTTTCGTTTTCAGAAAGGAACCCATACCCAGGATGTATGGCATCGGCGTTGGTAATTTCAGCTGCCGCAATGATGTTTGGAATACTTAAGTACGACTGAGCACTAATAGGCGGGCCAATACATACGGCTTCATCGGCGAAGCGCACCGGAAGGCTATCTTTATCGGCGGTAGAGTAAACGGCCACCGTTTTGATACCCATTTCTTTGCAAGTACGGATCACGCGCAAAGCGATTTCACCGCGATTAGCAATTAATATTTTCTTAAACATAAGGTTGTTTTTAAGCTGGATCTACCAGGAATAATGGTTGATCGTAATCTACGGGACTCGCATTGTCAACTAATACTTTGACAATTTTACCAGAAACTTCTGCTTCAATTTCATTAAAGGTTTTCATTGCTTCGATGATACAAACTTTGTCGCCTTTTTGAATGCTGTCTCCAACGTTTACAAAAGGATCTTTGTCAGGTCCTGGTGTGCGGTAAAAAGTACCGATCATAGGCGATTTAACGGTGATGTACTTGCTGTCATCGGTGCTTGCCTCGACAGCTGCTGCTGGGGTGCTGCTTGCAGCTGCTGGTACAGCAGCTATGGAAGCTACAGGAGCAGGTGTGGCCGTCATAGGAGTAGCTTGAACCATGATTTGTTCAGATTGGCTTCCTTTAATTGAAATGCGAAAACCTTCTCTTTCGATTTCAACTTTTCCAAGGCCAGACTTGGATACTAATTTGATGAGATCTTTGATTTCTTCTAAATTCATTGCGAAATTTTTTTCAAAGTTAATTTATTTATGAATTATATGCCCACTTGAGGTAGATTGCTCCCCAAGTAAAGCCTCCGCCAAATGCCGATAAAATGATGACATCTCCTTTTTTGAGTTGTTTTTCATAGTCCCAAAGGCAAAGTGGAAGTGTTCCTGCAGTTGTGTTGCCGTAACGCTGAATATTGATCATTACTTTTTCTTTAGTGAGACCCATGCGGTTTGCAGTGGCATCTATGATGCGCAAATTGGCCTGATGCGGGACTAACCAGCTCACGTCATCAGACGTTAGGTTGTTGCGTTCCATGATTTCAGCAGAAACATCAGCCATGTTGGTGACTGCAAATTTAAAAACAGCTTGCCCTTCCTGTTTGACATAGTGCAGTCTGTTTTCTACAGTCTCTTTTGAGGCCGGCATGTGGGAGCCTCCGGCGGGTTGCTGAAGATACTGTCTACCCGAGCCATCGCTGCGCAAAATAAAGTCCATTAGGCCATTTCCTTCTTCATTTGGCTCTAGTAACACAGCTCCGGCACCATCGCCGAAAATCACACAGGTTGTGCGGTCTTGGTAGTCTATGATGGAGGTCATTTTATCGACCCCGACAACGATTACTTTTTTGTGTTTGCCAGATTCAATGAATTGAGCTCCGGTTGAAAGTGCATACAAAAAACCTGAACAAGCTGCATTGACGTCGTAACTCCAAGCGTTTTTCATTCCAACTTTATCACAAACAATATTGGCTGTGCTTGGAAAGGGGTGGTCAGGTGTTACGGTACCGACAATGACGAGTTCGATATCCAATGGATCAATTCCTTTTTTATCGAGTAGTTCCTGAACTGCCGCAGCCGCCATGTCTGAGCTCGCGCCATCTTTCATGATGCGTCGTTCCTTTATGCCTGTGCGGGTAGTAATCCATTCGTCAGAGGTATCAACAAGTTTAGCGAGATCTTCGTTGGATAAGATATGTTCAGGCACATAGCCCTGAACTGCAGTAATAGCAGCGGTAATTTTACCCATGTTATTTAAATGCTTCGTTTATTTTTTCGGTTAATTCAGTACGCACAACTTCGTGTGCATGAAGGAGCATGTTTTTCACGGCAATATCGTTGGAAATACCGTGGCCAATTATGGCATTTCCTTTGACGCCAAGAATGGGCGTTCCTCCATAGTTTTCGTAATTAAAGCGATCAAAGTATTCGTCTTTAATGCCCCGTTTTTTCATAAGGGTAAAGATCCCCTCAGCTTCTTTAAGTACGATATTGCCCGTAAAACCGTCGCAAACGATGACATCTGCCACACCAGTGAAAATATCGCGCCCTTCAATATTGCCAATGAAATTAAGCTCTTCTGTTTCGGCTAGTAATTTATAGGTAGCAATAGAAAGTAAATTCCCTTTTGAGTCTTCTTCTCCGATATTGAGAAGGGCAACTTTGGGCTTTGCTAAGCCCAAAATATTTTCGGCATATACAGCGCCAAGCACTGCAAATTGTTGTAGCACATCTGATTTACAATCGGCATTGGATCCAACATCTAATAAAACTGACTTACCCCCACTGATGGTAGGAAGCGTAGAAGTAATACAAGGTCGAATAACACCGGGAATTGTGTTGAGCTTGAACATGGACCCAACAAGCATGGCGCCTGTGTTGCCATTACTGGCAAAAACATCTATGAAGCCTTTGGCTAACATATCAAACCCAACAGCAATTGAGCTATTGGGTTTTCTTGGAAGTGCTTTGGTAGGATGATCGTGATAGGTGATGACCTCAGGCGCATGAATGATTTCGAATGAATCTGCACTTTGGTTACGGCTCGCTAATTCTTTTTGAATTGTGAGTTCGTCACCAAATAACACAAAAGTGACATCATTACCCAAATCATGCTTGGCTAATAATGCACCATCGATTGTCGCTTGCGGAGCGAAATCGCCACCGGAGACATCAAGCCCAATCTTCATGGGAGAAAATTAGAGCTTACTGTGCCTCCTCTACGGAGTCAGTCATTTTTTCTGCAACTACTTTACCTTTGTAGTAAAGTTTGCCTTCATGCCAGTGTGCATGGTGAAACAGGTGCGGTTGACCTGTTGTAGGGCAAGTAGCAACATTATTAGCAGTCGCTTTTTTGTGCGTTCTACGTTTGTCACGACGTGTGGTCGATATTCTTCGTTTAGGATGCGCCATTTTATATTAATTTATATCTATTTAATTTAAATTCTTAAGTGCAGACCAACGTGGGTCAATGTCGTCTTGATCGGGCTTTGAATTGGTTAAAGGTTGCTGATATTTGGCCAGCAAGGCTACCATTTCTTCATTGCATTCGCCTTCTTCGTGTACCAACTTAGCTGGCATTGAAAGACTGATGAGTTCGTACAGCGGCTGAGAGATATCGATTTGATAGCTTTCCGGAGCCAATATAATCAGGTTTTCATCCTCAGATTCTTCTTTGCCAAATGTATAGTAGAGGGTAAATTCTCCTTCTATTTCTTGACTAAGCGGTTCGGTACAGCGGTCACAAGTTGTAAAGATATAGCCGACGATTTCCAAATTGGCAATAAGCATCGTTTCTTTCTTTTCCAACTCGAGAAAGGCTGATAAGCGACCATCTTCGATGAGTGAATAAGGCAATGATTCAAAGAACGATTTGTCAATGTCAAACTCAAATTCATGAAGACCAAGCTTTAATCCAACGAAGGGTATAACGAACGGACTTTTCATGATGAATGTTTCACTAACGAAAACGAAAGGGCAAAATTAAGGAATTAATTTGGATTTTTAAAATAGGATGTGATCCTATTAGTCCTTTTTACCTTTCTCTTCATTTGAAAAGGCCAATGGATTGGCGTTACTTTCTTTGTGAATTTTACGATTTCGATAGATGTCTATGGCAAGATATATGGCGCTGCGCAAACTTTGTTCATCGGCGATTAATTGACCTGCGATATCGAAAGCGGTGCCATGATCAGGACTTGTTCTGACAATAGGAAGCCCAGCGGTGTAATTGACGCCGTCTTCAAAACAAAGCGCCTTAAATGCGGCAAGGCCTTGGTCGTGATACATGGCTAATACGCCATCGAATTGATTGCGGAGCGGTGAGCCGAAAAAGCCATCGGCCGGATAAGGGCCAAAAGCTATGACCCCGTTTTGTTTCGCCGCCTGAATGGCCGGTATAATTGTTTGTTGTTCTTCTTCGCCAATTTTGCCGTTTTCACCGGCGTGTGGATTGAGTCCGAATACGGCAATTCTTGGTTTGATTATCCCAAAATCTTTTTTCAGACTTTGTTCAAATGCTTGAATTTTTGAAACAATGAGCTCCTTTTTGAGTTTCTCTGAAATCTCTTTGATCGGGATATGTGTCGTTACAAGCGCAACGCGCAAGCTTCCGGAAACCAAAATCATCAGTGCATCTTTGGCTCCCGACATCTCGGCAAGATATTCGGTATGCCCTGGAAAATTAAAACCGGCTTCGGCTACATTTTCTTTTGAAAAAGGAGCTGTAACAAGCACATCTATTTTACCTTCAGCGAGGTCTTTTGTTGCCGCCTCCAATGAAAGCAATGCGTATTTTCCACCTTCGGCGCCAGAGACGCCTGGTTCTATTTGTGTTTCTTCTTGCCATACATTGATGATATTCACTTTTTTGGCATGAATGTCTGCAGCTGTTTTACAAGATAGGTAGTTGAAATCTTGAAGATTGAGCGCCTTTTTATAATGGCTAATTACTTTATTGGATCCGTAGACAATAGGGACGAAATCAGCTAAAATGCGGTTGTCTCTGAGGGCTTTAACAATGATTTCTGGCCCAATTCCATTGAGATCACCAATTGTAATACCCACTTTTATTAGCGGCTTGGTTATTTGGTCTTTGAGTTCTTTTTCTTTGGTGTCTTTATCCATTAGTTTGTTTGGTTTTTAAGAAAATGATAAAGCAAGCGAACTCCTGCACCTGTTCCGCCATCGCCTTTGTAGTTCTCAGGCGCGTCTAGCCAAGCTGGACCTGCGATATCCATGTGGATGTATGGTGCTTTGACAAAATGCTCTAAAAATTTACCAGCTGAGATCATGCCGGCATTTGGGCCACCTATATTTTTCAGGTCAGCGATTTTAGATTTCATGTGTTTTTTGTAGTCGTTCCAAAATGGAAAACGAACGACGCGCTCGTGCACAGCATTTGCACTTTTTTCTAGCTGTTCGAATGTTGTGTCCGGGGCATTGCCCATGATAACGCTTGCTTCAGTGCCAATGGCACGCAACGCAGCACCCGTAAGAGTCGCTGCATCAATGACCAATTCCGGATCAAATTTCTTTGAGTATGCAAGCGCATCGGCCAAAATCATACGGCCTTCTGCATCCGTATTGAGCACTTCGACGGTAGTTCCATCGAACATTGTGATGACATCTCCTGGCGCATATGCGTTTCCGCCGGGGCGGTTATCGGTTGCAGGCAAAAGCGCGACCAAATGCACGGGCAGTTTTTGAAGCGCTGCAAGATAAACCACCGCGGCCATTGTTGCGGCACCGGCCATATCGCCTTTCATGGTATCCATACTGCCCGGTGTCGGTTTAAGGCTCAGGCCACCTGTGTCGTAAACAACCCCTTTTCCTACCAAAACAATTGGTTTTTTATTTTTGGCATTTTTAGGATTGTATTCAGCAATGGTAAAGGTTGGAGGATCAATGGAGCCTTTGTTTACGGCTAACAAACCGCCCATTTTGAGCGTTTCGATTTGCGTCTCTTCTAATACTTTGACATCGAAATGAGCCTCTGCGCCCATTTGAACAACGGCAGCAGCCAATTGCTCCGCATTTAGATGCGAAACCGGTGTATTGACTAAGTCTCTGGCTTTGAATACAGCTTTTGTGATGTTTTCGAGTTCTGTAATTTGAGCGGCTGTTGTATGAGGAGCGACTAGAACTTCTTTGAAAACAGGTTGTTCTGGTTTGCTAAAATGTTGGATAAAACGGTAACTAGAGAGCAATAACCCTTCGGTTAATGCGTAAGCCTCCTCTGTACTCCCATTCTCAATTTTTAGGCTTGGAATGGCGTCATGCAGGTGTTTTTCAATGGTGTGGCCATGAATGCGAAGCGCTTCTTTGTCTTGACCTTCCTTGATTTCGAATTCAAAGCCCTCCTTGCTTTTAAAGAATTCGAAGTCTTTGGTGTCTTTAGAGGCGGCGACAAAACGAACGCTTGCGCCGATTTTATTTTTGGTTTTATTGAGCAGGCTTAACATCAGAATTATTTTGTACAAAGGTATCTAAAAATTTGTCGATTAAACGTGGGATCGGATGCGTATTGAGGTCGGCAAAATCTAAAAATAAAAAGTTATATTGAGGCCAATTCTCATCGCTGTCGGCTATAAAATGAGCTGTGATTTTTTGATGTGTCAATATGTGTTTGAAAGGCCTGCCTATTGTTTTTTTGTTGTGTAAGTATGCTGCTACTTTTTGTTGATCTTCAAATTCTCTAAGGGGGAATTCAAACAAACCTTCCCAGATGTCTTTGGGGCCTCTTTGCTGAAAAGCAATCCGATGTTGTTGATTAACAATCACATGATAGACAAAAAAACGTTCTTTGATTTTTGTCTTTTTCAATTTGATGGGCAAGATTTCTACTTTGTTTTCTTTGAAAGCCGCACACGAGTCGCTTACCGGACACCACTTGCAATTTGGCGAAACAGGTTTGCATTGAAGGGCGCCAAACTCCATGATCGCTTGGTTGTGTAAAGCAGGTGCATGCCGATCAAGTAGTTCGTTGGCTAAATATTCAAAAACCGCTTTGCCTTCCGCAGCATTAATAGGTAAATCAATGCCAAAATACCGGCTCAATACGCGCAAAACATTGCCATCAACAACAGCATGTGGTAAATCAAAAGCGAATGATGCAATTGCAGCCGCCGTATATGGCCCAACGCCCTTGAGTTTCAATAATTGTTGGTAGGTCACTGGAAAAACCCCATTGTACTCAGCAACTATTTGCTGGGCTGTAGCATGTAAATTTCGTCCCCGGCTATAATAGCCTAAGCCCTGCCATAAGTTCAAAACTTCTTGTTGTGTGGCAGCGGCAAGTACATGAACTGTTGGGAAATTTGAAACAAAGCGCTGGTAATATGGCAGTCCCTGATCGACGCGTGTTTGTTGCAAAATAATTTCGCTCAGCCAAATAGCGTAGGGGTCTTGCGTGTGTCTCCAAGGGAGGTCTCTTTTGTGAATCGAATACCATATTTGTAGGGCCTCTCGAAGTGCTAACATTATTTATTTTAGTTTTTTTGCTTGAAAATTACGCATATATACTTTCTGCAGCGTATTTTTGCACCCGCATTAATCACCTAATCAATTAACTCAGAGATATGACAAAAGCGGATATCGTTGCAAACATTGCAGAAGAAACTGGATTGGAAAGAGCAGAAGCACTCCGTGCAGTAGAAGCCTTCATGAATAACATTAAAGCTTCTATGGCCGACGGTAAAAATGTGTATCTGCGTGGGTTTGGAAGTTTTGTAGTGAAAGAACGCGCCCAAAAAACGGGTCGTAATATTTCAAAAAACACAACCATCATCATTCCAGCACACAACATTCCATCGTTCAAGCCGTCTAAAACCTTTGTAGACGAAGTAAAGAACAAGGTGAAAGTGAAATAAGTTTTCTTTATTTCTGAAATTTGTATTACCTTTGCACTCCCTTTACGGGGGTGCATTTTTTTTGTAACAAAGTACTTAACATATAATACCTTCTCATCATGCCAAGTGGTAAAAAAAGAAAAAGACATAAGATGGCGACGCACAAGCGTAAGAAAAGACTTAGAAAAAACCGCCATAAGAAGAAGAAGTAATCCTTCTTTTCTTTCATGTAAACGCATAGAGAGCTCATTGATTTTTCTTTGAGCTTTCATTGCTTCATCCTATAAAAAATTTCAAGTGAATTTAGAACTCGTTGTAGACGCACGCTCAAACGGCGTCTGGATAGCACTGCTACGCGACGGGAAGTTAATCGAGTTGCACGAAGACCGCGGCAACACTGACTTCTCCGTAGGCGACGTCTATCTCGGACGGGTACGACGTGTAGCCAATGGGCTCAACGCAGCTTTCGTAGATGTAGGTTATGAAAAAGATGCTTTTTTGCACTATCATGACCTCGGGCCTCAATACGTATCTTTTTCAAAATACGTCAAGGACAGCATCAGCGGAAAACAAAACGTTGCAGACCTCCAATATTTTAAACTAGAGAAAGATATTTCCAAAGAAGGAAAGGTATCTAGTACCCTTTCTGCTTCCCAGGCCATTCTTGTACAAGTTGCCAAAGAACCCATCTCACAAAAAGGCCCCCGCCTTAGTTCTGAGGTGACTCTTGCAGGTCGTTATCTAGTGCTCGTACCTTTTTCCGAGAAAATTTCTGTCAGCCAAAAAATCAAAGATAGTGCTGAAAAAGAGCGCCTCAAAGACCTCATGGAACGCATTAAACCCAAAAATTTTGGTGTCATTATCCGCACGGTTGCTGAAAATAAATCAACAGCCGACCTCGAGGCTGATCTTAGCAGTCTGTTGGAAAAGTGGCGTACGCTCCATGCCAATCTTAAAGGTGCACAACCACCTAAACGCGTCCTTGGAGAACTCAATACCACCAATTCTATACTACGCGATCTCCTCAACGGGAATTTTACCAATATCCACGTCAACGACGAAACCATGGCGCTTCAAATGAAGGACTACATTTCTGAAATTGCACCTGGCCGTGAGAAAATCGTTCGTCACTATGACAACCGTATTGAGATTTTTGAGCGCTTCGGCATCAACAAACAAATTAAAACACTTTTTGGTAAAAAAGTTCCCTTACCAAGTGGTGGTTACTTAATTATCGAACACACCGAAGCCATGCACGTCATAGACGTCAACAGCGGTAATCGCAAAGGAGCCGACGGCCAAGAGTCTAACGCACTTGCAACCAACATTGAAGCTGCAGAAGAAGTTGCACGTGTGTTGCAGCTTCGTGATATGGGCGGCATTATTTGTGTCGATTTCATCGATATGCACGACCGCGAGAACAATAAGATTCTTTTCGAAAAAATGAAGGAATTTATGAAATCAGACCGTGCCAAGCACAACATGATTCCACCTTCCAAGTTTGGTATTATCGAAATTACTCGCCAGCGAGTACGTCCAGAAACGGATATTCAAACCCATGAAACATGCCCTACCTGTAACGGAAGCGGCGAGGTTCAAGCCAGTATTCTTTTTGCTGAAGAAATAGAGAATAACCTTGCTTACCTAATCAATGACCGCGGAATGCGTGGTGTAAGTGTTTTGGTTCATCCTTATTTAGAAGCCTACTTCAAAAACGGTTTCTGGAGCCGACAGCTCAAATGGTTCTTCAAGTACAAAACTTGGATTCCTGTGCGCGGCGTTACCGCTCATCACTTACTTCAATACGCTTTCGTTGATAAAGAAAACAACGAAATCCCATTTTAAATGACAGCGCCTCGCGCCTATGACCTCACACAAATGCTTCAGAAAACTGAGGCATTTTGTGCTTATCAGGAGCGGTGCAGCCATGAGGTTGTGGAAAAACTCAAACGCCTTGGCGCCCAAGATGGCGAAGTCATTCAGATTCTTCAGGCACTCTACGATAGCCGGTTTCTCGACGATGCGCGTTTTGCACATGCCTATGCTGTCGGTAAATTGCGTATCAAGAATTGGGGTGTGAATAAAATCAAGGAAGGTTTGCAGATGAAGCGAATTGCGCCTGATCTCATCCAAGCGGCATTACATCAAATGTACGATGAAGAGAATTATTTTGGTGTACTGCAGCAAATTGCAGAACGCAAGTGGCGAGAACTCGCTAAAGAAAAAGACCCCTGGACGCGCAAACAAAAGCTGTATCGCTTTTTGGCATCCAGGGGTTTTAAATATGACGAATTTTCAGATTTGAAATTCGAGTCTTAGTTTGCTTTTAACATGGTGTTGGCACCGTTGATCCAATTAACAGGACCGCCTGCTTCGTATCCTTTTGGACCAATCTGAACAAGATTGCTTTTACCATCGCTCATTTTTTCTGGTCGAACAAACCAACATGTAGGGTAGCCACGCACCCCAAATTGTTGTTGTAAATTGCGATTTTGAGTTTTAATAGCTTCTGTCTGTGGTTTGGAACGCGGGAAGTCGAGTTCAACTAAAATTACATTTTCTTTGGCCCAAGCTTCAAATTCTGGAGTTTTAAATACTTCATTTTGAAGTCGGACACACCATCCGCACCAGTCAGAGCCGGTAAAGAAAAGCATCATGGGCTTGCTTTCTTTTTTGGCAACAGCCGTTGCTTCGTTGATGTCGGTATACCAAGTGATTGTTGCTTTTTGGGCAAAACTCATTTGGGCGACCAAAAACATAGTAAATAGAGCAATTGTTTTCATGTTATTTTTTTCTAAAGTTAATGATAAACCCCCAATAGACAAAAACCGTGCAAAAGTTCCGAATTGATGGTTGTACGCAATTTTAATTATATTCGTTTTCAAATTACCAACTATGAAACTACAATTACTACTGCTATTTTCTTTTGTTAACTTATTCATTTTTGCCCAGTTACCTACGCAAACGGTTCGTGGTAAAGTTTTCGACAGTGAATCTAACTACCCGCTCACCGGCGCAAAAATTGTTATCGAAGTAGGCACGCAAAAATTCATGGGAGCTGCAGATGCCGATGGTGCATTTGCCATTCAAAAAGTGCCTGTAGGAAAACACCAATTGGCAGCTTCTGCACCTTTCTATGACGCAAGAACCCTAACCGTGGAGGTTACATCAGGACGAGAGCTTATTGTACAAATTCCACTTCAAGAAAAAATATCTGAGCAACAAGCCGTTCGCGTTGTTGGCCGCAAACAAGGCGAAGTACTCAATGAAATGGCTGTATTGTCTGCGCAACAATTTAGTGTAGAAGAAACCAACCGTTATCCGGGCTCGAGGATGGACCCAGCCCGCATGGCTTCGAATTTTGCTGGTGTCAATGGTGCCGATGACTCCCGTAATGATATCGTGGTACGTGGAAATTCACCACTTGGCGTCATTTATCGCGTAGAAGGAATCGATATACCCAACCCGAATCACTTTGCCATTTCTGGTACTTCTGGAGGTCCGGTATCACTCTTGAATAATAAAATTTTAGGTAATTCTGATTTCTTCATGAGTGCCTTCCCTGCAGAATACGGCAATAGCTTATCGGGCGTATTTGATTTGAAATTGCGCAGTGGTAATAACAACCAACACGAATTCACCGGCCAATTTGGTTTACTCGGAACTGAGTTTTTGGCAGAAGGGCCGCTGAGCAAGAACAGTAAATCAAGCTATTTGGTCATGGGACGTTATTCCACACTCACCATTTTTCAAAAGTTGAACATTAATTTAGGTACCGATGCCATTCCAAAATATTACGATGGCGCATTTAAATTCAATTGGATTCTCAAAAATGGAGGACAATTGGCCTTATTCGGAATGGGCGGTAATTCAGATATTGCCATTGAAATTTCAGGCTTCAAGCAATATACCGAAGATTTGTACGGAGAAGGTGACCGCGATCAATATTTTGGAACAAGCATGATCACTTC
Source organism: Sphingomonadales bacterium (assembly GCA_016872115.1). Lineage (GTDB taxonomy): Bacteria > Bacteroidota > Bacteroidia > Flavobacteriales_D > Crocinitomicaceae > UBA952. The sequence goes on along the minus strand of VHBC01000023.1, from coordinate 7,428 downwards.
TGGTTTGAATTACAAAAAGAGCTTAAGCGAAAAGACTTTCATCTCTTCAACGCTAGCATATAGCCAGGAAAATCAAAGAACACGTCATGAATATTTAAAGAATAGAAGATTGGACCCAACTGATTCATTGATTAAATATGATGAAAAATATTACATGATGGGTTACGGATTTCAGGTCCAGAAAGTCAGTGGTTATACAGCAATCAATCATAAATTGAACAAGCAACATTTGATCAAGGCTGGTTTGAGTTTCGATTTGATATCAATGGATTTCAGAGACTCTTGTCTTTATAATTTAGATAGTGCTGCACTTGGCTTTGAAACTCGCTGGAATTACCGAGGAATGGCGGCTATCATCCAGCCATTTGTGCAATGGAAGTGGCGCGTTTCGGACCACATGGACGTCACTGCTGGTATCCACGCGCAATACTTCACCTTGACAAATAGCATTAGTCCGTTTGAGCCTCGTTTAGGCTGGAAATACCGCATGGACAAAGGTCAGGCTATTTTTGCTGGTGGCGGCTTGCACAGCATGATTCAGCCATATTACACCTATGCTTATTATTATCAGGATAGTATAGATGGTAAACCAGGAAATATGAATATGGATTTTTCTAGAAGTGCGCATTCGGGTATCGGATACGAGAAGTCTTTCAATAAAGGTTTCAACATCAAAACGGAAGCATATTACCAATATATCTACAATATTCCTGTAACCGTTGCACCTTCTTCCTTCTCAATGATCAATGTAGGTAGTGGCTTTTCTAGGTTATTTATGGATTCATTGGTCAATAACGGGACAGGATATAACTATGGTCTAGAACTTACCATCCAGAAGTATTTTGACAAGTCCTTCTTTTTCTTGTTTTCAGGTACTATTTACGATTCAAAATATAGGGGGAGTGATAGTATTTTACGCAATACCTCTTACAATGGATCCTATGTTGTTAATTTCTTGGGGGGTAAAGAATTTAAAGTTGGCGAGCGCAGCATTATCGGCATTGGTGGTAAGGTTACCGCAGCAGGGGGCAAGCGCTATGGCATTGTAGATATTGAGGCTACAAACGCTTCTAAAGAAATTATCTTTCAGGATGAAGGCTTTAATGATTCAATCTTTAATGATTATTTCCGTGTCGATTTCAAAATTTCTTGGCGCAAGAATGCAGACCGCGTTACCCACGAGATCGGTTTAGACTTAGTCAATATTTTGGGCACGAAAAACTTATTAACGCTCGCCTATCGACCACCATTAAGTGATCAAGATTTTATCGATCAACAGAATGGAACTTTTTTGCCTTACTCACAGAAAACCCAACTAGGTTTCTTCCCTATTTTCTATTATAAAATAGACTTTCGGGCCAATTCAAAATAGCCACATCTAAAATCCTGTTAACTTTGTAGTTTAATACGAGTTATGAAGGGAATTTTAAGTTATCAGTTAGTCGATCCGCAGCTGCCAAACAGCGAAGAAGGATGGTTTATTGAAAATGAAAACGGCGCTTACAAAGTCAGTGATTTATCAATTAAAAAAATTGTAAGCGGACGCTATGCCGTTAGTGAAGGTTCAGTTGTACAATTTGAACTCGAGCCTAATTGCAAAGTAAGTGACCAAACCAAAATTCAGCATGCTGTTGTTGCTAAGTTGCACCTAGATGAAGAAAACCCGACCAAAATCTTCCTTATAGATATCGACGGTACCATTTGTGACGACATTAAAAATGAAGAAAGCCATTTGTATCCAGGTGCAAAAGTATTTCCTAATTCCAGAGAAGTCATTAACAAGTGGTACGATGAAGGCAATATCATTACCTTCTTTACGGCGCGTGAGGCCAAAGACCGCGAGGTTACAGAAATTTGGCTCAGAGAAAATGGCTTCAAATACCACGGCTTGGTCATGGACAAACCGCGCATCAAAGACGGACAGGAATATGTCTGGATAGACAACCGCAAGGTAAGGGCCGTTACTTACATGGGCACTTGGTCTGAACTCACAGAAGTTGATGCCAAAATCAAGGTTTTCGCCTAAACCCATTTTATTTGAAAAGCAAAGACCTCGGCATACTCTTAGACAAAACCGCTTATTCCGAGAGTAGCTTGGTTCTACATTTTTATACCTTGGAGAAAGGCTATCAGTCTTTTCTTTTCAAGGGTGCGCTCAAAAAACGCAAAGCGCTCAATCAATTGGGTCTATACGAGCTCAGTTTTTTTAGAAGACCCGAATCAGATTTAGGAATCATCAACCAACTTGATTTCGCCTGGACCCCTCAGGCGCTCTTTGAGCGACCTCAAAAGGTATTGCTTGTCTTTTTTGTAGTCGACATCTTGCAGCAAACATTGCGTCATCAGGGCCCCGACCCGACCCTCTTTTATTTTGTACGCGATCAATTGATCGCTTTGGAGACAAGTGTTTCCGAAAAAAAGTTCCCTACTTCATTTTTGGCCCAATACCTCATGCTTCTCGGATTTACGCCGCTTTTAGAAACAGAACTTCCAGAAGCATTTGATTTGCAAAAAGGCAGTTTTTGTAAAATAGCTCATAGCGGTTCCACTGCGATACAAGATCCTCAAATGGTTGCTTTTTTAAAAACGCAATTTTGGCCAAATGTGAACGAAGTTGATCATTCGCCAGCACTTTACAAGAACGGGTTGCGCATCCTCATCGCTTATGCCCAAATTCACATGCAAGGTTTTGATTTACAAAAAACAATGGAGATACTGCACGATACCTTATACGATTAGTTGTAAGTGGGATGGAGCGGCTTATCTTTTTTTCGAGAAGAAATCCTTAAGTAATTGTCTGCATTCATTTTCCATTATCCCATTTTCAACAATAGTTGCAGGATGATACAGGCTCCCGCCCGACGCACTTGCGCCGCGCTTGGCGTCGCGCGCCCCAAAAACCACGCGGTCAATCTGAGACCAATAAAGCGCCCCGGCGCACATACAACAAGGCTCAAGCGTTACAAACAAAGTGCACTCTTTGAGGTATTTGGCGCCTAAATATTGAGCTGCGGCGGTTATCGCTTGAATTTCTGCATGCGCAGTAACGTCAGTAAGTTGTTCGGTGAGGTTGTGCCCACGCGCAATAATTTGATTTTTACACACGATGACTGCCCCAACGGGTACTTCGTCTACGTCAAAAGCTTTTTGTGCTTCTAAAAAAGCTTGTTTCATGAAATATTCGTCGTTGAACGGACTCAGCATAGCGCAAGATTACGAACTTTCTACTAATTTTCGGCCATGAATTTATTCGATCTCTTTCTTTTTGCACCACTCGCTTACGGCGCCTACAAAGGCTATAAACGTGGTCTGATTATGTCCTTGTTCTTGTTATTGGCAATTGTTGTGGGTTTGTATGCTGCTTTTCAGCTCACTGATGTAGTAGTTTCTTTTGGCCAAAAACAACTCAAATGGGAGAAAACCACCTTGATGCCTCTTAGTTTTATCATCCTCTTTTTGGGAATTGGCGCAGGAATTTACTTCGCTGGCAAACTGCTTGAAACCGCATTAAAAGTGGTCAAACTTTCTATTCTCAATAACCTATCCGGTGCGCTTTTAGGCATTTTGCAATGGATGTTTTTGGTCGGCACAATCCTCTTGTTTGTGCTCTCAAACGACACGAAACAAAAACTCATTAGTTTGGAAACGCGTAACGCTTCTTTAGCCATTCCGTTCTACACCGGGATGCTGCAAAACACCTTGCCAAAGGCGAGTGAAACCATTCTATTTGAGTCTTATTTAAATCAAGTTCAAGATAAAATTGGCCATGAAAAGGAATAGCATTAAAATCTTTTTATTTGGGTTCTTATTTGGGTTTCTTTCGACTACGCTTTTCGCAAATCCCGATTCTTTATTTTATCCGAAAAAAAGAACGCTCAAGTCCGGGACCTATTTTGGCTTGCAAAGTGGCCGTTTTTATGCGCTGGAATACGGATGGGAGCTTCAAAGAAAAACGCGTGAAGATCTTGTTCATTCAAATACAACAGCCGTTCATCATGGATTCAACGCCTCCTATGACTTTTCGCGTTTGAACCCTATTTTGGGTTATGACATCGGTTTTTGGAGTCGCACTGGTAATCTTGACCTCACATACGGGCTCAGTGCAGCGGTGCGCACCGACTTGAAGCAATTGCGTTTTGGGCTTTGTCCAAGTGTGGGCATTAAAGTTTGGCAATTGCATGTGCAAACGGGTATGTATGTACTCGGTCCATTTTATGCTTTAGACAACACCACCTTCAATTCAAATACTTTTTTTATCTCCGCCCGCTTTTTGTTGGTAAAGCATAAAAAAACAAAAGGGGCCAATTAGGCCCCCTTTATAAGAAAGTACGCTTGATTTATAAATCAAACTTGATACCTTGTGCAAGTGGCAAGGAGTCTGAATAATTGATGGTGTTTGTTTGTCTGCGCATGTAAACTTTCCAAGCGTCTGAACCAGACTCGCGGCCACCGCCAGTTTCTTTTTCACCGCCAAACGCACCGCCAATTTCAGCACCTGAGGTTCCGATATTGACGTTCGCAATTCCGCAGTCTGAACCAGCGGCACTTAAGAAAGCTTCTGATTCTTTGAGGTCGTTGGTCATAATCGCAGAAGAAAGCCCTTGTGGCACGCCATTTTGAATGGCAATAGCTTCGTGCACATCGCCGGTGTATTTCATGACGTATAAAATTGGCGCAAAAGTTTCGTGCTGAACAATTGCAAAATGATTTTCTGCTTCAATAATGCAAGGCTTCACATAACAGCCAGACGCATAGCCTGGGCCACTTAATACGCCGCCTTCTACTAGTACTTTGCCTCCCTCTTTTTGAGCAGCTTCTATGGCGTTGAGGTAATTATTGACTGCATCTTGGTCAATAAGTGGACCAACGTGGTTGTTTTGGTCTAGCGGATTTCCAATGCTCAATTGTTTGTATGCAGAAGCAAGTGCTTCGGTTACTTTCTCGTAAATAGAAGCATGGATAATCAAGCGACGTGTAGATGTACAACGCTGACCTGCAGTACCAACTGCCCCAAATACAGCACCTGGCACCACCATTTTGAGGTCAGCGGTTGGGGTAATAATAATGGCGTTGTTACCGCCCAATTCTAATAAAGAACGGCCTAAACGCTCGCCGACTGCTTTACCTACAGATTTACCCATTCGCGTAGAGCCTGTTGCAGAAACGAGCGGAACGCGGGTGTCGTTGGCCATGAGTTTGCCAATTTCGCCGTCGCCGATGACCAAGCCAGATACTCCTTCAGGAACGCCGTTGGCTTTGAATACTTCTTCAGTGATGCGCTGACAAGCAATTGCTGTTAGCGGGGTTTTTTCGGATGGTTTCCATACACAGACATCGCCACAAACCCAAGCAAGTGCGGTGTTCCAGTTCCAAACAGCAACCGGGAAGTTAAATGCTGAAATGATACCCACGACGCCAAGTGGATGGTATTGCTCGTACATGCGGTGACCAGGGCGCTCGGAGTGCATGGTGAGGCCATACAACTGGCGAGACAAACCCACTGCAAAGTCACAGATATCAATCATTTCTTGGACTTCGCCCAAACCTTCTTGCAAAGATTTACCCATTTCGTACGAAACGAGTTTACCTAGTGGCTCTTTGTAAAAACGGATACGCTCGGCCAACTGACGAATGATTTCGCCGCGCTTTGGAGCCGGCACTTTGCGCCACTCAACAAATGCTTCTTGAGCCTTTTCGATAACGTGGTTGTAGTCTGCGGCTGTTGCCATATTGACGCTAGCAATAACTTGAGCGTCTACCGGCGACACAGAGTTGATTTGAGCACCAGAAGTTGTCAGCCAATTGGAGCCAGTAGAGGCACCATGGTTATTTTCTTGAATCCCTAATTGACTTAGAATTTTTTTGATTTCTGCTTGAAGTGACATAATGTGTTGATTTTGGGGCAAAGGTAGGGAATTTTTATTGTGTAACTTTGTAACATGAATGACCTTTCACAAGACCCAATTTGCGCTTTGGCGACGGCCAACGGAACCGGCGCTATCGCCGTTTTGCGGATTTCTGGTAAAGGCGCAAAAAGCATTGTGTCAAAGGCATTCTCCAAAGATTTGACGCCGCTTCAAACCCACACCGTTCATTTGGGCTGGATGCGCAGTGCCTCAGGCGAGCGTCTAGACGAAGTGCTAGCCACTATTTTTGACCACGGCAAAAGCTTTACCGGAGAAGAAAGCGTTGAGCTGGCCTGCCATGGCTCTCCGTATATTCAGCAAGTACTTTTGCAGCGTTTGGTTGAGGTAGGTTGCCGCTTGGCCGAGCCTGGCGAATTTACCAAGCGGGCATTTTTAAATGGCCGCTTAGACCTTTCGCAGGCCGAAGCTGTGGCAGACCTCATTGCCGCGCAATCTAAACAAGCACATCAGGTAGCCCTGCAACAATTGCGCGGCCGCTTTTCTTCGGAGCTGCAGCAACTCCGCGAACAACTCATCAACTTTGCGGCCCTCATAGAGCTAGAGCTTGACTTTGCCGAAGAAGATGTAGAGTTCGCCGATCGCAGCTCACTTACGCAACTTGTTGCCGCAGTATTGCAAATGGTGCGCCGTTTAGCAGCTTCGTTCGAGCTCGGCAATGCCATCAAGCAAGGCGTACCAGTTGCCATTGTGGGGGCGCCCAACACAGGCAAAAGCACGCTGCTCAATCAATTTCTAGGCGAAGAGCGTGCTATTGTCTCCAACATTGCTGGCACCACCCGCGACGTCATCGAAGAAGTCCTCAACATCGACGGCATTCAATTTCGCCTCATCGACACCGCCGGCATCCGCCAAACGACTGAAACCATCGAGGCCTTGGGCATCGAGCGCTCCCAACAAAAAATCGAACAAGCTAAAATAGTCCTTTGTTTGGCCGACTCCGGCGACGCCGCCAACCTCCAAGAAACCACTAGTTGGGTACAGTCTTTGAAAAATCTTCATCCAGAAAAGCACATTTTATTGGTCCAAAACAAAGCCGACCTCCAAACTTCCATTTCACCCAACGCAAGCACCGAAATTGACCTCCAAATCAGCGCATTAAATGGCAAAGGCATTTCAGAACTCAAAGAAAAGTTAGTCCAACTCACCTTGGGCGACTTCAGCCTTCAAGACGAAACCATTGTTTCCAATGCCCGCCACCACGCAGCCCTGCAACTCACCGCTGCAGCCCTCGAACGCGCCCAAGCAGGCCTCAATGGCCAAACCACAGCCGACTTCATCGCCATGGACATCCGCGAAGCCATGCGCCAACTCGGCCAAATCACGGGCCAAATCGATGTGGATACGGATATACTCGGCACCATCTTCTCCAAGTTCTGTATCGGAAAGTAACTTTCTATCATTGTTACTATCGTATAACCTAAGTAAATATTATTGGTGTTGAATTATTGTAAGAATTGTTATATTTGATTGATTTAAATAATGTCAAAATCATACAGTATGT
>VHBC01000022.1 GCA_016872115.1 Sphingomonadales bacterium | reverse complement strand
GCGTTTACAAAAGCGGCTTCTTCTGCAGCGCTGGCCACTTTTAAAAAATTTTCCACTGCCCACAGAGACTCGATATGCCAAATGGGCTTTTGCGCGCCAGCCTTGCCCTTTTCTATCCAGCGCAGTGCCGAGCGTATATTTTCTGTCTGAATTTTGGCTACCTCTGTTTGTAAATGCGAGTAACCGATGTCGTTGTGTGAGTGGTGAATAATATGGAATTCCAAGTTTTTAGTGGGGTGAACCTCAATGACAGCAAATTTTGTTTCAGCTATTTTGCCATTTTTAAATAAGTCAAGGCGCAGTGTATCCTGACCAAAGAAAGCCTTTGGATAGGTGGCAATCGAAAACGTACGATAGCCTGAACCGACATGTGTTCCGTATTTCAAGAAGGACGATTCAAGCACCAGGCTATCTATTACTGCCGGGATGACGCACTCCAAATTAAGTGGCCTCATTTGGCTAGCGCGCAGCACCAAATTACTTGCTGTGGCAGCGAAGTCGAATTTCTCTTGGTAGTTGAAAACCATCAGCCAATCACGGCTTTGCACGTCCCGACCAACTATTTTAAAACGATTTTTTTGCGTTCCCACATTGGGCAAATCAAGTTCGAGGTAACCAAACATATCTTGATTGATGTCCTTTTCAAGTAAGGTAAAGCGGTAATGCGCTGAGGGTGCAAAATTACAGGCATGTTGTGTGAGCGCTTGTTGAACCCAACTTTTCTTGGTCTCGAAGGTAAACAACAGGCTATCGTTTAAATAAACATCAAAAAGACGGTCGCCACCGCTGGTGCCATTCGAGAAACCAATCAAAAACCGGTAAGATTTAATGCCATCGTGCACCACAGGCACGCCTGCCTCCCACTCAATTGCAGACACCCCATTGCAACGCGTTAGTAAAGCTTGGTTGGCAAAGGCTCTGAATGGCGAAAAATAAGTAATGTCTTCACCGCTTATTTTGGCTTGAAAACCAGAAGGTGAGAATTGAGCTAAAAATTGGCCCGTTAAACCGAAAAAAAGCAAAAGAGAATAAAATCGAAACAAGAAAAAGAAATTAGTGTTAAAATACACACCTAAGATACTAAATTCTAATTTTGCAACTAAATTCTGTTTATGCGCTTCAATCTTTCTGAAATCAACGAACTTATACGGTCCAGACGCACCATTTACCCCGAACAATTTTCGGACAGAAAGGTACACAAAGAACAAGTTGAACTCTTGCTCAATAACGCGCAATGGGCGCCTACGCATGGCAACACCCAACCATGGCGTTTTCATGTTTTTATGGACGATGCACGCCAACGCCTTAGTTCTTTTCTAGGCGAAACTTACCTCAAGTTAACGCCTCCAGACCAACAAAACGATGCCAAACTGGCCAAAATGCTACGCCGCCCTTTACTTGCTTCAGTGGTCATTGCAGTGAGTATGGAGCGCCAAGAAAGCGAGAAAATTCCAGAAATCGAAGAAATTGAAGCGGTGGCTTGTGCCATTCAAAATTTACACCTGAGCTGTACTGCCTATGGTTTGGGTGGTTTTTGGTCTACTCCGAAACTGATTTACAGTAGTGAAATGAATGACTTTCTTGGCTTAAAGCAAAAAGACAAATGCCTTGGTTTGTTTTATATTGGTTACCCCGCAATCGATTGGCCTGAAAACCAACACCGCAAACCACTCGAATACAACTGCACCTGGCTGACGCAATAACTCCCTATTTCGTTCGAATTTTCGTTACTTTGTGTATGCGCATTCTACTTGTATTTGTACTTCTTTTTCCATTTTTAGCCTTCACTCAAGCGTATAACCAGCTTGGCAAACCCAATTTTTTTGGCCTACATTACCGGCAGATCCTCCCAATGCAACAAATGCAATCGGGGACCCAAAAATTTAGTGACAGCGTCTTGCAGACCAGCATTACCCCAAACGATGGCTATACTTATGGCGGCATGCTCCGTTACGGCATTACCGACCTCATTTCCATAGAAACAGGTTTGTACTATACTCAGCGCAATTTTCAGATCCAAAGCACGCGTACCGACAGCGCCCTTACGGTAGACCAACGCCTGCGCTTTGTTCAATTTGAAATACCCATTCAGGGCAATATCGGTATCCAACTGAGTCGTTCTTTTTATGCCAATGCGGCACTTGGCGCTGCGGTTTTATATAAACCCTCGAGTGTAGCTACGTATATCAACCCTTACGATAAACATGAATTCAGACAAGTTGGTCTGGTCGATATCAATAAAAAAGTGGGTTTTGATATCCGTACGAGTATCGGTTTTGAGTATCGAAACAAAAAAGCAGGTGTCTTTTATTTAGGTGGCACCGCGTTTGTGCAGTTGCAACCTGCTTTTATCTTTTTGTCAAAGTATCAATTTGAAAATTTCAAGCAAGCTGCTTTCGGTGACGTCAATGCCTCCGGATTCGGCCTTGATTTCAAGTACTTTATTCCGTATACCAGACCAGGACGGCTTATTTTTCAGCAGGGCCCGATTGAATAAATCCACGGTTACCGAGTTTGTATCCAAGATAAGCCATTGGTTAAAGCGCCGATGAATAAGCCGAGAACAGACAATAAAATAGATTTCATATGCTAAAAATTGTATTTGGATGGGTGATTTAGGGTTCTTTGTAGAGTACTTTGTATTTCAGCTTCGCTTCTGATCTACTGCAGGCATTAAAATGCCACCATTCGGTAGGGAGCTGTCTAAAACCTTGTGCGCGCATAGCGTTTCGCAATAACAAGCGGTTTTGGATTTGAGCAGTAGAGAGCTCACCGGTTCTTAAAAAAGAGTCTTCGAGGCAAGGGTATGCTATTTTTCGGATATCGTCAAAACCAGCACCCATGTCTAGGGGGTTGCCTTTGGAATCGGTAAGCGTGAGGTCTACGGCGGCGCCCATGTTGTGCAAACTCAGGTTTTTTGGATTCGATACAAATTTGGCGCGTTCCACCGGTGGCAAAGAATCGAGGGCCTCCCACATTTTTTGTTGCACGGACACAGGCCTAAGTGCGTCGTAAATAAGCAAGTGATAACCCGGGTGCGTCTGAGAAAGCGCTTTTTGAACTTTGGCCAAGCGTTCAGCAACATCTTTCTGCAGATAAGCCCGATCTAGGCTAAAATAGAGCCGTTGGTTTAAAAAGTTATCGGCAGAAGCGTATTTGAGTTCAACTTGAATGTCTGGGGCCAAGTACTGAACATCGGTGTAAGCAGCAAGTGGCGATGTTTTATTGGCTTCGGTTGATATTGACTTGTTTTTGTATTTTATAACATCTCTTCTTTGAGGCGTATTCAAAGAACAAGCACACAAGAAATGGCAAGTAATGACGATGAAACCAAAAAACCGCATGGCTTAATGAGCTGCAAGAATTCTTTTGGTTTCGGCTTGAATGCGGGAGCGCAGGTTATCAGAAACTTGAAAAAGCGGCAGACGCATGGTTTCTTGCATTAGGCCACGCTGTGCCAAAGCTACTTTCACGCCGCCAGGGTTTCCTTCTTCAAAAAACATTTTGGTTACCGCAAAGAGGTCATAGTGAGCGGCTTTTGCCAAACTCAAATCTCCAGCCATTGCGGCATGAACCATTTGAGAAAATCTTTCAGGGAAAGCATTGGCTACCACAGAAATAACGCCATCGGCACCCACAGCAATGAGTGGCATAGTGAGGTTGTCGTCGCCTGAAAGGACGCCAAAATCAGGTTTGCGCTGGCGTATGATATCCATAATTTGCTCCATGTTGCCAGAAGCTTCTTTGACGGCAACTACATTAGAGATTTCAGCCAACGCTAAAGTTGTTTCCACACTCATATTAGAGCCCGTTCTACCGGGCACATTGTAAAGTATAATAGGTAAATCGGTATAAGAAGCCACCGCCTTGAAATGGGCGACAATTCCGTTTTGAATGGGTTTGTTATAGTATGGAGAAACAGATAAAATGCCATCAACGCCTTTAGGCAAGTGTTTGAAATTGACTTCCAAACCAGCCGTGTTGTTACCACCCACTCCGAAGACCACAGGAAGTTTACCGTTGTTAACTTCCAATACTGTATCCAGAACTTGTCTTTTTTCATCGGCTGATAGCGTTGGGGATTCTCCGGTTGTTCCTTGAACCACTAAAAAATCGGTGCCGCCGTCAAGCTGTAGCTGTACCAGGCGCTTGAGCGCTGGAAAATCAATGTTGTTATCTTGCTGAAATGGCGTCACCAAAGCGACACCTGAGCCTTTAAAAATGTTCATTGGGCTATTTTTTCTAGAGTTAGATGGATGTATTGAAGTTGGGCAGCTGCCTCTGTTTGGGCACTTGCAATTTGGAGATCAAAATGTGGGTGTTCGGCATTGAGGAGCAGGCGCCGACGGATTTTTGTTTGTTGAAGCAAAGGAAAAAATTTGGTCTGAAGACTACCGTTCCAGATCAATAAATCATAGTTTTTGTGAAGCTCAGCTTCTAGTTGTACATCTTTGAGTTTACCAAACATGGAGTAATCTGCAGGCGAGTTGTAGTAAATTAAAAAATGCGGTGGCAAGTTCTTTTTATCGAGTTCTTTAGGTACCGATACCACCACAAGGGCATGACTGAATTTTTTGAGCGCTAAAAAATGATCAACGGCCTTGACAAACGCACGCATTTGGGCGTGGTCTTGGTAGTCCCAAAAGAGAACGATGCGGTTGGTTTGTTTCCAAATACTTTTTGTACTCACTGTGATATCAATTGGATGAATTCATTTTCTGTTAACAAAGTTACACCTAAGTCTGTAGCTTTTTGCAATTTGGAGGGCCCCATATTAGCGCCGGCAATTAAAAAATGTGTTTTAGCCGATACAGATGAGCCTAATTTACCGCCATTTCGCTCAATGAGTTCTTTGAGTTCGTCACGGCTGAAGGTCTCAAAGGTACCTGAAATCACGCAAGTTTTACCAGCTAAGATGGTAGAATCGAGTGTTTTTTGAGCGCATTCGAATTGTAGGCCTAATTGCTGCAGACCTCTTAGTAAATCTAAGTTAGCTTCTTGGGAAAAATAAACTAAAATGGACTGCGCTATTTTTTCGCCGATTTCTTCAACAGTAAGTAATTCTTCCAGACTGGCCTCGGCTAAGCGCGTAATTGTTCCGAAAGCTTGTACCAATTTTTTGGCCACGGTTTCTCCGACAAAGCGGATCCCTAAACCAAAAAGCACGCGCTCGAAGGGAACTTCTTTAGATGCTGCAATAGATTGCAAGAGGTTATTGGCTGATTTTTCGGCCATGCGGTCTAAGGTAAGCAACTGATCAAAAGTAAGTTGATATAAATCTAATGGGTTTTTAATTAGGTTCCTAGAATACATTAATTCAACTGTTTCTTCACCTAAACCATCGATATTCAGTGCTTTTCTGCTGATAAAATGCATGATCTTGCCTGTCACTTGTGGCTTACAAGATGTATCGTTCGGGCAGTAATGCTGAGCCTCGCCTTCTTGACGAGCGAGGGGTGTATCGCATTCTGGGCAATGCTCAATAAATACAATGCGTTGCTGACGCTGGCGCAGCGCTAAATTGACACCAACAATTTTAGGAATGATTTCACCGCCTTTTTCGACCTGAACGGTGTCAAGCTCACACAAATCGAGTTTTTGTATTTGATCGGCGTTGTGCAAAGAGGCGCGTTTAACGGTTGTACCGCCCAACTGTACAGGTTTTAAATTAGCCACTGGTGTAATGGCACCGGTGCGCCCAACCTGAAAACTAACCGACTCCAAAAGTGTTTCAACTTGTTGGGTCTTGTATTTATAGGCAATGGCCCAGCGTGGCGATTTGGCGGTGAGTCCGAGCAGGTCTTGCTGCTCATAAGAATTTACCTTTAGTACGACGCCATCGATGTCAAACGGAAGCTGGCTGCGCTGCTGATCCCAGTAATGAATAAAATCCATGATGCCGGCAATGCTGTTTGTTTTTTCGATCATGCGTTTGGACGGGTCTGGCACCTTAAAACCCCATTCTTTGGCCAACATAACGGCCTGGTAATGGCCGAGCGCCTCGGATTTAAGACCGTAGACGCCGTAGAGATAACAATCGAGACCGCGCTTGGCCACTTCTTTGGAATCTAAGAGCTTGAGCGTGCCTGACGCGGTGTTGCGGGGATTGGCAAAAAGTACTTCTCCTTGGGCCTCTCGCTGGGCGTTGAGTGCCTCAAAATTTTGTTGTGGCATAAAGATTTCTCCGCGAATCTCAAAGTCTACGGGTACGCTTTTATCGAGCACAATTGGAACCGTTCGGATGGTACGCACATTGGCTGTGACATCTTCGCCTTGTTCGCCATCGCCTCTAGTGAGGGCCTGCTGCAGCTTACCGTCTAGGTATTGGATACCGATAGCTACGCCGTCGTACTTGAGTTCGCAAACAAATTCTGAAGACTCACCGAGTATTTTCTGACAGCGTTCAGCCCAATCAATAATGTCTTGCTCTGAGTAGGAGTTAGACAGCGAGAGCATCGGGAAACGGTGCTTATGGGTCTGGAATTTTTTGGTGAGGTCACCTCCTACCCGTTTGGTTGGGCTATTTGGATCTGCAAACGTTGGATATTGTTGTTCGAGGCCTTCGAGTTGCTTGAGCAGCGTATCAAATTCAAAATCAGAGATGGTCGGCGAATTGAGCACATAATACGCGTGGTTGTGCGCGTGTAGAACTTCTCTTAAAGCTTTAATTTGAGCTGCAATTGCAGAATTTTCCATTAGATAAAATTAAGCTTTTTGCGCTAAAATCATGCGCTCTTTCCCTTGTAAATCTTTACAAATAATCTGATTTTTAAATGCGCCGACCTCCAAAAGCGCGCGCGTTTGTGTAGCTAAATCCTCGTGTACCTCTAACGCTAGATACCCATTCGATTTTAAATGGATCAAAGCAATAGAAACAATTTTTTTATAAAACAACAGCGGCTTATGGTCGGGTACAAACAAAGCCATATGTGGTTCGTAGTCCAACACGTTTGCCTTCATACTATTGGCTTCTTTTTCAGGTATATAAGGAGGATTTGAAACGATTAAATCAAATTGTTCTTGAGATTGCCAATTAAAAATATCTCCTTGCTCAAAAACTACTTGCAAGTTATTTAGCTCGGCGTTTTCTTCCGCCAGAACAAGCGCTTCTTTGGAAAGGTCAAGGCCTAAAACCGCTGCTTTTGGGAACTTCTTTTTAAGCGCCAACGCGATGCAACCTGAACCCGTACACAAATCGAGAATGGTATGAAATGAAATACCAAGACCTGCTATTTTTTCGATTAGCTCTTCGGTTTCCGGACGTGGAATAAGGGCCCTATGATCAATTTTTAGTTTTAAATCGGCAAAATCGACTGTCCCCATAATATACTGAAAGGGCTCGTTGGCTTGTAAGCGCTTGACTACAGCCCGAATGCGTAATAAATCAGATTCTGACAACCTTTGGTTATTATTGAGTAAGATCTCACTAGACGACCATCCAAAAAAGTCATTTAGGATGGTGGTCCACATCGATTTGCATTCACTCGGCGTAAAAGCACCCGAAAGTTTCTCAAAAAAATAAGACTTAGCGCTTTGCACGCGGTTATCGGCAACAAACATTTAACTCTTTTTTTGGCGCAATTTGATAAATGGCTTGATTTTTTCGTTTTCGATTAAAACCGTCAGGTTGTAGTATGCAATCTTCCATTGGCCATTTTCAAGGATGCAAATTCCGCTACCGCGACATCCTTCCATCCAAGTTTGTAGGTCTTCGTCAAAATAAGCGACCTGACCATCTGCCGCAAAATTCCAATGCCGATTGCTGGGCTTGAAATCCCAGGCATTGCCCTTGTCGAAATAGGGCTTGCTGAAGGCCATGAACTCGGACTTGGTCCAGCGCTCACCTGGAGCCGTGCCTAAAAATATAAATTGCGTACTGGTGTAGGAGAAATAGGTCTCAAAATTGGCCTGAGCGGCTGCTGCATGCCAGTTATCCAGCATTTGATCCAAAGATTGAACATCTTTTGGCGCGCTTTGAGCGATACCGAAGAAAGAAATGCAAATGAGGACAAATCCAAAAGAGTAATTTTTCATGATTTTAATTTTTAAACAATGGAACGATATCTCCCGTTTTTACAAAGCCTCTAACTTGAAAACACATTTGCCTTTGATATAAGTGCGCCAAGCATAATTCTGAACTTGGCCTTGAAGACCATTCACAGGGTATTCGAAGATGGCTAAAGTTGCATCTTTACCCTTTTCCAAGGTTCCAATTCGCTTTTCTTGAAAAGCAGCAAAAGCGGCGTAGATGGTCATGCCGCGCAAAATTTCGGTGAGCGTGAGCGCTTCTTGAACTGGCCGGTTGAAAGCTGCTTGAATGGTAGCAAATGGATTGATTTGTTCAACCGGGAAATCGGTACCTAAGGCCAACATGCCAAACTGACCCAAAAGTGTTTTGTAGGCGTAAGCGCCTTTCATGCGCGCTTTACCCAAGCGCTGCTCGGCCCAGTCGGCATCGGAAACCGCATGCGTGGGCTGCACTGACGGAAACACAGCAAAATTGGCAAATTTCTGAAAATCTTTGGGGTCGAGTACTTGCGCATGCTCGATGCGAAAGCGGTGGTCTGGTTTGCGGCGGTAAACTTGCTCATAAATGGACAAAACCAACGCATTTGCAGAATCGCCGATGCTATGCGTATTCATTTGGTAACCGTGCTTCAAACAAAACTGAGCCAAATTGCGCATGCGTTGTACATCGGTAAGCAATAAGCCATGGCTTTCAGGGTGATCGTGGTACGGCGCCTTAAGCAGCGCGCCGCGGGAGCCCAGCGCGCCGTCGGCAAAACATTTGAAACTGCGTATGTTCAGGTTGTAAAAACGGTACTGGCCATATTTTTGAACGAAAGCACGGT
Organism: Sphingomonadales bacterium; assembly: GCA_016872115.1. GTDB lineage: Bacteria > Bacteroidota > Bacteroidia > Flavobacteriales_D > Crocinitomicaceae > UBA952. Next base: position 29,339 of record VHBC01000022.1, on the reverse strand, counting down.
TTTGAGGTGTATCCATGAGCATGGCGTACAAATTGATTTTGAGCTTTTTACGTGCAATAAGTTCTTTGAACCAGGCTATGTGCTCAAAATCAATTCCGGCTTCGTGCACTCCTGTAATGCCATATTGGAGCAGTTCATCTTGTACTTGAAGCAAAGCCTTAAGGTAGTCCGACTTGAAATAATCCGGAATATATGGCTGCACCAAATTCATGGCGTTATCGATAAGTAACCCTGTTGGTTCTTGGGTTAAAACTATTGTTTTGGAGAAAATAATTTCTCCTCCTTTTAAATATTTGATTTGGTCAAGCGCACGGCTTTTTTTAAGTAAATAATTATTAACCAATGCAGCATGGCCGTCGATGCGGTACAAGCAGACGGGAATGTTTGCAAACAAACGGTTGATCTCTTTGTTGGTTGGCATTTGTTGGCCTGCCCACAAAGTTTGATCCCAGCCCTGCCCTATTAAAAATGGCAAATTGGGATGCTGCGCTTTGTATTGCTCGCAGCGGTGAATGAGTTCTTGTTCAGAGCGAACCCCTCGCAAATCGACGCCGAGCAGTTGCTTTGCGTACATGAGCATGTGGCCGTGGGCGTCTGTGAAGCCAGGATAAATCTCCTTACCCTGTGCATCTATTGTTTCATCTGAGCGGTATTTGTTGAGAATTTGGCGCTCTGGACCCACTTCGATGATTTTGCCACCACGAATTGCAATTGCTTCAGCAACAGCATCATCGGCATCCATCGTGTGAATTTTAGCATTGTGAATAACCAAGTCTACTTTTTGGCCTTTCATACAGGCTGTAAAAGCTGAAAACAAAAAAATTAAAAATAGGGATCTGCGCATATGTTAGAAAGGATAACCAATACCAAAATTCAAATAATTGGGCAAGAAAGGACGCGGCATAATGGCTTTAACTTGCTCTAGACTCATATTGAAATACTGCATACCTTCTTGGTAATAGGTTTCGCGGTCTTTGAAATCTTGGAAAACCCAACGCGCACCGTCTGCAAAAGCCGGGTCAAATACCGGAAAGCCAACATCGAGTCTGAGTATAAAAAATTCGAGGTCCATACGCAATCCAATACCAGAAGAAATGGCAATTTGCGGAATAAATGTCTGCACATTAAATTGAGATCCTGCCCGTGATGCATCTTCGCGGTAGGTCCAGATATTTCCAAAATCAGTAAAAATGGCGCCCTTAAAAGTGGAATTGAGCTCAAAGCGGTACTCCAAAGAACCACCAAAGCGGATGTCGCCAATTTGGGTAGCCAATCGGTTGGTGTCAAGGTGGTATTTATAGGCGCCGGGGCCAAGTGCACGGGCGCGCCACCCGCGGTTGTCATTGGAGCCTCCCCCAAAGAAGCTATAGTCATAAGGCATGGAGGTTTGGGAGTTGCCATAAGACAAACCGGCCCCTGCATGCATTCTTAGATGCAAAGTTGTTTTGTTTAGCAAGCGTTTGGATGCAATGAACTGGTTATCTAGGCGAAGGAACTGAGAGTACGGTTGTTTACCCAACAAATACTGCCCATTCAGGGTATCTTGGCGCGCCCTGAACGCATAAAGTAAATTACCTGCAGCATCTAGCGAACTGTTGAAATAAAGCGTACCACTGTAGCGCTTTTTCTGACCTGGTTTCAGGTCTTTATCTTTGTTGGAATATTCGTAGGCAAACTTGAAATCTTGCCAGATAAATTGGTTGCTGTAGGTATTGTACAAGAATAAATCGTTGATTTGATTGAGTTGCGCTTCAAAAGCAGCTGATTTTTCGATGTTGACGTACTTGATGACCGAGGCACCAGGCAAACCCATCTGAAAAACCTGTGTTTTGCCGACTAAAAATTTCCAGGTATAATTCAATTGAAAGACCCGGCGATCAAAAATATTGCGCTTTTCAAAATTGAGTGCTGCACTCATAACTGTACGTGGTTTTTGCCGCTTGCCGAGTAGTGTAACTGGTGTTGGAAACAAGCCTGGTAAATCGAGTTTAAGACTAGGGCCAAGTTCAAAAGTATTAAAGGTTCGACCTGCCACAATAAGCTGCTCACTGGCGCTGGCATCAAATACAGGGGGCTGAGATTCAAAACCGCCGCCCAAAGAAAAGGTCAGGCGTTCGGCACCTCCATATAAATTTTTGTTGGTGTAATTCAATGAAGCCGCCGCACCAAGCAAGCCAAAACTAGAGGTAAAGCGCGGATCAAAAGCCCAAGACTGTTTTTTAGCTGGCTCGAGGTAATAATGCACATTGAGTTGATTGCTTCCCGGTATTTCTTCGATGTAAGGATTGACAGACGTAAAAACACCCAATTGTACCAATGAACGGTAAGAGCGATCGAGGTAGTATTCTTTGTAAGTATTGCCCTGCTCAAGGTAGTTTTGCATCTCGAGGATATCTGGGTGTATCCAAGGATGAGCGCCATTAAAACGAAGCGTCATACTACGCCAGTTGCTTTTGGTTCCGTAGGGTACTTTGAGATCTGCGGCTTGTTTTTTGGAATACACCAAATCCTGGTACTGGAATTGTTGCAAGGTTTGGAGATATTGAGGCTGCAAGGAATCATAAAGGCTGAGTCCTTTTTGGGCAATTTCATTGGCAAAAGCACCTTCGACCTGAAGGGTGTCGGCCAAATGAAAATAGACCCGATTGATTTTAGTTTCGCGGTAAGGCACGCGCATCAAACTATCGGGATTGACGGCAGAGGGCACCATGCGGTCTTCAAATTTCACCATCAGATAGACTGTCATGGTTTGTCTGTTGGTATCGGCTGCATATTGAATGCTGCCGCTATTGAATTTATAAACACTTTCGTCGCGCATGAATTTTGCGACGCGTTCACGGTAGTCTGAGAGGTAATCAAGGTCAAAGGGCTTGCCAATAAGCGGATGTTCACCGGTAGGTCCAAATTCTTTGCGAATGAATTTTTGATGGAGGTCACGGAGCAAGCGCGGCCCACTGTAAGCAACGGAGTCAATGATGTAGACCGAACCTTCATTTATATGATAAATCGCCTGAACACTGCGTTTTTTTTCATTACAAATAATTTCGGAGCTCACCTTACCGTAGTAATATCCTTTTTTAACAAGGTAACGACCGAGTTGATCTTCATTTTTATGGTGTAATAACGTGTCAAATACCACTGGCTTTTGACCATATTTGTATTTAAGTTTTTCAGCCCAAATAGCTTGTTTGAAGGTACTGTCAGGAGCGGTTTTGTAACGGAAATCTTGCTTTCCTTTAGCGATGGCGCGCGCATTTCTTTTGACATTAACGGCGCTGACTTTGCTGCGCTTATGGGCTAATTTTTGCTCAAAAGATTGGTAGCGCTCGATTTTTTTCTGGGCCACTTTTGAGGAGTCAATGCTGTTGTACAGCCAAAGTTTCCAAGGCGCACCAAAAAAACGCGCGTTGGGTTGTTGACGCAACACTTGCGAGAGTTCATAACGGTCTAATTTCGTGCTCAGCGGATTGTCAAGCGTAATGCTTGTACTGCGCAACAGGTAATTACCATGTGGCACATTCTTGGACAAACGACACCCCGCCAAAAACAGTGTTGCAAACACAAATAGTTGTACTTTTGAACTTCGACGCATTGTAGTACAAAAGTAAAGAATATTCAACTTGGAAAAGCTCAGTCAGCAAAAGATCAAAGACCTGAAAAAATTGCAGCTCAAAAAGCACCGCGATGCCGAACAGTTGCTTTATTTAGAAGGCGAAACACTCATAGCGGATCTCCTTCAAGAATTCCCGCAATATATCGTTTCGTTGATTGTACAAGAACAACATGCGCCTGCATTTGAATACCTCGGGTTTCCACTGCTCACTGCAAGCAATCAAGACTTAGAAAAACTGACCCAACTCAAAACACCAAAAAAAGTCAATGCGGTGGTGCGTTACCCCAAAGCGCTTTCTTGGCAAAACGGACAAAAAGCACTTTTGCTCGATCAGATTCAGGACCCTGGCAACCTTGGCACCATTATCCGCAGCGCAGATTGGTTTGGTATTGAACATATTTTTTGTGCCTCGGGTACCGCGGACTACCTCAACCCAAAAGTGATCCATGCTTCTATGGTTTCTGCTTTTCGCGTCAATATTCATTACCAAGATTTGGGCCCGCTGATTGCCCAGCACCCCGACCTTACTTATGGCGCGTTTATGGATGGCACTGACCTGGCGCAAGTTGCGCCAGAAAGCATTCAATTTTTGGTGCTGGGTCACGAAGGCCACGGCATTAGCCCCGCTGTAGCGAAACAACTCCAAAACCGTATCGGTATCCCGAGAAAAGGCAAAGCAGAATCTTTGAATGTAGCCGTGGCAGCGGGAATTTTACTGAAACATATCAGTAAATAACACTTTTCATTAGCAAGATCAGGAAAAAGGATGTATTTTTGCAAACTTCCCTTTTTTACGATGCTAGATCTCGATTTATACGAAGCCAAAAAACTCTACCCTTTTCAAGAAAAGACCGTTAATCAGGTCCTCGACGAACTCCGCAAAAACGGCAGTAATTACAATTTGCTCTATCAGTTGCCAACGGGCGGAGGCAAGACTGTTATTTTTTCGGCCATAGCCAAACGCTACATTGAAGAATCTGGTAAAAAAGTACTGATTCTTACCCACCGCATTGAGCTTTCTATCCAAACCTCAAAGCAGCTATCGGCCATACAGGTACCAAATAAGGTGATCAATTCCGAGGTCAAAACGCTCGAAGATCAAGCCGAGTACACTTGTTTTATTGCCATGGTCGAGACGCTCAATAACCGCCTCAATGAAAATGACCAGTTCATCGAAAATATTGGCTTAGTGATCGTCGATGAAGCACACTACAACAGTTTTCGTAAAATCTTTCAATTCTACGAAGACGCCAACATCTTGGGTGTTACCGCTACCCCACTCAGCAGTAACCGAAACTTACCGCTCAAAGATCACTACAACAAATTGTTGGTTGGCGAATCCATCTCCAATCTAATTACCGACGGCTATTTATCAGACGCAGAAACCTACTCATACGACGTCAATTTGCACGGCCTCAAAATTGGCTCAAACGGAGACTTCACCGTGAGTTCTTCTGATCTTTTGTATTCCAATTATTTCATGCAAGAGAAACTCATTTTCGCGTATGAAGAGGTCGCCATCGGAGAAAAAACACTTATTTTTAACGCCGGTATCGAGACCTCCAGACGCGTCGAAGAATCATTCAAGAAGCTCAAATACAACATTAGGCATCTCGACTCTACTTTTTCGGACAAAGACCGCAAAGATGTCATTAAGTGGTTCAAAGAAACCCCTGAAGCCATTCTCACCTCGGTAGGCATCCTGACCACCGGCTTCGATGAACCATCGGTCCAAACGATCATTATCAACCGTGCGACGCGTTCTTTGACGCTATATCACCAAATGATCGGCCGCGGTTCACGACGCATTCCCAACAAATCGCAATTCAAAATCATCGATCTGGGCAATAACGTTCGCCGCTTTGGATACTGGCAAGACTACATCAATTGGCAAGATGCTTTTCGTTTTCCGGATCGCTTCTTAGAATCGCGTATTTCTGAACTCGAAGACATGGAATTCGAGGTAGAATACGAGTACCCGAAAGGTTTTGAGCAACTCATCAAAACCCATATTTTAGAAGAATTCTCCATTAAAGAATGCTACCTAGACTGTATAGACAAAGGCAGTAAGGGTAAGGAGGCTATTGATATGTCGATCAACAACCATTTCAATGCCATTGCTTCATCGGCCACCAACCTTGACCATGCGCTGTCTTTGCAACAACTTTTGCAAGACCACATCGAACACCGAGTCAAACACTACACCAAGTGCATTTCTAAATGCACCGACAACTATTTCAAGTATTTACTTGAAACCTACAACCGTCAACTCAGTCAGAAAATCAGACTCAGCATCGAAGATTAACTCCTTTTTTTTGTAAATTTAAGCCTATGAAAAAATGGTCCTTTCTTTTCTTTGTAGTGCTGTTTTCACACACGATTTCTGCCCAAAATAAACTCAAGGCCTACCTGGATACCAAGCAGTTTTACGCCCCCGAAATTGGTCCCTACCTTGAAATCTACATCGAATTTGCGGGCTACACCGTTCAATTTCAACCGTGTAGTGGTGGCACCAAAGCTACAGTAGTGGTCGATATCGCCATCATTGACTCCGTAGGCCAAACGACATACAAAGACCTCTACGCCCTCGACTCTCCCATCTCTACCGATTCCTCGCAAAATAATTTTATCGAAATTATTCGCGTTCCGCTCAAATCGGGTCCTTATACACTCTCTGTCCAACTCGAAGACGCATACAGACCCAAAAGCAGCATCAACGGCACACTCCCGATTCAAGTCAACGACATCGGCACATCGCTTGCATTTTCATCAATCGAACTCGTAGATCTAGCTTTTGAAACAACCGAGTCAAGCCGTTTTACCAAATCCAATTACTACATCATCCCGCTGCTCAACAATTATTTCAATAAGGAAATGAATAACATTCCTTACTACACGGAGATATACGGCGCAAAAGGCAGCATCCAAATCGACCGTCAAGTCATTAACGCCGAAAACGGACAAATTTATCCTGCACTCGCCCTTAATAAAACATATCCTCATGACGGGCAGCCTGTACTTGCGCTCATGCACGAAATCAATATCGAGGACCTACAAACCGGAACTTACCAAATTCAATTAAATGCCAAAGACCTCAGTACTGGCCATGTTAGTTCCCAGATCTTCGATTTTGAACGGTTCAACGACAACGAGGTGGCTTTTGATATAGCGTCCATGCTTCTCGACCCTGCTTTTCAAGGGTCTATTCATGAAGACAGCGTGGCGTTTTACCTTGAAAGCTTGATACCTATTGCAAAACAGGGGGAAATCCGTACACTTATTGACGTCCTAAAAGCCAATGATAACGAACAAATGCGCAAGCATCTGCAAGCTTTTTGGTTTCAAACCGCTGGAGCCAAAGCTTATGAGCAATGGCTTAGTTACCAAAGTCAAGTTCGATCTGTTGAAAAATTCTACGCTAACAACTACATGGAGGGCTTTGAGACAGACCGCGGCCGCGTTTACCTTAAGTATGGCCAACCGAACTCAATTGTGGTCAAAGAATCATCACCTAGCGAATACCCATATGAAATCTGGACCTACGACAAAATTGGTATTTACAGCAACCGTCGTTTTGTATTCTATAACCCAGACCTGATTACCAACAACCACCGTTTATTGCACTCAGACATGGTAGGCGAATTGCGCAACCCAGCTTGGCAGCAAATATTGGTGCGACGCAATACCGTAAACGGCACCGTCGACGATCCCAACATGATGAATATCAAACATTTTGGTGGCAATTCCAACGATTTCTTTCGCCAATACTAAGCTGCACATGCCAAACGCAATTGTTATTCTCAATTACAACGGGTTAGCACACCTGCAAACCTATTTACCAAGTGTTGTAGAAAACAGCCCCAACTGGGACATCTTCATTGCCGACAACGCCAGCACCGATACTTCTGTCTCTTTTGTAGCACAAGCATTTCCTTTGATTAAAATTATTCAACTCGCGCAAAATTTTGGATTTGCTGAAGGTTATAATCAAGCCTTAGCTACCATAGAAGGAAAATATGAACATTATTTTATCCTTAACAGCGATGTCCGCCTGAGGGCCAATTGGGACCTCCCTCTTCTCGACTTCCTCGAAAAGAACCCGGGTACAGCTGCTGTTGGCCCTAAAATTCTTTCGGATCGGCAACCTGACTATTTTGAACACGCAGGTGCTGCCGGTGGTTATTTAGACACTTTTTATTTTCCGTTTTGCCGAGGGCGCATTTTTGAATCTGTAGAACAAGACCTCCAACAATACGATGGCGCACAAGAAGTCACTTGGGTCTCTGGCGCCGCGCTGCTTATTCGATCGAAAGATTTTCACGAAGCAAGTGGTTTCGATCCTGCCTTCTTTGCCCACATGGAAGAAATCGATTTAGGCCTCAGATTGGCCAGCGTTGGAAAAAAGCTCTTTTGCATCCCACAGTCTAAAGTCTTTCATCTAGGTGGCGGAACGCTCAGTTATGACAACCCCAAAAAAGCCTACCTAAATTTCAGAAATAATCTCTGGATGATTGTCAAGAACCAGCAGCGCTTTTTAGTACCCGTCTTATTTATTCGAATGGCCCTCGACGGCATTGCCGCAATTCAATTTTTAGTTAAGGGGAAACCGCAATTGACTTGGAAAATTTTCCTAGCCCATATGGCCCTCTACCGTCATTTTATAACATTCTACAACAAACGCCAAAAAGCGCCTGCCCGTCCTTTTAAATACCATGGGCTCATCATCTGGGATTACTTTGGAAAAGGCGTCCGCAATTTCAGCGCTCTCAACAAACGAAAATTTCATTCATGACAAAATTCAATTTTGGGATTTGCAGCCTTCTGCTCTCTTTTTACAGCTTGGCGCAGGTTCCAGACCTTCAGAAAGCCAGCGATAAAGCCCAACAACGATTTGGCGCCGCCGGAACAAAGCCAGTTCAAAAGGAACTCTTGATTCCGACTATGCTCGTCAATCCATTAATCGGAACTGGCGGCCACGGCCATACCTTTCCGGGCGTATGTGCGCCTTTCGGCATGATACAACTGAGCCCAGATACCCGCTACGAAGGCTGGGATGGCTGTGGTGGCTACCATTTTACGGATTCTATTATCTACGGATTCAGTCATACACATTTAAGTGGAACTGGCGTTCCGGATTACGGCGATTTACTACTTGTGCCACAAAGTGGCGAGGCCAAATGGAAAGGGAAATTTGAAGTGCCCAATGGTTATGGCGCTACCTTTAGTCATAATGATGAAGTCGCTCGACTCGGTTTTTATGAGGTTTTATTAAAAGACGAAAACATCCGTGTCAATTTGTCTTGTACTCAAAGAGCAGGCATTCATGAGTATACCTTCTTAAATGCAGCCGAGAAAAAATACTTATTGCTCGATCTCAATTACCGCGATAAACTGCTAAAAGGAAATATCCAAATCATCGATAAGCAAAACATCAATGGATTTCGAATTTCTGAAGCCTGGGCCAATCAACAACATTTTTATTTTCATTTAACCACTTCGATCCCTTACAGCAATTACAAGTTGATTGATCAAAACGGCGAACTCAAACTACTCTTGGAATTCCCGATAGAAACTAAAGAGTTGCTCATCAAAGTGGGTATGTCTCATGTAGATACTGAAGGTGCTAAATTCAACCTCGACTCCGAAATCTCTCATTTTTCTATCGCACGCGTCTATCAGGAAAATCAAAAGCAATGGGAGCAAGAATTTCAAAAAATTAAAGTGAATGCAGACCAACAAACAAGTAGTGTTTTCTACACCGCTCTGTATCATTCCATGATTGCACCAAATCTTATGAGTGACGTCGATGGACGCTACCGAGGCCGCGACAACCAAATACACCAACTCCAAAACCTCCAGGACCAACAATACACCGTTTTCTCACTCTGGGATACTTACCGGGCCAATCATCCGCTTTTCACCATCATCGACCAAAAACGTACAGGCGCCTACATACGAACATTTTTACGTCAGTACGAAGAAGGCGGCGACCTTCCGGTTTGGGAACTCGCTGGCTGCGAAACCGAATGCATGATTGGTTACCACAGCGTAAGTGTTATTGCCGATGCCTACATGAAAGGCATCAGAAATTTCGATGCCAACAAAGCACTTAAAGCAATGGTGAGCACCGCCAAAGCCAATGAATTTGGCAAGTTGGCTTACGCCAAAAATGGCCTCATTAGCTCTGCCGACGAACCCGAATCGGTGTCGCGCACACTTGAGTACGCCTACGACGATTTCTGCATTTCCACCATGGCTAGCACACTCGGCAACAAGGCAGTCGCTCTTGAATTTGAGCAGCGCAGCACCAATTTTGTCAACCTCTACGACCCCAATACCAAATTCATGCGCGCACGCCGCGGCGCCCAGTGGTACGGGCCCTTTGACCCAGCCGAAGTCAATTTTAATTACACAGAAGCCAACTCTTGGCAATACTCCTTGTATGCACCACAACAAATTGATTTACTTACCAACCTACTCGGAGGCCCAGATTCCCTTGAGATTTGGCTTGACCGTTTGTTTACCACCGACATGAAACTGAGTGGCCGCGAACAAGCCGACATCACAGGGCTCATTGGCCAATATGCTCATGGCAACGAGCCTTCGCACCACATGGCTTACCTATACAATTTTACCAACGCGCCCTATAAAACGCAACTTTATGTAGACCGCATTTTAAATGAAATGTACCACAACGCCCCTGATGGTCTTTCTGGCAACGAAGACTGCGGCCAAATGAGCGCCTGGTATGTTTTGAGTACTCTAGGTTTATACCCTATTGCACCTGGCAAACCAGTTTATCAGATTGGGCGCCCACTCGTGAATAGTGCCATCATCAATTTAGAAAATGGCAAAAGCATTCAGATCATTTGCAATGCGCAATCCAAAGAAAATAAATACGTTCAAAAGGTCACCTGGAATGGACAAGTCCTTACCCAAATGCAAATCAGCCATGAGCAACTCATGCAAGGTGGTATCTTAGCTTTTGTCATGGGGCCCAATCCACTGCCAAAAAGTCTTGTACTTAAACAAGCCAGTATAACCAAAACTGAATTTATTGCGCCGGTTCCATTTATCAAAACAGAACAAAGGGTCTTTAGCGATTCACTTCTCATTGAAATTGATGTAGTTCGTCTTCCCGCTACAAACAACCCAAGTCAGGTCATACTCTCTTATGAATTGAATAATGGCAATTGGCAGGATTATCAAGCACCATTTTACATCAAGGAAAATACGACCATTGCCATCAAAGCACATTACAAGTATCCGAATGTAAAGTCATTTGCAAGCGCTACGGTTGCAGCCAGCTTTATCCGCAAAGATCCCGGCGTCCAACTGCACTTAAAAAGTACGTACTCCAACCAATACACTGCGTCCGGAAAAGATGCACTCATTGATGGCTTAATGGGTGGCAACGAATTCAGGACAGGAGATTACCAAGGATATTACAACCAAGATGTCGTGGCGGTTATTGAATTCGCAGCGGCCAGAACCTTCAAGGAGGTTGGTATTTCTTACATTCGCGACCAAAAAGCTTGGATCTTTGCGCCAAGTAAAATAACCATCGAGGCAAGCATAGATGGAACGGACTATTTTACGATTGCACAAAAGGATTTACCCAAAGCTACATCTTATGATCAGAATCCATTTAAAGATAAAGTATTAATAGATGTGGATAATGATAAAACTGTAAAATACAAATACTTAAGATACACCATTTCAAATCCAGGTTTACTGCCGACATGGCACTTAGGTGCGGGCAATCCGACTTGGTTATTTATAGACGAACTCTTGTACGAATAAGTAAAAACCTTCAATCCAACTATACCAAAGGTATTTTACCCTTAACAATACCGTAGGCTTGATCTATTGCTCCAAATTTGCGGTAAAAAGCCGCAATGCTTTCTTGGTTGGAGCCAATAAAATCGAGTGTAGAAAAATCTCGACTAAATTTTTCAATAATCGAATCAATTAAAAAAACCAAAGCACCGCTTTTTTTACCTTGATCGTTGAGCGTCCCTTTCATAAAATACAATTGCGCATTCCATTTAAAAAATAGGCCGACTGCTACTAATTCTTCTTCTTTATAGGTCCCGTAGCAATATAATGATTCTTTCTTCGCGGCAGCGGCGGCAAGTTTTTCAAGACGAAGCCATGCTGCTGAATTTAAATTCCCTAGACCCTCCCCTTTTTGTTTGATAAAAAAAGATTGAAAAGTAGCATACGATATTTCCTCGATCTTCAGATCATGTACTTTCTTCAAATTACGTTTTAAATTCTCAGAATAGCCCGCTCTCAGCTTCTCGATATCGCTAGCGAGTTTTAGTTTTTGAAATTTGCCGGTTTGCTGCACCAAAATATCGGTTCTATTCAAAGAGATATTGAGATGTAAAAAGAGTTGTTTTTGTAAAAAACTTACAATTTTATTGCATTGCGCGGTATCTAAATTGGCCACTAATTCTAATTCCCGAATAAACAACGGTTGTAAATAGGCTTTTATCCCGAGCTTTGGAGCAAATGGTATGCGCAGCAGAATTTGATTTGCGTCATTTAATACGTAGGCCCAATGCAGATGCAAGGCATCTTGCACCCAGAGTTGGCTGAAAAAACTCAAATGCGTAGCGCAAGCAACTATTTGCTCGTACTGGCGTCTTAGATCTGGATGTTCGGTAACGATACGCATCTATTACGAAGTTAAGTAAAGCTATGTAGCACACAACTGAACTTGTAATTTTTTTGTGTATTTTCGTTGAACACTTATTCTGTAATCTATATTTCAAAATACCATGAAAAATATCTTTTCCGTTGCTTTTGGTTTGCTATTGAGCGCTAGTGCATTTGCCCAACAGCCTGCCACACAATCCGCTGAACCCAAAACGCCAGAAGAACGCGCCAAGTTCCAAACCGAAAAAATGGCCAGCGAATTACAATTATCCGACGCCCAAAAAGAACAAGTTTACACCATCAACCTTGGCATCGCTCAAAAGAACGAGGGTATTCGCACCAGCAATTTCTCCGAAGAAGAGAAACGAAGCATTATCAAATCAAACCGAGAGGCGCAAATTGAAATGCTCAAAAATGTACTAACCGCCGCACAATTTGAAAAGCTAAAAGCCGAAATGAAAACCCAACACGCACAAGGCGGCAAGGAACACCACGAAAAACATTAATTTTTTTAATAGGTTAAATTCAAACCAAAAAAAAGGCTCCTCACGGAGCCTTTTTTATTGGTCAGTTTTTTACTTTGTACAATATCAAGACTTTATGTACTTGAAAGATTTACTTGCGCCTGATGAATTGATCTCAATTAAGTAAAGTCCACTCGCCCATTCGCTTGCATCGATTTGGAAATTTCCAGCTTCGATACTCAGGTTGTGTATGAGCTGACCATTCAGGTTACGCACACTAATAACTGCTTGTTCGTGACTTTCAATATTTAACACATCAAGGAATGGATTGGGATAAACTTGAACTTGCAAAGGCGCTAGCTCTGTAATTCCAATGTTGCAATTGTTAATAGCCAATGGCGTTGGGATAATCGTAGCAAAATTGAGCCCCGCATCTGGGCAGCGCGCATAGGAAATATTGGGCGATTGCGGGCCAAACGCCACTTGATCGTGTACATTAAACCCATGAGACAAATAAACGTAGTCACCAGCACTACTTAATTTGAAATTGGCATGTAAGCCAGGTTGGGTGGTGTCTTTGTCAGCCCAAACCAACAAGTACCCATTTGCCGGAATGGTTGTGCCGGCTGGAAAAGCCCAAGCCATTAAATTGAGTGGGTCATCAGAAAGATAAAAACCAGCTAAATCTATTGGATTACTGGTCGTATTGATCAGTTCTATCCAGTCATTGGATTCTCCGCTTGGATCGAAATTAAGGGAGTCATTAGAAGCCAACAATTCGTTGATGAGCACAGAACCAATTGCCGGAGCAGGAAAAACAACTGCGAGCGTATGGTATTCATGTTCTGCACGCACCGGAGAAAACAAACCTGCTTGGTTGTTATCTGCATAGATATAATATTCGAATGTAAGTCCATTTACAGGTACCTCGACGCCATAGGTGTGGTCTCCGGCGGTACCATCGTTGTGGTTGCCATCGTCGAACATAGCGACACGATTGAATTTGAGTTGATTATTGCCGCGATACCCTAAATATACGGCTGTTTCATTTGAGCAAGTGGCATTGATGGTAACGGTTGAACCGTAATTGAGCGGTGCCGATACTGCACCATGGGCGGTAATGCCGGGAGCTTGCAAAACGTAAGCCGCATTTGTGCTAAAAAACTGCGCGCGCGCATCCATTAGTGCTTTAATTCCCGGAATACTGCCTCCTCCACCTGGTCCTCCGCCAGCTACGGCAGTTGTGAGACTATTCAAGAACTGTGTATAGGTATAGAATTTATAAGGGTCAGCCTGAATGGATGAATCGGCGAGGGTCATGAGGTTTTGCGCCCACGTTTCATAAAGGCCACTTGCAAACATTTCTTGTACCATAGTGCGAACATGTGCCATATACATACGCTTGTATAGTGGATTGGCCATGATTTGCTTGATGAGTGGGTGGTTGTTGGAATTAGCGTTCGAGAAAGGATCTAGTGAAGACGGGGTAAATGTCCCTGAGCCAGTACCGCCAGGAAAGCCACCAAAACTCATGTTGACATCCCATACGGTGGGAACAAAGCGTCCATTGGCATCCCAACTTAAGTAATAATTTTGACGAAATGCTCCGTTGTAGGAATCTAGGTTGACAAGTACATTATTGAAGGCCAACATCCAAATAGCCCGATCGATATCGAGCACACCTTCAATATTAGCAAAATTGTTGTTGAGCACATTACACAAGGCTACCAAGCGGTTCCAACCGAAATCCGATTTCAGATCATAGCCATTGAAATACAAACTGCTATCTGCACCAAGATATTTTAAGTCAGGACTTGTACCGCCGCCTGGACCTGCTCCGCCCACAGGATTACATTTAAAATAGGTGTCGTTAGAATGGTAGTAATGGGCTTGGTTAAAATCGTCGGAAATGGCTTCGTTGTTGGTGTAAACACCTCTATATTGGCCGTTGATGTATACACGGGCAAAATTTGAACTTGGACAATCCATGTATTGCTCTAGAATTTGATAAGAGAGGATTTCTCTGATCATGGACGGGTCTTTGTAACCGTTAGATAGCTTGATATCTGTAGAACCGTGGTAATCTTGGTTGGCTTTGATTGTATTGAGCTCTATGCGCAAGGGATTTTTTTGATTGTTTGGGTTGTAGGAACTATTGCCCTTGTAGCGTACACCACAAGAATCAAAGGCAATGCCGTTGATGCGAACGGAATCGGCATAAATGTAGGTTTCGGTCGCCTCATTTGCATCGAGTTGCGCATCCCAATTCGTGAAAGAGAAGAAAATTTCGATGACTTGAATGGTGTCACGGTTGTAAAAATTTTGAGCGCTAGCCAATTGGCAGGTTGCTAGGCTGATGAGCAGTAAAAGGATATATCTATTCATAAAATTGGTTTGTTTTAAGTCGATAAAATACACCCATTCGTTGTAAACTTTTAACTTTGGATTATGAAATTACAAATATTAAGTTTACTCAGCATTGGTTTACTCTTCAATAGTTGTGCACAAGCACCTCAAAAGAAAGAGCGTAAAGCTGCAATTTTACAAGTTCAAACCACATTTGAACTACAAGATTTTCTCAAAGAGAACAAAGACCTTGACGACGCTGTCGAGAAAGTTTTTGCCTCTCTCGACGACACCGCAATTGTTGCACAGCTCATCATGCCGGCTGCAGGCAGACTTGGCCAGGAGAAAGCCACCATTGACCAACACATCAAAGACCGCATCATTGGAGGTGTACTTATGCTCAATGGTACCAAAGATGGTTTTACAACCTGGATTAACGATTTTGAAGCACAAAACAAAAAATACGGCAACCTTCCATGTTTATATAGCGCTGATGCTGAACCCAGTTTGGTCAATCGAAAAATTATGGGCTCAACGCCTGTGAAAAAAGCCAACGAAATGCAATCTATTGACGAAGTCCGTAGTTGCGCACAAACGATCTCCAAAGACCTGAATGCTATTGGGATCAATTACAATTTCTCGCCTGTTGTCGATATGTCGCCAAATGCAACGGTTGGTTTTAGAAGTTTTGGCGCCGTGCCAGCTAATATCATTCCTTGGTCTGGCGCATTTATTGAAGAAACACAAGCCCAAGGTATTGTGGCTACCGCCAAGCACTTCCCTGGGCATGGTTTGGTTTCTGGAGATACCCACAAAGCACTTCAGGTAATTGACGGCGAGCTCAAAGAAATTGAGAATTACCCACCGCTCATTGCCCAAGGTGTTTTGTCTATCATGGTGGCACATATTGCCGTTCAAAATAATCCAAAATACAACACCAATGGTTTGCCTTCAACTTGTTCCAAAAAAATCGTCACAGACTTACTTAAAAATGAAATGGGCTATAAAGGCTTGATTGTCACCGATGCCATGAATATGGGTGGCGTAGTGGCTGTTCCAGAGGCTGCCTACAAAGCAGTAGCAGCAGGCTGCGATATTGTACTGATGCCTTTAGACGCCAAAAAAGCCCACAGCGAAATCCTGAATCATTATCGCAAAGACGCCGCATTTAAAGCGCAAGTCGATGCAGCAGCCAAGAAAATTATTCGAATGAAGATTGCACTCGGCCTACTCAGTGCGAACTAAGGTAAATACAAATCAATTAAACCCTCAGGAGCTTTGATAAAAAGCTCCTTTTTTTTGCGCTCAACTTTTAAGATGAGGCCATCAAAAATAGGGACGAGAATTTCGGTGCCATTTAAATCGATTTGCAGCAAAGGGTTGGCCGTCATATCGATGACGTCAGTCACGACACCTATTGCCCCTTTGGCAGCGTCAAAAACGCTAAAACCAATGATTTCGTGATCGTAAAAAGATGTTTGGTCTAGCTCAGGAAGAACTTTAAGGGGTAAATAAGCCTTTTTCTTGAGGAGCCGTTTTGCAGCTTCTTCGGTGTCAATGCCTTCGAATTTAACAGCGACAAAACCTTTATTTTTAAGTTTAAAACCTTCAATAAAAAAAGGAGTGAGTGTACCATTTATATCGAGGTACAAAGCATCGAGGCCCTGGTATTCTGCCGGATGAGAAACGTCTAAAAACAGCGAAACTTCACCTTTAAATCCGTGAAGTTTCGCAATAAGACCTAAGTAATAACAATCTTGTATCTGCATATGCTTATTCAGCAGCAGCTTCTTCTGAGGCTTCTTCAGCAGCAGGTGCCTCTTCAGCAACAACTTCTTCAGTTGCAGGCGCCTCTTCAGCAACAACTTCTTCAGTTGCAGGCGCCTCTTCAGCAACAACTTCTTCAGTTGCAGGTGCCTCTTCAGCGGCAACTTCTTCAGTTGCAGGTGCTTCTTCAGCAACAACTTCTTCAGTTGCAGGTGCTTCTTCAGCAACAACTTCTTCAGTTGCAGGTGCTTCTTCAGCTACCTCTTCTACTTCTGGGGTGTTTTTAGCTAAAACTGCAGCTGCTTTTGCTGCATTGGCAGCAACTTCAGCAGCCATACGATCTGCTTTTTCTTTTTCGGCATTTTTAGCCAAGCCTGAAATTTTACCGTCGATTTTAGCAGTTTTATCTGCCAACCATTTGTTGAAGCGTTCTTCTACTTGCTCAGCTGTAAGTGCACCTTTTTTCACCCCGTTAAGCAAGTGATTTTTGTACAAAACACCTTTGTAAGATAGAATAGCACGAGCGGTGTCAGACATTTCGGCACCTGTTTGAACCCAAGCAAGTGTTGCATCAAAATTGATGTCGATTACAGCTGGGTTAGCGGTTGGGTTGTAAGTTCCGAGTTTTTCGATGAATTTACCATCGCGTTTTGCACGGCTATCAGCGGCTACTAAATGAAAAAATGGTTTGCCTTTTTTACCGTGTCTTTGAAGACGAATGCGTGTTGCCATTGTACTTTACAGTTTTGGGTACGAAACCCAGGTTTATAAATTAGTGAATTAAGGGTGCAAAGATAGACATTTTATTTCAATGGGACAAAAAAGTTATTTGCCCTGTGCTTTGAAAACGATGATCACTGTGTAAAACATGATTTTTAAATCGAGTGCCAAACTTCGGTTTTTCATGTAAATGAGATCGAATTTCATGCGCTGCAACATTTGTTCGACATTTTCTGCATAGCCGAACTTGACCTGCCCCCAAGAAGTGATGCCAGGGCGCACGCGCGTTAGGTGCATATACTGCGGTTCTATAGCCGTGATTTGATCGATGTAAAATTGTCTTTCTGGCCTGGGTCCAACTAAAGACATTTGACCCATTACGACATTTATAAATTGCGGGAACTCATCAAGCCTAGTTTTACGCATGAAACGACCAATGGGTGTGATGCGTGGGTCTCCTTCCGTAGAAAGTTGCGGCCCCGCTTTTTCAGCATCGAGATACATCGTACGAAACTTGATGATTTTAAAAGGCTTTCCTCCTCTTCCGACGCGATCTTGCAGGAAAAAAATTGGTCCTGGCGAAGAGAATTTGACTGCTATCGCTGAAAAAATAAAGAAAGGAACCAAACAAAGAAGCGCAATAATTGAAAAAAGGAAATCCATGAGCCGTTTAACAGAGCGCTGCCAATAAGGCATGACATCCGGATTAATTTCAATGAGTAAGGCGCCATAGATATTCGTCATATCGACAGAACCAGCCAAAATGCTATACATGTCTGGCAATATGCGAATTCGGATTTTGCCGTTGTCGATGCGTGAAATAATGGATTGAAGCCTGTCGTGATCAGAACTTTCTATAGCAATAATGACTTCTTCTACCTGATGTGTGACCAACACAGATTCCAAATTAGGTACTTTACCCAAATGCGTTAGATGCGCCGAAAGCAGGTTGTCTCGGCCATTCACTTGAATGAACCCAACAAAATGATTGATCATGTTAGGTGCTGCCAGTAGTTCTTGATATATTTCGATGGCCTTTTCATTGCCGCCCACAATCAGTGTTTTGAAACCGTGACCAGCTGCTTTGATGTAATTGATCAAAATAGTTGCAAAAACAACCCGACCAAACGAGGTCAAACTCAAATGAATAATAAACAACCAAATGGTGAGTTGGTAGTAATTTTGATAACTGCGTACTTGATCATCTAGCAGCAGTGTAAAAAACAACACTAGTGTTCCAAAAAACGTTGCCGCCAAACTGAGATTGAGCACCTTAAGTCTAAAAAGCCTTCGGATTTCGTGGTAAGTACCTTGCAAAATGTAGAATAGCAGCCAAAATAATGGCAAAAGCAAAAGTCCTTTCCAAAAATTGGCATCGGCATGAAATGGCTTGGCTTCGATTTGAACCTGCCTCAAAAAGAAAAATATACCCCAAGCACTACTTGCGGTTAGTAAATCGATACAGACTAATAATGCTATCCAAAATCTATCTTTCATTGAAAATATACGACTTTAATATTGTCAATGAGGATCAGGTTATTGGAAATGCTTGCATCATGAAAAGCTTTAAAAGCTTGAATGTAGTTGCTGTTGTTGGGTCCGGCTGTAATGACTTCGCTTAAAAGAATATATATTTTTTTCCAGCGAAGCATATTCATAGGACTCTTATTCATGGTGGGCATCAGGTTTTCGTTGGTTCCATTGGAATTCACAAACAAGAGATAATGCGTAAATGGAACTGAATTGCAATAATCGATTTCAAGCATTGCTTGCTTGTTTTTGGGTATACTCAATTGTTGGTCTTGATTGGTGTAGGCAATCCACATGGAATCTTGAGCGTTCAGTAAGACCCGACCATAATAATTTCCATTAAACCATTTGAGTGTATCGTTTGCTAAATTCAGGTGAGCCGAGGAGGTATTAGGGTCGTCGGTCAGCTTGATATTGATGTCCTCAAAATCTTCTATCCAAAAACTCAGATTTGATTTGTAGTGTGTTACCGGATTGATCTGAAGGGTTTGATTTTGAATCAGTTCGGCTCCGATTTCAAAGGCTTCGAGGTGTTCATTGCGCATTTTTGTTGCTGCAATTCCGTTGACGCGAATCGTTGGATAAAGTCTAATTTTTGAAAAGCCATTTTTAAGAATTGGGATTTTAAACGGCACTTCAAAAACACCAATGAGTTGATCGTCGATGTATACCCAGGCGTCGGTTAGTTTGTGCGTTAATTGCCCCTCTTCTCCGTTGAGGTCTGGATTGGCCTCGAGGGTCCATTCGGTCACTTGTAACCACGACGGATCGGGGTTGTTCTTGACGCATGATGAGCTCAGTATGGGCAATAAAAACAATAGGTAACGAAAAACCATGAAAATGTAACGATTAATGCAACTTTTTATTGTGTGTTTCTATTTTTTTTGACCCAGAAAAGCCCGCGCCTCGGAATCTATGCGTAAAGCTAAATCAAGGGCTTTAAAACCCGCTATTAAATCAACTTTAGGCGACTCTTTTTGCAATACGGCAGCTGCAAAGTCTTGCCATTGCTGCTGCAAGGCGTTACTGTCTGGGACTGTATGAAACTGGCCAATATTGCTATTTATGCTGGTGCTTTTTAAACTTTTATTGAGCAGATCGAGCTCGAAAAAACGCCTTTTGGTTTTGATGCTCAATTGACGAAAACGCTGATCAGTCAAGCGCGACACAAACAAATCGGCAATAAGTCCATCTTCAAAGCGCAGTTTGGCTCGGACTTCGTCTGGATGGGCAGTATGTACTTGCTGGGCCTCTACTTCCATTGCCGCCAAAGGACTACTTGTTTGACTTAATAAAAGATCTAAGTCGTGAATAAGCAAATCCAAAACCACAGAAACATCAGCGCCACGCTCTTGGAACGGCGCACAGCGCGTTGAGTTAAATTGGATAATCGATTGATTTTCAGTCAAGGATTCAAAAGCAATGAACGCAGGATTAAAACGCTCGACATGCCCCACCTGAAACGGCAAGCCGAGATTTGCCTGAGCAGCAATGAGTGCTTGGGACTCCTCTAAAGTTTGGCACAAAGGCTTTTCAATAAAAACTGCTTTTTGAGCACTAATTGCTTGTAGCGCAAGTTCAAAATGGGCAGGTGTACTGGCAATAATACCTACGGCTTGGACCTCTGAAAGTAAATGAGCGTAAGTATCGAAAAACAATAAATGGGGATACTTTGCTTTGCAAGCTTCTCGCTTTTTTGGGTTTCGATCAAAAATTCCAATTAGTTCAAATTGTTCGAGTCCAAGCAATAGTTCGAGGTGAATGCTCCCTAGGTAACCAATTCCGACTAAACCGATGCGAATCATGTGCTGAATTTAAAAGAAAAAGCCATTAATCAGAAGACTAATGGCTTAAAGCTGATATAGGATTCAAACTTAATTTTTTACTGTATCTACAACTGCCTTGAAGGCCTCTGGGTGGTTCATGGCTAAATCGGCAAGTACTTTGCGATTAAGTTCAATACCACTTCTGTGTACGGCTCCCATAAACTGTGAATAGCTCATGCCGTGCTGGCGAGCTCCCGCATTGATACGGGTAATCCAAAGTGAACGGAAATTTCTTTTCTTTTGCTTTCGTCCAGCGTAAGCATAAACAAGCCCTTTTTCAATGGCATTTTTAGCTACTGTCCAGACATTTTTACGACGACCAAAGTATCCTTTGGCCAATTTCATCAAGTTCTTTCTACGAGCTCTTGATGCGACGTGATTTACTGATCTTGGCATAATTTTTTAAATTTTTTGGTAGGGAGTGCTTCGCGAGAAGACTTAGGGACTCAGTACCGGGTTCTACAATTTAATAACCGTTAAGTGACTATTTCATACACAATTGCAACTTCACATTGGAGAGGTCAGCATCGTGAACCAATCCGGCATGCGTAAGGTTGCGCTTACGTTTTGTAGCCTTTTTGGTCAAGATGTGGCTCTTGAATGCGTGCTTGCGCTTGATTTTGCCACTTCCAGTGATGGTGAATCGCTTCTTTGCACTGGATTTTGTTTTCATTTTAGGCATTTTACTTGCTTTTTTTTAGTTAAACTTCTATATCAGCTTCTTATTTCTTTTTTGGGTTGATCATAAGGATCATTTTTTTTCCTTCGAGCTTTGGCAATTGCTCAACGGCACCGAGGTCGGCAAGTTCTTGAGCAAACTTAAGCAGCAGGATTTCACCACGGTCTTTAAATACGATGGTTCTACCTTTGAAGAAAACATAGGCCTTGACCTTACTGCCCTCTTCTAAGAATTTTTTGGCATGAGCCAGTTTGAAAGCGAAATCGTGGTCGTCGGTGTTGGGACCAAAACGGATTTCTTTTAAAATGACTTTGCTTTGTTTGGCTTTAAGCTCTTTTTGCTTGCGTTTTTGGTTGTAAATGAACTTTTTGTAGTCCATGATTTTACAAACTGGCGGCGTTGCATTTGGAGAGATTTCGACAAGATCTAGTTCTTGTTCTTCGGCCAAAGCGATACCTTTAGCAACGCTCATGACTTGCGGTTCTTCGCCTTCGATGACCAGACGGATTTCGGACGCAAAGATTTTGTCGTTGATGCGGTGTTGTGCCGCCTCTTCTCTTTTTACAAATGGTTTTGAATTTCTTCTCATTCAGTGGTTGGTTCAACTTAAGCCAGTTCTGCGGAAATAACTTCCTGAATCAAGTCCGCAAATTGATTCAGGTTCATGGTGCCGTGGTCTCCGACGCCGCGCTGACGAACCGCAATGGTTTCAGACTCGGCTTCTTTTTCCCCAACGATGAGCATGAAAGGTACTTTTTTGAGTTCAGCATCGCGAATTTTCTTTCCAATTTTCTCGTTGCGGTCGTCAATAAGTCCGCGAATATCGGAATTATTTAGGAATTCTAAAACTTTTTCTGCGTAGTCGTTGTATTTATCGGAGATTGGCAAGACAATAAATTGCTCAGTGGAAAGCCAAAGCGGGAAGTCTCCGGCACAGTGTTCGAGTAAGACGGCCACGAATCTTTCCATGGAGCCGAAAGGCGCACGGTGTATCATGACAGGGCGGTGTTTTTGGTTGTCAGTACCGATGTACTCGAGCTCAAAGCGCTCTGGTAGGTTGTAATCTACTTGAATGGTACCAAGTTGCCATTCGCGGCCGAGTGCATCTTGGACCATAAAATCGAGCTTTGGTCCGTAGAAGGCAGCTTCACCGTATTCCACTACTGTTGGCAATTCTTTTTCGGCTGCCGCTTCGATAATGGCTTGCTCGGCACGTTGCCAATTTTCTTCTGAACCAATATATTTAGCTCTGTTTTCTTTGTCTCGGAGCGAGATTTGCGCCTTGTAGTTCTCGAACTTTAGGGTTTTGAGTACATACAATACGATATCGATGACATTTTTAAATTCTTCTTTGACTTGCTCTTGGGTACAAAAGATGTGTGCGTCGTCTTGCGTAAATCCTCTAACGCGGGTCAGGCCGTGTAATTCACCTGATTGTTCGTAGCGGTATACGGTGCCAAATTCTGCAAAACGAGCAGGCAAGTCTTTGTATGAGCGCGGCTTACTTTTGAAGATTTCGCAGTGGTGCGGACAGTTCATTGGCTTGAGGTAGAACTCTTCGTTGGGATCTGGCGTGCGGATCGGCTGAAAAGAGTCTGCACCATATTTTTCGTAGTGTCCAGAGGTAACATATAGTTCTTTATTGCCGATATGTGGGGTAATAACTTGCTGGTAACCTGCCTTGCGCTGTGCTTTTTTAAGAAAGTTTTCGAGGCGCTCACGCAGTGCGGCACCTTTTGGCAACCACATAGGTAAGCCCTGCCCTACTTTCTGGCTGAAAGTAAAAAGCTCTAATTCTTTACCGAGTTTGCGGTGATCACGGCGCTTGGCTTCTTCTACCCTTTCGAGGTATTCGGTGAGTTCAGTTTGCTTTGGAAAGGTAATGCCGTAGATGCGTGTAAGTTGCTTGTTTTTTTCGTCACCACGCCAATAGGCCCCGGCAATAGCGGTCAGTTTTACGGCTTTGATAAAGCCTGTGTCAGGGATGTGCGGCCCTCTACACAAATCGGTAAATGCGCCTTGGGTATAAAAAGTAATGCTGCCATCTTGAAGTTCAGAAAGCAATTCTAATTTGTAGGGGTCTTGTTTTTCTTCAAAATAAGCAATGGCTTCTGCTTTTGAAATCTCTTGACGTACAAATGGATTTTTGAGCTTTGCAAGCTCTTTCATTTTTTGTTCGATTTTTTCGAGGTCTTTTTCCGAAATGGTGTAGTCCATGAGGTCTACGTCGTAATAAAAACCGTTGGCAACAGGTGGGCCAATGGCGAGTTTGATACCTGGGTAAAAGCTCTCCAATGCTTCTGCCATGAGGTGCGCAGAGGAATGCCACATGGTGGATTTGCCGTCGGCATCTGACCATGTAAGTAGTTGTAATGAACAGTTCTGGGTGAGTGCTGTGCTGGCATCTTTGACTTGACCATCAATTTTTGCAGCCAATACGTTGCGCGCCAAGCCCTCTGAAATAGATTGTGCCACTTGCATGGCGGTTGTTCCGGCGTCATACGTACGAATGTTGCCATCCGGAAAGGTAATTTGAATAGACATATTGCTTATAAATGAAGGGCAAATTTACGGAAAAAAACGCAGATTTTCCTTATTTGTTTTGCGAGCGCAAGGCCGCTTGCAAATCGGCTTGAATAGCGCGCATTTGGGCTCCAAGCGCAGCGCTGTCTAGTTGGATGTCTGGAAGTTCTTTTGAAATATAGGATACAAAACGCCAGATTTCTAAGATTTCCGAAACAGCAACCTCAAAGGGTGGATAGATCGGATTGGTTGAACTCAGCCTCAATACTTGTTCTTCTTGGAGTAAGTTTTGAACATATTTAAAGACAATGCCGTCCTCACGGGTGACCACCACGCAAGGTGTGTTAGAAGGTAAACGCAGCCAGTCTTGAACAAATTCACCCACAACGTAAGAACCGTGCACAACAGGAGGCATGGAGTCTCCGGCGATTGGAAAAGCCCTGTATTTGCGGTCTTTGGATAAAAAAGGTAAACGCAGTGTGGGGAGTTCTTGGAGGTAAGTTGGGTCAGCGTATCCGCTCGTGTAACCGGCACTCACTTTTTCTGAAATAAGTTCGATTTCTTCTTCGTTGGAGGTATTGACTACGGTAGTGAGCACGCGCAATTGCTGCCCACTTGCTTCGGTGCGCCAGGCGCCCTGCATGGCATCTATGTCTTTTGCAGTGAGTTGATCTAGACGCTTGGAGAGCAATGTTTCTAAAGGGATTTTTTCTGTTTGCGCAATTTGCAATAAAAGTTCAAGACTAGGTTGGGCAACTTCGTTTTCGTAGCCACTGTAGGTTGATCGATTCAGACCGAGTGTTTGTGCCATTTCTTCTTGAGATTGGCCTTTTCGTTTGCGTAAGAACTTGAGATTAAGAGCAATATACATGTGCAATAGATTTGCTCAAAAATAAGTAAAATAATCAATATCTAGTCAATAAATTGATTATTTATTAATCAACCGTTAAATATTTTTATTGCGCCTCGAATTGATAGGATATCCAGCCATTTGCATTGCCGTCTCCAGGGCTAAACCGAGACATTTTGGCATATTTTAAAGCCTGCTCAATCATGCAAGCGCTTGCGTTCTTACTCTTTGCGGCGTTGTACGTTGCGGCACTCACCCTACCCGATGCATTGACCTCGATTTGAACATAAACCAAGCCCGAAGCATTGAAACCACATGTGTAACCCGGATTACGAACATACCAAGTATTTCCTTCAAATGCACAGCGCTTGTTGACACTAAAGTCCACCATAACAGCACCTGCATATTGATTGGGCTGGGCCGTATTGGCTTGATTGTTTTGGTTATTTGGCTGTCCTTGTTGCTTGATTTGTGCAATGCGCTGGTTGCTGTTTTCAAGAATGCGTGCCCTTGCGGCAGCACCTCCGGTTTGGGCAAAAACTTCAGCCTCGAAGTCGCGGGCTGCTTGCTCTGGATTGGCCTGGCCGGAAGCACTACTTTGTGTACTCCAATTATCCAATGATCTTGGGCGGCTGTCGTTGGCATCTCTTGCCACGCTGCGCAGGTCCTGTTGCTGCTGAAGCTGCAATTCCTGACGCATTTGTTCTTTTTCATCTTCGGTAATCTCTTCGAGCTGCACTTCATAGAGCCCTTCAGTGGATAACATTTCCTCTTTTTTCACGGTGGTGAGCTCCAGGTACACAAACGAACCGACATACAAGCTCAGGACAATTATAAGCGCCTTGAGGTAATGTTCTGATTGTATTTGTCGTGGATTCATAACTTCAGTACGATGAGTTTGCGTTCTAAAACATTATAATAAGCTAAGCCCGAAGAGGTGGTAAGCTGAAATGTGTGCTCATCAATGGCTACAATTCGCTGAAAAGCGCACTCAAGGAGGGCTTGTCCATTCGTCAAATAAACCCCTAATCCATTCTCATTTTCTACCAAAAAATAGGCTGAACCAAAACTTTTGATCGTCTTGTATTTTGGCTCTAAAATCCAGTTACCTACCGCATCAACCAAACCCAAACCAGCTGTATTTTCGACTAAAAAGCCATAATTTGAAAATGGTATAATGCGCTGATACTGCTGCGGTAGCAACACTTTTTCGTCTAGTGAAAGCAAACCCCAACTGCCTTTTTGTTGAACGGGCCAAACGCCATTACAAATTGGCAAAGCCATATCGTAGATAGATTTGATGCGCATTTTTCCTTTTTGATCAATCAGACCATATCTCCCTGCTTTGAAACAAACCGCGATACCTTGTTGATTAAATTGAGCCATGTCCGCAGCATTCAAAAACCATTCCAAACCGTTGATTTCAAGTCGCTTTCCTGTGGAATCAAAATATTGCAGCACTTTACCTTGTTTGGCTGTAATAATCCGGGTTGGGCTGTCCGTTAAAATGACATCATATTTTGGTTCTAGGATTTTTTTACCATTCTGGTTAAGCCCGAACTTTCCATTTTTTTCAACTTTAAGGTAAGGACTTAAAATAGTTTCGTCTGCTACTGATACCGTTGAAAATGCCTCCAGAACTTGCTGCGCTTCTTCCCATTGCATGGGTTCTTCTTGTCTTTTTCTGCCTTGCGAATCCGTGAGGTAAAAACCAAGGCTATCCTCTAAAAGAAAACCGTCCAAATTCGCGGTGATTTCGATAAATTGAAAAGGCAAAATGACCTCATTTTTCTTATTGATGAGGCCATATTTTTCATTTTTGGAGGCAATGGCTAAATCCTGATAAAACGGACTTGCTTCATCGTATTGAGCGGCAATGACCACTTCGCCATTGGCATCCATATAACCGAAAGCGTTTTGTTGAATAAATGGATAGAGCTTTTTGAGCAGTAAGGCGCCGTCCTGCACTAAATCCTCTAAAAAAGGATAAGCCGGATAATCTAATTTGAACTGTGCAAGTTTTTCAGCACTATATGGCTGCATGTAGCGTTTGTAAATCAATCTCCAAGCGTCGTCTTTTTGCGCTTGAGCAGCATAGGGGTAGCGCTCTAGAAATAATTTGAATTTTTCGATCGTTGGATCAGCGGCGTAGAGATTAAAGATTCTTTTCCAAACTTGTTCATTGTATGGGCTCTGCGGATATTTCGTCAAAAAAGCAACCAAAACAGCCTCGGTGTTTTCACTGGTCAGTTCGTTGTAGAGGAGAAATTCGTATTTAGACTTCGCGTCGTCTTGTTGCTGAGCGTTTGGATATTGTTCAATAAATGCAACAAGCGCTTGGGCAGAATTAACCGATAGCGCTTGCTGATAAGCCAAGGAATCTCTGACTTGAGTAGCGGCCTGTCCTAATGCGGGAATGGTGTTACCATGTCGCAAAACTACTTGATTCAACTTCTGAATTGAAGCATCAGCAACAGCTTCATTAAATTCTTTACTCGCTAAATCGATGTATAATGCGATTAGTATCGAATCGGAAATTGGAATTAGCTTTTGAATACTTGCTTTGTTTTTTTCAGGCGTTCGGGACCAAAGTGTATTGGTTTGAAGCATATAATGATAAGCGCTATCATTCTTTGCTGTAAAATCTGACATGTAGTAATTCAGTAGACCAAAAGCGGCACTTAAACTATCTTTTTTGAAATCTTTATAAAAATACGCTTGGGCCAAACCATAGTTGTGCTGCTTTAGCGCCATGAGACCCTTTTGCGTGTTTTTTTGGGCGCTCAGTTCAAAGGCAAATAGCAGCAGTAAACCAAGTACTTTATAATTTTTCATGAAAGCGAAGAAGGCTTGAGTGCAGCCGGGATTTGACAAACGGGTATTGGCTGCATTTTGTGTAAATTGGAACGGTGAAAACGCGCATAGATAGCCAAGACTTCTTGCTGCCTTGGCGTTAATAAACTGGCCTCACCATTAAAGCGCATAGCCCACTCAAGTTCTGGATAAGTAGCACCGATTTGGTCTTCGTCGGTGCGCCCATCTTCCCAAAGGCCGTCGGTTGGTGCTGCGTTCTGGATAGACGCTACCACCTCTAATTCTTTGGCTAATGCGAAAACCTCGGTTTTCATGAGGTCTGCAATAGGGCTGATATCGACACCGCCGTCGCCATATTTGGTATAAAAACCGACACCAAAATCTTCGACTTTATTTCCAGTACCTGCCACCAAACAACCGTTTGCTTGTGCAACCGCATAAAGCGTAGTCATGCGCAAACGTGAACGCGTATTTGCCATTGCTAGTGGATGGGTGTCTGAATGTAATGGCAACGCATTTTCAAGGGCTTCAAAAGACGCTGTAAGATCGATTGTTTGCAAACTGACATTTGAAAAACGCTGCTGAAGGTCTTGCATGTGCTCGTTGGCGCGCGTAAATTCTGCTTTGGTTTGCCGAATGGGCATGGTGAGGCAAATGGTAGGCGCACCGGTTAAAGCGCATAGTGTGGAGGTCACTGCAGAATCTATGCCGCCAGAAATTCCAATTACAAAACCTTTGGCTTGGGCTGAGATTCTATAATTTTCTAACCATTGCGTGATATACTTACCGATTTCTTGCATTAAAACAATAACGTTAGTTTAAGCTGGGCTTGATTGAGCGTTGCCTGATTTCTGAAATAAGTATCGACAAGGGTTGTGGCGTCTGTGGTAAAAAGCGTGTAGTTTTGTTCTTTACCGGTAAGATGCAAAGGCATGAAGCCGTAACTGTAACCGAGTTCTGCGACCAAACAGGTTGAACCTGAAAAATTCCATTCCACACCCGCGCTTAATCCTACATTCGCGTTGTAAAAGAATAAATCTTTGTTGGCTTTCATGCCGAGGTTTTCTTGGTAATCGCCGTCGCCGCTACCGGCAAATGGCACTACAAAACCTTTGTCGTCGACCGTATTGGTTAATAAAAAGCGATTGCGCAAACCAAAACGAAACAGTGCACGGAAATCACCTATGAAATCGGTGCGAAAGGTAAGGCCTATGGGTAAAGCTAAATACAAGGGCTCGTAGGTACGCTCTGTTAAATTAAAAAAGAGATCGGAAGAAACAAACTCATCTTTGGTTTTAATTTGGGTATCTGTGAAACGATAAAATACATCGGTACCACTCACTTGGTAATTGATTTTTTCGATATCGAATTCCAAACCACCGGTAAGTGCGATATTTTGAGATTCTTTGGATGATTTAGTGAAGGTTACGCCAAATGAAGACGAAAATCCCGCAGAGCTACTCAATAAGTTGGTGCCCATTTTAGGGAAATTTAAACCAACAGCGCCGGTAACTCCCCCTTGAAGTTTCTTTTCGGCTACAGC
>VHBC01000021.1 GCA_016872115.1 Sphingomonadales bacterium | reverse complement strand
TGTGAGCAGGTCATTAGCTTGCCGATTCATACCGAAATGGATGAGCAGCAACTACATTATATTATAGAAAACGTACTTTCTTTTTTTAAATGAAACACATTGCAGTAATAGGAACCGGCTATGTTGGCTTGGCAACCGGAACTTGTTTTGCCGAGACAGGTAATATGGTCACGTGTATCGATATCGATGCCAAGAAGGTAGCACGCATGCAGCAGGGTGAAATCCCGATTTACGAGCCCGAGCTTGACGTCCTTTTTGAGCGCAATATCAAAGCGGGCCGCTTGCATTTTACCACTGACTTAGCAGCAGGTATTGCCGATGCAGAAATCATCTTCTTAGCCCTACCTACCCCTCCAGGAGAAGACGGCTCTGCAGATTTATCGTATATACTTGGTGTGGCAGAGCAATTGGGTAAATTGCTCAACGACTACAAAGTTATCGTCGATAAAAGCACCGTACCCGTTGGTACAGCCGAGAAGGTAAGTGCAGCCATCGCGGCCAACGCAAAAGTTGAGTTTGCAGTGGTGTCGAACCCTGAATTTTTGCGCGAAGGCTATGCAGTGGCTGACTTCATGAAGCCTGACCGCGTCGTAATTGGCTGCTCAGATGAACGCGCCGCTAAAATCATGGAAAGCCTCTACAAGCCTTTTGTGCGCCAAGGCAACCCCATTTATTTTATGGACGAAAAATCTGCGGAGCTTACCAAATATGCAGCCAATTCTTTTTTGGCCACCAAAATCACCTTCATGAATGAAATTGCCAACTTCTGCGAAGTTGTCGGAGCCGACGTCGACAAAGTGCGCATTGGCATTGGCGCAGACAACCGCATTGGCAAACGCTTTTTGTTTCCTGGCATAGGCTATGGCGGCTCGTGTTTTCCGAAAGATGTGCACGCCTTGGCCAAATCTGGGGCAGACCACAACTACGACTTCAAGATCCTAAGGGCGGTCATGGAAGTCAATGAAGATCAAAAGACGATATTGCTACCGCGCATCAAAAATTTCTTTCGCGGAAATTTACTCCGCAAAAAAATTGCGGTGTGGGGTTTAGCCTTCAAACCAGACACCGACGACATCCGCGAAGCACCGGCATTGTATATGATTCGCGCCTTGTTAGAAGCTGGTGCAGAAATCACCGCCTACGACCCCGAAGCAATGGAAAATGTCAAAGGCATTTTTGGCGAGCAAATCAAATACGCTACCGACGAATACGCGGCACTTGCAGGTGCTGATGCGCTCTTGATTTGCACAGAATGGAGTATTTTCAGAAACCCAAATTTCAGGGCAATGAAAGACCTTATGGCTGATAACGTTATCTTTGATGGCAGAAACCTCTACGACTTAGAAGAACTCACTGAAAAAGGCTTCTATTATAGTAGTATCGGAAGAAAAACAATACACAGAAACGCATGAAACGTGTTTTAATCACCGGTGCGGCCGGCTTTTTAGGCTCGCACCTTTGCGAGCGCTTTGTCAAAGATGGTTACCACGTTATTGGCATGGACAACCTCATTACAGGGCGCCTCAAAAACATTGAGCACTTATTTACTTTGGCCCATTTTGAATTTTATAACCACGACGTCTCAAAATTCATACATGTACCAGGCGAGCTTAATTACATTTTGCATTTTGCCTCGCCGGCGAGCCCCATCGATTACCTCAAAATTCCGATTCAGACCCTAAAAGTGGGCTCGTTGGGTATCCACAATTGCCTGGGGCTGGCCAAAGCCAAAGGCGCACGCCTCATGATTGCCAGCACCTCTGAGGTCTACGGAGACCCGAGTGTGCACCCACAACCCGAAAGCTATTGGGGCAATGTGAATCCTGTGGGGCCGCGCGGTGTCTACGACGAAGCCAAACGCTTCCAAGAAGCCATCACGATGGCTTACCACACCTACCACAGCCTAGAAACGCGTATTGTGCGCATCTTCAATACCTACGGTCCGCGCATGCGCCTCAACGACGGCCGCGTCTTGCCAGCTTTTATTGGCCAGGCGCTCCGTGGCGAAGACCTCACCATTTTTGGCGATGGCTCGCAAACGCGTAGCTTTTGTTACGTTGATGACCTCATCGAAGGCATTGTACGCTTATTGCATTCCGACTGCCCAGACCCAGTAAATATTGGCAACCCCGATCAAATCACCATTGGGCAGTTTGCCGAAGAAATTATAGCGCTTACCGGCACCAACCAAAAGGTCATATACAAAGATTTACCTATTGACGACCCCAAGCAGCGCCAGCCAGACATCACCAAAGCGCGCACACTGCTCGGTTGGGAACCAAAAATAGATCGCAAAGAAGGCCTCCAGCGTACTTATGCTTACTTTAGAAGTTTGTCCGAAGACGAACTGCGCCAGACCGACCACAACAATTTTGACCAATACATCACTAAATAATGAGCTACTTTGCCCACGAAACCGCTATAATTGATGCTGGCTGCCATATCGGCGAAGGCACTAAAATTTGGCATTTCTCGCATTTAATGCCCGGCTGCACCCTTGGCAAAAATTGCAAAATTGGCCAAAACGTCGTGATTTCTCCCGATGTGGTTTTGGGCAACAACGTAAAGGTCCAGAACAACGTGAGTATCTACACTGGCGTCATTTGCGCCGACGACGTTTTCTTAGGCCCGTCTATGGTTTTTACAAACGTTATTAACCCGCGAAGCGCAGTTAACCGGCGCGATAGCTACCTGCGCACCCATGTTGGCCAAGGGGCCAGCATTGGCGCCAACGCCACAATTGTCTGCGGCCACGACATTGGCGCTTACGCCTTTATTGGCGCTGGCGCAGTGGTCACCAAACACATTCCCGCCTACGCGCTTGTGGTGGGCAATCCTGCGCGCCAAATTGGCTGGATGTCCGAGTTCGGGCACCGCCTCGAATTCGATACAGAAGGGCAAGCTACTTGCCCAGAAAGTGGCCAAATATATCGTTTAAACAACGGAACAGTAAACAGAATAGATGAGTAAAATCAAATTTGCCGTAGTTGGCGCCGGACACATCGGTAAGCGCCACGCCGAAATGATACGCCGCGACGCCGAAGGTGAGCTCATTGCTTTGGTAGACCCAAGAGGCGCCGAAGCCTGCGACGCACAAGACTTTAACGTGCCCTTTTTTGCCGACATCAAAGACCTTCTGGCCAGCGGCCTCAACTTCGATGTCATCAATGTATGCACGCCCAACGGCCTGCATGCCGACCAAGCCTTATTGGCCTTAGAAGCCAAAAAACACGTGGTCTGCGAAAAACCCATGGGCCTCAGTACCACAAGTTGCGAAGCCATTATTTACAAAGCCCTTCAGGTGTCTAAGCAAGTGTTTTGCGTTATGCAAAACCGCTATTCTCCGCCGTCGGTCTGGATCAAAGACCTCATCGACCGCAAAGTACTTGGCGACATCTATATGGTGCAGCTCAACTGCTACTGGAACCGCGACGAACGCTATTACAAAGCAGGCGGCTGGAAAGGCACCAAAGATTTAGACGGCGGTACGCTCTTTACCCAATTTAGCCACTTCATCGACATCATGTACTGGCTCTTTGGCGACATCCAAAACATCAAAGGTAAATTTGCCGATTTCAACCACCAAGACTATACCGACTTCGAAGACTCTGGCTTTGTGAGCTTCGATTTTGTCAACGGCGGCATGGGTAGCCTCAATTATTCTACCTCAGTTGCCAACCAAAATTTAGAATCCAGCATGACCATTATTGGTCAAAATGGTTCTGTTAAAATTGGTGGGCAATACATGAACGAGGTAGAAGTTTGCAACATTACGGGCTACCAAATGCCCGAACTTGCCCCTACCAACCCCGGCAACGACTACGGCCCTTACAAAGGCTCGGCAGCCAACCACAACTACGTTATTACCAACGTCATCGACACACTCAAAGGCCGTACGGCACCAACTACCAACGCCTTGGAAGGCATGAAAGTTGTCGATATCATTGAGCGCATTTACGCTGTTCGCGATGCGCAATTCTCTCACTAAACCGTTGTGTCTACCATGATTTACCAAAACCTCATCGATAAAAATACCAAATTAGCTGTCATTGGGCTAGGCTATGTGGGTTTACCTATTGCCCTAGAGTTTGCCAAGCGCATCAGCGTTATTGGTTTTGACATTAATGCGGGCAGAATTGCCCAAATGCAACGCGGCGAAGACCCCAGCCGCGAACTAGAAGCCGCTGATTTTCAGAACCGCGACATCACCTTTACTTCCAACATAGACGACTTAAAAGAAGCTACATTCTTTATAATAGCGGTCCCGACACCAATAGATGACACAAACCTACCAGACCTCAAGCCTTTACTTCGTGCAAGCCGCACCGTGGGGCAAGTGCTCAAAAAAGGCGATTACGTGGTTTTTGAGTCGACCGTTTACCCTGGTTGCACCGAAGAAGACTGCATTCCAATCCTCGAAGAAGCTTCTGGCCTGCAATTCAGAACTGATTTCAAAGTAGGTTATTCTCCGGAGCGCATCAATCCCGGAGACAAAGAACACACTTTACAAAACGTCATCAAAATTGTCTCGGGTTGTTGTTCAGAATCTTTAGATCAGATTGCCCAAACCTACGAATTAGTTGTTACTGCAGGCGTGCACCGCGCAACCAGCATCAAGGTGGCCGAAGCCGCCAAAATTGTCGAAAACACGCAGCGCGACGTCAATATTTCATTGGTCAACGAGCTTTCTATCATCTTCAATAAATTGGGCATCAATACTTTTGATGTGCTAGAAGCAGCCGGCACTAAATGGAACTTTCTCAAGTTTTACCCTGGCTTGGTGGGCGGACATTGCATCGGAGTTGACCCTTATTATTTGGTGCACAAAGCCATGCAAGTTGGCTACCATTCCAAAGTCATCAATTCAGGGCGCTACGTCAATGACTCAATGGGTTTCTATATCGGCAAACAAACGGCTAAAAAGATCATTGCGCAAGGTAAAATCATACAAGAATCTCATGTGCTTGTCATGGGTGCTACCTTTAAAGAAAACGTCTCGGATATCCGCAATTCAAAGGTTATTGACGTCATTTCTGAGCTCAAATCATTTCAAATCAACGTAGATGTTGTAGATCCCCATGCCGATTCTTCCGAAATGGAACACGAATACGGCGTGAGCTTGGTTTCTAGCCTGCGCTCAGACTACGATGCGATCATCATGGCAGTTAATCACAAAGATTACCTCAACTACGACGAGAACTACTTCAAAAGCCTCCTCAAAGATGGAAAAGGTATTTTTGTGGACGTCAAAGGTATTTACCGCAATAAAATCAACGAATTGACGTATTGGTCGTTGTAAAATGAACTATTCTAAACACATACTCGTTACTGGCGGAGCAGGATTCATTGGTTCTCATGTCGTCAGACGCTTGGTCAAGAATTACCCTAACTACCTGATTGTCAATTTAGATAACCTGACCTACGCCGGCAATTTAGAAAACCTTAAAGATGTAGAAGGCGCCAATAACTACCGTTTTGAGCGCGCCGATATCTGTGATGCAGCTGCCCTTAAACGCATCTTTAACGAATATCATATTACTGACGTAATTCATTTGGCAGCAGAAAGCCACGTAGACCGCTCCATTGAAGGGCCTATGGAATTTGTCATGACCAACGTTGTGGGCACCGTCCAACTCTTGCAAGCAGCGCGGGCGGTTTGGGGCCAAGAACCCAACCACGTGTTTCATCATGTGTCTACCGACGAAGTGTACGGCAGCCTCGGCGACACCGGCTTATTTGAAGAAAGCACTGCTTACGACCCACGCAGCCCTTACTCGGCCTCCAAAGCGTCGTCGGATCATTTCGTGCGTGCCTACTTTCATACCTACGGCTTGCCAATCAAAATGAGCAATTGCTCTAACAACTACGGTTCGCATCATTTTCCAGAAAAACTCATTCCCCTCATGATCCACAACATCATTGAGAACAAACCGCTGCCTGTTTACGGCAAAGGCGACAACATCCGCGACTGGCTTTGGGTGGAAGACCACGCCAGCGCCATTGATACTATTTTCCACAACGGCCGCGTTGGCGAATCTTATAATGTAGGTGGCCTCAATGAATGGACTAACCTCGAGCTCGTGCATTACCTCTGCCGTTGCATGGATGAAAAATTGGGCCGCCCTGAAGGAAAATCCGCTGAACTCATCACCTACGTTACCGACCGCGCTGGCCACGACAAACGCTACGCCATCGACGCCACCAAACTGGCAACCGAACTTGGCTGGAAACCTTCTGTTACCTTCGAAGAAGGCCTTAACCTTACCATTGACTGGTATTTAGCCAATCAAGATTGGGTTAAAAAAATAGGTAAATGAGCATCCTACAGTCCCTCTTCGGCCCAAGCAAGCGCAAAACGCCTTTCGATTTATCAAAATTGGGCGTAGACATGCACTCGCACCTCATTCCTGGCATAGACGACGGCGCCCCCACCATGGACCACAGCATTGCCATGCTCAATAAATTTGCACAGCTTGGTTATCGAAAAGTGATCACCACGCCACATATCCTCGGTGAAGTGCATCCGAACACACCTGAAATCATTCTTTCTGGCTTAGCCGACGTTCAAAAAGAACTCAAAGCACTCAACATTCCGATCGAAATTGAAGCTGCTGCTGAATACTATTGCGACGAATCCTTCTTACCTCAAATAAAAGAAAAAAATATCTTGAGCTTCGGGCAAAATTATGTGCTCATGGAATTCAGCATGCTGAGACCGAGCCAATACGAAGCCCAAGCCTTGTTTGAATTGCAAGTAGCTGGTTATGTACCGGTTTTAGCCCATTTTGAGCGCTACCCATACTACCATGGCAATTTTGAGAAAGTAACCGAGCTGCGCGAGCGCAACATCAAAATTCAAGTGAACTTAGGTTCTTTGAGTGGCCACTACGGCCCGGGCGTCAAAAAAATGGCCGAAGAACTCATCAAAAAAGGACTCGTCGATTTCTTAGGCTCTGATTGCCACCGCATGGAGCACCTGCTCATGATCGAAAAACACCTCGACGCCTCTATTTTTAACGCTATCGAAAACTTAAAGCTGCTCAACCCGAGCCTATAATTGCTATTTTTGGCTTGAAATGCTTTTCAACTCATTCGAATTTCTACTTTTTTTACCAGTCGTTTTTGCACTCTATTGGTTTGTTTTTCAGCGTACTTTACGGCTACAAAACTTACTGGTCTTAGTAGCAAGTTACTTTTTTTATGGTTGGTGGAGCTGGCAATTCATGGGGCTGCTCATGCTTAGTACCGCCCTAGACTTCGCTTATGGTTTTTGGGTGGCTTCGCCCAATAAACAAAAAGCCAAATTATTTTTGTGGCTCAGCATTATAAATAACCTCGGTATATTAGGGGTGTTCAAGTATTATAATTTCTTCGCCACTCAATTTCAAGAAGGTTTCGGTCTTTTAGGGCTTCATATTGATCCCTTGCTCTTGAATGTGGCATTGCCGGTCGGGATTTCTTTTTACACTTTCCACGGTATGTCTTATGTATTTGACATTTACCGTGGGCAGCAAAAACCCGTCAAAAGTTTTGTCGACTACGCCGTTTTTGTGAGCTTTTTTCCGCTGCTGGTGGCCGGGCCTATTGAGCGCGCCGGACATTTGCTGCCACAGGTGCAAAAGACGCGAACTTTCAATTATACGCAAGCCCTCGAAGGCTGTCGACTCATCCTTTGGGGGCTTTTCAAAAAAGTACTGATTGCCGACACCATTGCACAAGTTATTGACCCTATTTTTGCGCACTATACCGACTACAACAGCCCCACGCTGATACTCGCCGCTGTTGGCTTTGCATTTCAGATTTACGGCGATTTCTCGGGCTACTCGGATATTGCACTTGGCACCGCCAAACTTTTTGGGTTTGAGCTGCTCAGTAACTTTCGATTCCCGTATTTCTCTCGCGACATTGCCGAGTTTTGGCGCCGTTGGCATATTTCGCTTTCCTCTTGGTTCAAGGACTACCTTTACATTCCATTAGGTGGTTCTCGGGCCGGAACGCAAAAAGCGGTGCGCAATACATTCATCATCTTTTTAGTGAGCGGCTTTTGGCATGGTGCAAGCTGGAATTTCATTGTTTGGGGTTTCATTCATGCTTGCGCATTTTTACCCTTACTATTGCTAAAGCGCAACCGTAATAATACAGATACCGTAGCCCAAAATGCTACCTTGCCCTCACTAAAAGAGCTGTGGCAAATGGTTACCACCTTCGGAATTGTCACCTTTGCCTGGATTTTCTTTAGGGCCGATAACCTAGACAGCGCGCTGGGTTTCCTTCAGGGCATTTTGAGCAACTGGAACA
Organism: Sphingomonadales bacterium; assembly: GCA_016872115.1. GTDB lineage: Bacteria > Bacteroidota > Bacteroidia > Flavobacteriales_D > Crocinitomicaceae > UBA952. Next base: position 34,699 of record VHBC01000021.1, on the reverse strand, counting down.
ATTTAGGGCAAGTGACCGGTAAAAGTTTGCTTGTTCTAGGCGCATCGTTGCTGGCTATCGATTGGTTTTTACGTCACAACGAACGCCAACTGCGCGTTCCGAACTGGCAACCCTTTCGCTTTGCCATTTATTTTGGTATGGCCCTGGCCATTTGGCTCAAACTAGGTAGTGAACAAACCTTTCTTTATTTTCAGTTTTGATGAGCAGGTTTTTAAAAAGATTGATCCAGTTGGTAGTGCTCTTTGTTTTGAGCATACTCGTTGGGCTCGTACTGATTGCACTTTCTACCAATTTCACGCTCAAACTCGAGCAAAAAAGCTTTGGCCATATGACGCACTGGGGCAGCAGCTGGGAGCGTATATCTGAATTTGAAACTTGGGCCAGCGGCACCTCTGCCAAACCGCGCGGGCTCATTATTGGTTCGTCTACGACCTATCGCAACCTAAACCCTTACGCTTTTGAGGCGCAAATGCCCATCAATTGGTTCAATTACGGCAGCAGTGGCCAAAGCCCAGCCATTAGTTTGTTGTTACTTCAACATGCTTTTGAACGTTGCCATATAGACTACGTCGTTTTCGATATCTACGGCCCAGTAGCGCAGCTCGAAGGCCTGGAGTCAGCACACGACCTCATTTACAACTCCAAACTCAATTTTTGGCTCAAGACCAAATTGGTTTGTGGCTACCCGGAAGGCAAGCTCTGGCTGCGCTACCTTTATTTTTACACCAAACAATTCGTTCCGTCCAAAGCGTACGTCATCCAAGATCCCAAAAACGGTACTTACCTCAAAAAAGGCTTTGTCTGCTCCAATCAGCCCGCCTTGAAGCACTACAAGAAAGCACCCGAGCGATATAAAGTACCCGACTTCCCAGAATTAGCCCAAATAGCCGCCCTCTGCAAAGCCAATAAATGCAAATTGATATTGAATTTCACTCCTCAGTTGGGTAAAAAACAATATTTACACAAAGCATACAAATCATTCGATAAAATGCAACATCCCGAATTTTGCCAACGCCCTGATCTTTTTTACGACACGAGTCATATGACTTGCGAAGGCGCAAATTTGTATTCGGAGCAGGTGGCGCTACAACTTAAAAAATATGCAACTTTATCTGCTTCGCCACGCTAAAACCAACCAAGTTTCGCCTACCGGAAAAGATTTTGACCGCGAACTGCTGCCGCGTGGCTACGCGCAAATTGCCGAGCTCAAACTTTACCTGGCTGCGCGGCCTATTGCTCCAAAATATATATTGTGTTCAACGGCAAAGCGCACGCGCCAAACCCTCGACGAATTGCAAGCGCTATGGCCAAATGTGCAAATTCTATACAAAGACGAACTCTATTTGGCTTCCAAACTTGAAATCCTCCAATACATCTGCGCGCTCAATGCTACGGATGAAATGTTAGTGATAGGCCACAACGAAGGCCTCAGTGAACTCGCTATTCACCTTTCAAATGAAACCATTTGGCTCAAAACCTGCGGCCTTGTAAGCCTTGAATTTCCTTTTGAAAGCAGCGCCTTGCTTTCCAAAGAGACTGCACAGATTCTCGGCAGCTTTCGGGCAGGTTAGGATACTTTTACCCGCCAAAATGTCAGCTAAATGCGCATGGCACCAAAGTTGACCAACTAGCGCTATGGCTAGAAATCGACAAACAAGTAAAGACCTCAAAAGAGCAGCGCTACCGGCCTTGTTGGTTTTGGTAGTCATGTGGCTGAGCTATTGGGCTGATTTTCTTTTTATTACAGACTTTCAGCGCTACGGCCTGCGCGCTCAAAATACCCTCGGCCTCAGGGGTATTTTACTCATGCCTTGGATACACGCACACCACGACATCAAGCACATCCTCAATAACAGCCTGCCGATCTTCCTTTTACTTACCTTGCTTTTTCAGTCATACAGAGAAATCGCCTGGCGAATTTTTATCTTTTCTTGGATTTTTACTGGCACACTACTTTGGTTTATCGGCGGAACCAACGGTGCCATACACATAGGTATGAGTGGCGTCATTTATGCGCTGGCTGGTTTTTTATTTACCTCAGGTGTGTTGCGTAAATATTTACCCTTGCAAGCGTTGTCTTTATTTATTGTTTTTCTATATGGCTCGCTCATTTGGGGTATTTTCCCGAGCCAACCGCGGGTTTCTTGGCAGGGCCACCTCTCGGGGCTTATTGTTGGTGTGGTGTTGGCTTTCATCTACCGCAAACAAGGGCCACAGCGGCCAAAATACCAATACGAAATCGAAAAAGAACTCGGCATTGAGCCACCAGACTTCGAAGGCGATTTACGCCGCGCGCTTGAAGAAGAAGAACGCGAGCGCGCCCAACAACTAGCTGACCAAGCCAAAGGAACCGAACAAGCCCCACCAATTGTTGTTTACGAATACAAAAAGAACGACTAATTTTAAGGCGTGGAAGAAATCAGAAATAAAGTCAAGGAAAGTGGCTTGGTGCAGCTGGACCTCGCGGCCTACAAACCCAAGCAGCCATTGGTTGGCATTGATCTTTCTGAACAACTTTGGCAAGGCCTAGTGCTCAAAGAAAAAGATTTCAGGGAATGGATCAAAACCCACAACTGGCAGCAATATACAGGCAAAGCTGTTTATATATATTGCAGCACCGACGCTATTATCCCTACTTGGGCTTTTATGCTCGTAAGTTCAGCCCTTCAAAAAGAGAATGTATATAGCCAAGTCGGTTCTGAAATCGAACTCGCCAAAGCACTCATTCAAGAAGAAATTTGTTCTATTCCGATAGATGAAATTCAAGACCAACGCGTCATTGTCAAAGGCTGTGCCGACATCCAGGACCCTGCTTTTGCGATGTCTTATTTAGTGCGCTTCCTTCAACCTTATGTCAAAAGCATCATGTACGGTGAGCCGTGCAGTACGGTGCCAATATTTAAAAAATGATCAAAGCATGGCTACACGCGGCGCGCCTCAGAACACTGCCGCTTTCGGTTTCCGGAATTATTGTTGGAACAGGTCTCGCCGGCATTCTTGGTGTCTACGACGGGCAAATTTTTGGGCTCGCTCTGCTCACCACCATTGGTTTTCAGGTGCTCTCAAACTTTGCCAACGACCTCGGCGACAGCCAAAAAGGAACCGATAATGCCAACCGAGTTGGGCCTGCGCGCGCCATCCAAAGTGGTCAGTTGAGCGCAGCACAGATGAAAACCGGGATGTGGGTCGTTGGGTTGCTTTCCTTGCTGAGCGCCCTTCTGTTGATTAAATTGAGCATCCCGAATTTATCGACCACTGCTATTTATGCGTATGTATTTCTCGCTGTGCTTTGTATTGCGGCCGCCATCACTTACACCGTAGGAAAAAACGCCTACGGCTACCGCGGCCTTGGCGACCTCATGGTCTTTGTTTTCTTTGGGTTGGTCAGTGTGATTGGCGTGTTTTTACTTTATGGCGAAGGTTTCGAATGGCTGGTACTTTTTCCGGCTGTTAGCATTGGTGCCTGGAGTACGGCCGTTCTAAATCTCAATAACCTCAGGGATATAGACAACGACGCTCAAATGAACAAACGCACATTGGTGGTGAAAATGGGTTTTCAAAAAGGCAAGCTTTACCATGTTGGCTTGATGGCTACTGGCTTGGCTACTTGGTTTTTTACGGTTTATTTACTTGCCATAAGTGCTTACAATTACTATTTATTTTTAGCGCTCCTCCCATCGATTGGCCTGGTTTTGCATCTCAAAAAGGTACTCGATACGCAAACACCTGCAAGCCTCGATCCCGAACTGAAAAAAGTCGCGTTATTGACCTTCTTTTCAGCCTTACTTTTTGCAATTTTGCTTAACTTTGCCACGCATTAAATCAACACACATGAACATTCTTGTATGTATTTCCAAAGCGCCAGACACCACGTCTAAAATTGCCTTTACGAACGGCAACACCCAATTTGACGAAAACGGCGTTCAATATATTGTCAACCCCTACGACGAATGGTACGCCTTGGTGCGCGCCCTCGAGCTCAAAGAAGCGCAAGGTGGCAATGTCACTATTATTACCGTCGGAGGTGCCGCCGATGATGCAGTCATTCGCAAGGCATTGGCCATTGGTGCCGACGACGCCGTGCGTATAGACGCATCAGCCACCGACGCCTACTTTACCGCCATGCAAATTGCGGCCTACGCAGAAGGCAAAGGTTTTGACCTCATTCTCACAGGTAAAGAAACCATCGATTACAATGGTTCTCAGGTAGGCGGAATGCTTGCCGAGGCGCTCAACTTGCCGTACATCGCTATTGCCACCAAACTCGACGTTGCGGGCAGCACCATCAGCTGCGAGCGCGAAATCGTGGGCGGGGTCCAAGAAGTAGAAGTACAAGCCCCAGCAGTAGTGAGCTGTGCAAAAGGCATGGCAGAGCAGCGCATTCCGAACATGCGCGGCATCATGGCGGCGCGCACCAAGCCGCTTACAGTAGTTGCTCCGGTTGCCCTAGACGCCCTTACCACCTACAGCAGCTACAGCCTGCCAGCAGCTAAATCATCTGTCAAACTCATCGATCCAAATAACCTCGACGAACTCGTTGCACTCCTACACAACGAAGCCAAAGTCATCTAAGCTTTACACCCATGAATCTCGTATACATCAATTCAGCAAATGGTTTGTCCAAAGCAGCTTTGGAAACCGTCACTTACGCTAAAAAACTAGGTGCAGATGTAGCCGTTGTAACAAACGCAAACGCCAGCGCCGAAACACTTACAGCGCTTGGTAACTACGGTGCAAGCACCATTTTACAAGACACCGCCATCAACGGCCAAGACCCAAGCCAACTCGTGAAATTAGTTGCCGCCGCCGCCGAGAAAGTGGGTGCCAGCACCATTGTTTTTTCGCATGACCTCATCGGCAAGGCCGTTGCGCCACGCCTCAGCGTGCGCCTCAAAGCAGGCCTTGTGGCCGGTGCAGTTGCACTTCCAGAGCCTGACGGCAGCATTAGAGTCAATGTATTTTCAGGAAAAGCATTCGGTTACGTACGTGTCAATAGCAACACGCGCATCATATCTTTGTTACCCAACAGTATTCAGCCAGAGCAAATTGGCGGCAACTGCAGCGTAGAAGCCTTTGATGGCCAAGCAGGCAGCAGCAATATTGTGGTCAAGGCCACCAAAAAACCAGAAGGAGCCATTCCATTGCCAGAAGCAGAACTTGTGGTTTCTGCTGGCCGTGGCCTCAAAGGCCCTGAAAACTGGGGAGTCGTCGAAGACCTCGCCACTGCCCTTGGCGCAGCCACTGCATGCTCGCGCCCAGTAGCCGATATCGGTTGGCGTCCGCACCACGAACACGTCGGGCAAACCGGTGTGGCTATTCGCCCCAATCTGTATATTGCGGCCGGTATTTCTGGAGCAATCCAACACCTTGCGGGTGTCAACGGCTCTAAAGTTATCGTAGTCATCAATACCGACGCCGAAGCGCCTTTCTTTAAGGCAGCAGACTACGGTATTGTTGGCGATGCTTTTGAAGTGCTGCCGCGTTTCACAGAGGCTGTCAAGCGTTTCAAAGCAACGCAACATTAAACGCCGCTTCACTTATACGTCTCCCGCATGCAAAAAATCCGCCTAGACATCAAGGGTATCGCCTATAGCCAAACGCAATCTGGCTCATATGTCCTGACCCTTCAAGAAGTGGGCGGTTTGCGCAAACTCCCCATCGTTATCGGTAGTTTTGAAGCCCAAGCAATTGCAGTAGAGCTAGAGAAAATGGTGCCCTCAAGGCCCCTCACCCATGACCTCTTCAGGGCTTTTAGCCACGCGTTTGCGGTAAATATCAAAGAAATCTTGATTTACAAATTCAAAGAGGGCGTCTTTTTTGCCAAACTCATCTGCGAGCAAAACGGCGTCGTTACCGAAATTGATTCACGTACCTCAGATGCTATAGCCATTGGCGTACGCTTCGATGCACCAATCTATACCTTGGGTAGCATTTTAGATGAAGTCAGTGGAATTTCTCCAAGTACGCTCGAAGATTTTGAAGGCTATGACGATGAAAATGATATCTTTGAACAAGACGAGCAAGCCCATAGCGAATGGGATATCTTCGCTACAGAAGAGTTGGAGCAGAAACTAGTAGAGGCCCTCGACAACGAAGATTACGAACTAGCCTCAAAAATCCGCGATGAACTCAAGCGCCGTTACTAAAACTAGACTTACCCTCCTCAGCTTTTTTCAATTTTTTGTATGGGGTGCTTGGCTTACCACTATTGGAACGTATTGCACTGAAGGAAAAGGTTGGACCTTTCCGCAATTTGGTGCTATTTTTTCAACGCTTGCGCTCTCCTCTATTTTGATGCCTTCTCTTATTGGCATCATTGCCGACAAATGGATGCGCGCCGAAAAGCTTTATGGCATATTGCACCTTACTTACGCTGCATTTATCCTACTTATCCCTAATTTAAGCATGCTTCAGGCTCAAATCCCTTTTCTCCAAAATATGGAGGCATACGAACTTCTTTATTGGATAGTTTTTGGAGGAATGTTGGCCTACATGCCATCTATTTCCTTGTCTAATTCAGTTTCGTATCGCATTCTTAAAATGAGTAACCTTGATGTCCAGACCGATTTTCCAAAAATACGCGTTTGGGGTACAATCGGGTTTATTGCAGCTATGTGGCTAACCAACCTCAGCGGCAGCAAAGCCAACGACGGACAATTTTATATTGCAGGCATAGGCGCACTCTTTTTAGGACTCTATGCATTTAGCCTGCCAGCGTGTCCTCCACAAGGTAAAACCAATGAAAAAACGTCCTTAGCCACACAACTAGGCCTCAATGCTTTTAAGCTGTTTACTGAATACCGCATGGCGCTCTTTTTCATTTTCTCAATTCTACTCGGCGCCGCATTACAGCTCTCTAATATGTACGGAGATGCCTACCTCAGCAGTTTTCCAAAGGGCACCCTCGTCGAAAAATACTCCACCATCATTTACTCGATTTCTCAAATTTCTGAAACGATATTCATTTTGACCATTCCCTTCTTTCTCAAACGCTTTGGCATCAAAAACGTGATGTTTTTTGCGCTAATTGCTTGGGTCTTGCGCTATGGTTTCTTTGCATTTGGTAGTGCTGAATTTGGTATAGCACTCATTGTATTGAGTTGCGTGGTATACGGCATGGCTTTTGACTTTTTCCTTATATCGGGCTCTATGTTCGTAGAGGCCAATACCGATAGCAGTATCCGTTCAAGTGCACAAGGATTGTTTATCATGATGACCAACGGAATTGGCGCCTATATTGGCACGGTTGGCAGTAGTTTTTTGATTGGTAAATACTACATTCTGCAAAATGGCCAAACCGATTGGCACAATGCTTGGCTTTTGTTTGCCGCCTATTCGTTGGTGGTCGCCATCCTCTTTATGCTCCTTTTCAAAGATAAGCGTCAGGCCGCGTAGAAAAAGTATTTACTCCCTCACAAACTTATACCCTACTCCCCGAATAGAATGGAAAAACGTCGGATTTTTAGGGTCTTGTTCAAAGAGTTTACGGAAATTCAAGATATAATTATCGATAGTCCGAGAGGTTGGAATTTGCTCGACTCCCCACAAGCGGTCTAAGATTTCATTGCGCGAAATCACTTTGCCCTCTTTTTCAGAGAAAAGCTCGAGTAATTGAACCTCTCTTTTGGTAAAGGTATGGAGCAATGAGCCCTGTTGATCTCTGACTTCAAACGTATTGAAATTGACTAATTTTTGACCTATTTGTGTTGTGGCGCTTTTTTCTTGCTGGTTAGCGCCTTTGAGCAGGATTTGCACTTTTAGCAAAAGCTCTTCTAGGTCGAATGGCTTCACGAGATAGTCATTGGCGCCCAATTTGAGGCCAGCTACCCGATCGGCAGTGGTTCCTTTGGCCGACAAAAACAAGATAGGCACCGAACTATGATGACGCAATGCTTTACATAAATCAAATCCCGAGACATTAGGTAACATGACATCGAGTATTACCAAATCAAAATGGATAGATTTTTCAAAAGCCCTTAAGGCAACGGCGCCGTCGTCGAAAAGGGCAACAGTATGACCTTCTAACTCCAAATTAAGCGCAATCATGTCGCGCAAACTATGCTCATCTTCAACTATACAGATACGATACATTATTCTTTGGAGGAATTATTTTATTTTTGATGAAATTACTATAAACTCTTCAAACTATGCACAAAATTCTACGTTATGGCTTTCTCATTTTGAGCCTCCAACTCAGTTTGTGGGCCCAAGAAAGTCTAAGCCAGACTACCAAGTTGGCCCTCGGAAAATCCATCCCAACCCTACAACTCCAAACGCCCAACCTAGCCGACCTGGCAGTTGAGGATGAAATGCGCGACAAACAAGGTGTGCTTTACCGCATTGGTGTGGCTATCCCTACCAATTTGAGCCCACAAAACAGTGGCTATTGGCGCAACGATCCTGACGGTAGTCGCACTTGGCAAATCATTATTTCTGCTCCTGGGGCCGAAGCCATCAGTTACTTATTTGAAAAATTTGTGCTGCATGGCGGAAGCACATTGCGTATTCAAAACCTCTACGGCCAAGATGTTCACCCCTTACTCACAAGTAAGGATGTAGAGGCACACCAAATGCAAAATGCAGCTTTGTGTGCAGGCGCTACCCATGTACTTACCCTCACAGAACCTGCCTACACGACGCCATCAGAAATCTACATCGATCGCATCATGTATAACTACCGCTCTACTGGCTTTGGCGATCAAGAAAAAATCAATGAGTCAGATCCGTGCGAAGTGAACGTCAATTGTTCACCAGTTGGTGACACTTGGCAAGACGAAAAGCGTGGCGTGGCGCGCATCTATGTTGTGGAAGGCAATCAAGCAGGATGGTGTTCGGGTTCATTGGTGAACAACACCGCCCAAGACTGCAAGCCTTACTTCTTGACTGCGCTTCACTGCGGAGTCAATTCCACCACCGCTAACATGAACCAATGGAAATTTTATTTCCGTTATGAAGCTCCTACTTGTACCAACCCAACCTCCGCTGGTACGCTTGCTAATTACTTCATTACGGGCTGCTTGCGTATTGCCGATGCAGCCGATGGCGGCGGTAACTCGGGCTCGGATTTCCTTTTGGTAAAATTAGGGAACGCCAACAACGAAAGCACAGTCATCACTAATTTGAAATCTGCCAACTTCAATGCCTACTGGAACGGTTGGAATGCCAGCCCAACACCAACAACTGGTGGTGCAAGTATCCACCACCCTTCTGGCGACATCAAAAAAATCTCTACCTTTTCAGGCAACACCGTTTCTACCCAATGGGGTTCTGCTACAGGCTCGCACTGGCGCGTAACCTGGACGGCCAATACCAATGGCCACGGCGTTACTGAAGGTGGTTCTTCGGGCGCTCCACTATTTGATGCGGCGAGCGGAAACATTATTGGAACACTCACCGGTGGTGCATCTTATTGCATAGCTCAATCAGCACCAGATCAATATGGCAAAATGGCCTTCCATTGGACCAACAATGGCACTCCGGCAAACGAGCAACTCAAGCCTTGGCTCGATGCAGCTAACCTCAATGTGTTGGTATTCGGTGGTTCTTCAGATCCATGCACACCCACCACACCAGTTGCGCCGGTAGCTAATTTTAGCGCAAGTGCGACCAACATTTCACCCGCCACAACCGTCAACTTTACAGATTTATCGACGGGCATTCCCACGTCTTGGGCTTGGTCTGTAAGCCCGGCAACAGGTTGGGCTTATGCCGGCGGCACCAACGCCAGCAGCCAAAACCCACAAATTACCTTTAATAATGTTGGTCAGTACACAATAAGCCTCACTGCAACCAACGCTCAAGGCTCAGATGTAGAAACCAAAAACAATTATATTATAGTCGCACAGGTTACAGGTCCTTGTACTGCGAGTGGCCTTTGCGACGAATACATCAACACTGTTAGCTTCAACACCATTAACAATACATCTACCTGTGGCAACAACGGCTACACCGACTTCACAGGCACCAGCACCTCACTGGCGCAAGGCAACACCTACACACTCACCATTACGCCGGCAATTGTAAACAACACACAAGCTTCGGCTTACACCAACGACGAAATCGCCGCCTGGATTGATTACAATAATGATTTTGACTTCAATGATGCCGGCGAACAAGTCGCCTACGTATTAGTTACCGCCGGTTGGTCTAACGTGTTTAATGTCACAGTTCCTTTGGCTTCTTTTACTGGTACGGTACGCATGCGCGTACGGATTTCATATCAGCCCGATGGCGCTATAACGCCTTGCGGTCCAGCCTCATACGGCGAAACCGAGGACTACAGCATCAATATCACGTCAGGAGCTGGCCTAAATGACAATCCTTTGTCACAAGTTGCGATTTATCCGAATCCGGCCAACGAGTTGCTTTACGTAGACTTAAAAGACCTTGAAAACGTGAGCAGTATTGCTATTCTCGATATCAATGGCAGGCAAGTGTACAATCAAGAAAAAGTAATAAACGGCTTGAACACTATAGATATTTCAAACTTAAATGCTGGGATTTATCAAATTCGTATGCGCCAAAATGGCTTGCAATATACGCAGCGCGTTATTAAACTATAAGAATTAAATTCCTTTTTCGAAATACAAAGCGGCCCGCTCTAAGTGGGTCGCTTTTTTTTCGGGTAGCATGCGGTTCCAATTAGCTACCATTTGTACGGTGCGCAAGTTTTTTCGCAAGCGCTCTTGGTGCTTATCGACAAAGTGCCAAAACAACGCATCAAATAGCGCTGCGCCGTCGGCATTCGTTTTGAAGCCTTGTTTTTTGAGGTAATTCGAACTCGAAAAATAAGGTTTGGTGGTCATTAGGCCGCCGTCGGCATATTGGCTCATGCCGTAGACGTTCGGGACCATTACCCAATCGTAAGCATCCATAAAATGCGTCATAAAAAAACGATAGACATCGTCTGGATGAAACTCTGATAGAAAGAAAAAATTTCCCAATAACATGAGGCGCTCGATGTGATGCGCGTAGGCGTGCTGTGCCAATTTTTGCTGCGTATTTTGCATAAATGACAAACTACCTATTTGCTCCCAATCAAGTTTGCGCTCATGATTCATGGCATTTGTAGTGCGCTGTTTGACACCTACATTTTCATAAACTGCACGTATAAACTCGCGCCAGCCGATTACTTGTCGTAGAAATCCTTCGGCACTTTCGATTTCAACCTTTCCTTGCGCATAGGCACTAATGACCGCTTGGATGACCTCTTGTGGTAGCAGTAAACCCGCGTTGATCGCCGTGGATAAATTTGAATGAAAAATATAACTGGATTTCGTACTGAAAGCATCTTGATAAGGGCCGAACAAAGCTAAATTGTGTTCGACAAAATATTTGAGCGCAGCCTTGGCCTGCACATGCGTAGTCGGATAATTCGACAAATCTGGGTCGCCGGTATTTTCAGGGAATTCCATATTTATTTGGGCTTCTGCTTCCGTAGACCAATTATTTGAATAAATAGGAAATTCAGGTAAGATCAAACCTTTGGGCAAGGCCTTACGATTTTCTGCATCAAAGCTCCAGCGTCCGCCAATAGGCTGGCCATCTGGCTCCAATAAAACGCCTAAACGCTGTCGTTGCTTTTTATAAAAGTCAGCCATCAAAAAGCGCTTGCCATTGGCAGGTAGCAGTTCTAGGTTCTGTTCTCTTGAGTTGAGAAAGGATGGGTTTTCATGCCATTGGATGGCTAGAGCCGATTGCGAGGCAAATCGCCTTATTCTTTTTTCAAGTAAAAAATCGGTAGGATCAACAACGTGAATGGTGTGGCACTTTTGTTTCAAATCTTGAAAAATTAACGCTAAATCAGCGTGGTGCTGACGCAAATGGAGCACTTGCTTGCCTTTACTCCGCAATTTTTCTGCGTAGTAAATCATGGAGGCACGGTGGAAAGACAATTTTTTGCGGTGAAACGGAAGCTGTTTAAAGAAGAGCTCGTCCTCGATAAGCCAAAAAACTGAAGCGTGCTCAAAGGCAGGATGCAGCTCGAAAAGCTGATGGGGAAATACCAAGCAAATTGCGTCTTTCATATGCTTCAAACGCGTATAAATTCGCTTTGTTCATGCCAATAGAAATTAAGCAGGTGTTAATTCATCAATTCTTCATCTCACATTTACGGACATCGTAATTTTGTAAGGTAATTTGATAACAACATGGATAAAGTTTCCTACGTAGGCAATGCAGATGTTTCTGCCATAGATCACCTCTACCAACAATACCGTAAAGACCCTGCAAGTGTCGATATCGGTTGGGCCAAATTCTTCGAAGGATTTGAATTTGCGCAAACCAACTATGAGCAAGGCGGCATCCCAGAGAATTTTGTCAAGGAATTCAAAGTCATCAACCTCATAAACGGCTACCGCAGCCGCGGACACCTTTTTACGCGCACCAATCCGGTGCGCGAACGACGCAAACACACACCTACCCTCGAAATCGAGCACTTTGGCCTGAGCGACGCAGACCTCAATGAAGTTTTTCAAGCGGGTGAACAAATCGGTATCGGCGCAGCCAAACTTTCCGACATTATTGCGCATTTGGAACTTACTTATTGCCAGTCCATTGGGATTGAGTACATGTATATGCGTGACCCAGAACGTATCGATTGGTTTCGCAACAAAATTGAACTCAGTAACCGTCCGGTTTTTGACCCAAAACGCAAAAAGAAAATCTACGAAAAACTCAACCAAGCCACAGGATTTGAGGCTTTCCTAGGTAAAAAGTTCGTAGGACAAAAACGTTTTTCCATCGAAGGAGGCGAAGGCCTTATTCCGGCCCTCGACACACTCGTTCACAAAGGAGCGGCCCTAGGTGTAGAATATTTTGTCATGGGAATGGCGCACCGCGGCCGCCTCAATACTTTGGCCAATATTTTTGAAAAACGCCCAAGAGACATCTTCCGTGAGTTCGAAGGCAAAGAATTCGATTACGAAACCACATTTGACGGAGACGTCAAGTATCACCAAGGATTTACTTCTCATATCGAACTTGAAAACGGTAAGCAAATCGGACTAACTTTAGCCCCTAATCCATCACACCTCGAGGCCGTCAACACGGTAGTAGAAGGGATTGCTCGGGCCAAAATAGACCACGTGTTCGGATCCGAAGACAAAGTTTGTCCAGTACTCATTCACGGCGACGCAGCAGTTGCAGGCCAAGGAATTGTTTATGAAACCATTCAAATGGCAGGCCTCGATGGCTACCGTACTGGCGGAACTGTACATATTGTCGTCAATAACCAAGTCGGTTTTACAACCAATTACCTTGACGGCCGCACCTCTACTTATTGCACTGATGTCGCCAAAACGACGCTCTGCCCGGTTTTCCACGTCAATGGAGACGACATCGAGGCGGTTGTGACCACCATCGAAATTGCTATGGAATACCGTCAGGCGTTTCACCGAGATATTTTTATCGATTTACTTTGTTATCGAAAATATGGGCACAACGAAGGTGACGAACCTAAATTCACGCAGCCCAAACTTTACAATATCATTGCAAAACACCCCAACCCGAGGGAAATCTACATGGAGCAATTACAGCGTGAAGCCTTACTGAATGCAGACGAAGCAAAGCAAATTGAACAACACTACCAACAATTTCTCGAAGACGAATACGAAGCCTCTCGCAGTCGTGACAAAGCCTTGGTTTACGACTTCTTAAGTCTCACTTGGAAAGATTACCGCCACGGAAAAGCCGAAGATTTTGACAAATCTCCGCAAACGGGCATCGGCAAAAAACAGTTGCTCGAACTTGGTCGCAAATTGGCGACTCTACCCGAAGGCAAAAAATACTTCCGCAAAATCGCTAAAATCTTTGAAGACCGCTTGGCTGCCATTGAAAGTGACAAGCTCGACTGGGGTTCTGCCGAAATGTTGGCTTACGCCACACTTCTCGCCGAAGGACACGCCGTACGCATATCGGGTCAAGACGTAGAGCGCGGCACTTTCTCGCACCGACATGCGGTCGTTAAAACCGAAGACACCGAAGAAGAGGTGCTTACGCTCAATCATTTGCAAGAAAAACAAGCGCCATTTAGCATTTACAATTCTTTACTTTCAGAATATGGTGTTTTAGGTTTTGAATACGGTTATTCTCTTGCCAATCCATCCGGCCTCACCATTTGGGAGGCCCAGTTTGGCGACTTCTTCAATGGCGCCCAAATTATGGTGGACCAGTTCATTTCGGCCGGCGAAGACAAATGGGCTACCCAAAGTGGATTGGTGCTTCTTTTACCACACGGCTACGAAGGTCAAGGTGCTGAGCATTCGAGCGGCCGCATGGAGCGCTTCTTACAGCAATGTGCAGACCTCAACATGCAAGTTGTCAATACTTCTACACCTGCCAATCATTTCCATCTTTTGCGCCGTCAGATCAAACGCGACTTCAGAAAACCACTAGTAGTGTTTTCGCCAAAAATGTTGTTGCGCTACCCAGATGCCACCTCTAGTCTCGACGAAATGGCAAAAGGTTGTTTCCAAGAAGTAATGGACGACCCAACAGCTGTGGCCAAAAATATAGATACGATTGTGCTTTGCAGCGGTAAGTTCTATTACGAAATGAAAGTCAAGGCAGCTGAATTAGGCGTCAAAAACATGGCTTTTGTGCGCATCGAACAACTTTATCCGCTCCCTACGGCACAAATAGAAGCTATTTTGGCCAAATACAAAGCTAAAAACGTCTTATGGGCCCAAGAAGAGCCTGCAAATATGGGTGCCTGGATGCATATGGCTATGAATTTGCGCCATCTGCCGCTTGTGGGCATTTGCCGAACAGCAAGCGCGGCTAGTGCCGAAGGTTCCAAAAAATTACACGAAATTCGTTTAAAGAAATTATTCACCGACCTCTTTGCCTACGCAAAGTAAGCTTAAAATAGAACAGTATGTCTTTACTAGAAATGAAAGTCCCGAGCCCGGGAGAATCGATCTCAGAAGTTGAAATTGCAACTTGGCTTGTTGCCGATGGCGACTACGTCGAAAAAGACCAAGCTATTGCCGAGGTCGACTCTGACAAAGCCACTTTGGAATTACCTGCCGAAGAAAGCGGTATCATTACGCTCAAAGCAGCCGAAGGCGATGTCGTCAAAGTTGGGCAAGTCGTTTGCTTAATCGACACCAGCGCTGCACGCCCTGCGGGTGCGAGCCCAGCGGCTCCGGCGGCAAGCGAAGCGCCAAAGCAAGAGGCACCCGCTACTCCCGCTCCTGTTCAAGCGGCAGCCGCTCCCAATCCAGACCCTGTGAAGCCCGCTAGTTATGCGGCTGGTTCGGCCTCTCCGGCCGCAGCCAAAATGCTCAAAGAAAACAATATCAATGCTGCTCAAATCAAAGCCAGTGGCAAAGATGGCCGCATCACCAAGCAAGATGTGATTGCAGCCATGTCGAGCGGTTTTTCTACCGAAGCCGCTCAAGGTTGGGGTGGAACCCGCGAACAAAATCGCGAAAAAATGTCGATGCTGCGTCGTAAAATTGCAGAACGTTTGGTATCGGTTAAGAATGAAACAGCCATGCTTACCACTTTCAACGAGGTGGACATGAAACCCATCATGGACATCCGTGCCAAATACAAAGACGCTTTTGCCAAGCACCACGAAGTCAATTTAGGCTTTATGTCTTTCTTCACCAAAGCGGTGACCGAAGCACTTAAATTATATCCGGCCGTCAATGCCCAAATCGAGGGCAACGAAATGATCTTCCATGATTACACCGATATCGGTATTGCCGTATCTTCACCAAAAGGCCTAATGGTGCCGGTGGTGCGCAACGCTGAGCAAATGAGTCTCGCCGACATCGAACGCGAAATCAAACGCCTGGCTATCAAAGCCCGCGACGGTAAAATTACACCCGAAGACATGAGCGGTGGCACCTTTACAATCACCAATGGTGGCGTTTTTGGCTCTATGCTCTCTACGCCAATCATCAACCCGCCGCAATCTGCTATTCTCGGTATGCACAATATAGTTGAACGCCCAGTGGCCATCAATGGAAAAGTAGAAATCAGGCCAATAATGTACGTAGCGCTATCTTATGACCACCGCATTATTGACGGCAAAGAATCGGTTGGCTTCTTGGTAAAAGTAAAAGAAATGCTCGAAAACCCTGAACGCATGATCTTTGGTTCCAAAGACCCAATGGAAATCTTGCTAGGCCTGTAAATACGGATTGCTTTTCGTATATTTGCCTTTCTAAAATTTGCAAACACAATGTCAAAAATAAGGAAGCAAGACGCGCTAGATTACCACTCCTCTGGCCGTCCAGGGAAAATCGAAGTGATTCCTACCAAACCATACGCCTCTCAAAGAGACCTCTCTTTGGCCTATTCACCGGGCGTAGCCGAACCTTGTTTGCGCATTGCTGAAAACAAAGCAGAGGTTTACAATTACACCGCCAAACGCAATCTGGTTGCCGTCATTTCCAACGGAACAGCCGTTCTAGGACTTGGCGATATCGGACCAGAGGCCGCTAAACCAGTCATGGAAGGAAAGGGGCTCTTGTTTAAAATATTTGCCGATATCGATGTTTTTGACATCGAAGTGGACGCCAAAGACCCAGAACTTTTTATCCAAACGGTTAAGGCCATTGCCCCCACTTTTGGTGGCATCAATCTGGAGGATATTAAAGCGCCAGAAGCTTTTGAGATAGAACGCCGACTTAAAGAAGAGCTCGACATCCCCATCATGCACGACGACCAACACGGCACTGCGATCATCAGTGCTGCAGCGCTACTCAATGCACTGGAACTAGCCAAAAAGAAAATCGAAAAAATTAAAATCGTCGTCTCAGGAGCAGGTGCAGCTGCCGTATCATGTATCCAGCTTTATCACCGCCTTGGTGTGAAGCCAGAAAATGTTTTTATGTATGACTCTCGTGGTCTTATTCATGCAGGCCGTACCGACCTCGACGACATGAAACAAACCTTTGCCACCCACAAAAAAGACCTCGATTTTGAGGCGGCCTTTAAGGGTGCAGATGTCTTTTTAGGCTTGTCAAAAGCCGGTTTGGTAACAAAAGAAATGATTGCGAGTATGGCCAAAGATCCAATTGTCTTTGCCTTGGCCAATCCAGAACCGGAAATCTCCTTCAAAGAAGCTACTTCGGTGCGCAAAGACATCATCATGGCCACTGGTCGCTCTGACCACCCCAATCAGGTCAATAACGTACTCGGCTTCCCCTACATCTTCAGAGGCTCTTTGGATGTACGCGCCACTACCATCAATGAAGAAATGAAATTAGCAGCGGTCAAAGCCATTGCTGCACTTGCCAAAGAAACCATACCAGAAGAAGTCATTGAGGCTTACGGCGGTAAAAATATTTCTTTTGGTCGCGAACAAATTATTCCCAAACCACTCGACCCGCGTTTGATTTATTATGTTGCACCGGCAGTAGCCCGCGCAGCCATGGAATCTGGGGTGGCCCAAGAGCCTATCGAAAACTGGGAAGAATACGAAAACCAGCTCAAAAGCCGCTTGGGACTTGACAACAAACTTCAACGCAATATCACCTCCAAAGCACAAGGCAGTCCCAAAACAGTTGTTTTCCCTGAAGGTGACAACATCAAAATCCTAAAGGCAGCCCAACAAGCCTACGAAGAAGGTGTCGCTTTCCCGATTCTACTTGGTAAAAAACAGCGCATCTTGGACCTCATGGCCGAATACAGCATTGAAATTCCCGATGTTCAAATCATCGATTGTAAATCCGATGACGAAGAAGCGCGTCGCAACCAATACGGAAAAGAATTCTTTGAACTGCGCAAACGTAAAGGAATTACAGAATATGAAGCCATCAGCCTCATGCGCGAACGCAACTATTTTGGTGCTATGATGCTCAATATGGGCGAAGCAGAAGCCATGGTCACAGGCCTCACACGTAGCTATCGTTCGGTATTGCGTCCTGCAATCAGCACTATTGGGCTTCAAAAAGAAGTAAATACGATTGCCGGAATGTATATCCTCAATACCAAAAAGGGTCCGTTATTCTTAGCAGACACCACCGTGAACCTGAACCCTAGTGCGGAAGAAATCGCTGAAATTACCGTCAATGTTGCTAAGTTCATCCGTCGCCTACAAGTGCAGCCACGTATTGCCCTCTTGAGTTACTCTAACTTTGGTTCGTCTCCTGGAGAAGACCCAGAAAAAATGGCCAAAGCCGTTCGTATCTTACACGAAACCCAGCCTAATCTCGTTGTAGACGGCGAAATGCAAGCCAATTTTGCACTTAATGGCGAACTCATGAACGAAAAATTCCCTTTCTCATTTTTAGCGAATAAAGAAGTCAATACCCTGATTTTCCCTAACTTGTCTGCCGGAAACATCGCTTATAAACTCTTGCAAACAACCAATGAACACGACGCCATTGGGCCTATTCTTCTTGGAATGCGCAAATCGTTGCATGTATTGCAGCTAGGCGCTAGTGTCAGAGAAATCATCAGCATGATCAAAATTGCAGTTATTGATGCCCAAAGCCAAGACAAATGATTTCTAGACTCAACGGCCGTCTCATCGAGAAAAACCCTACTGACCTCCTCATTGAGTGCGCGGGGGTTGGCTATGAAGTCAAGATATCACTCAATACCTTCTCGGCTTTACCCAACGACGAAGCCATTGTTTTACACACCAAACTGATTGTTCGGGAAGATGCCCATATTTTATATGGTTTCGCAACCAAAGAAGAACGCGAAATGTTTGGGCACCTCATCAGTGTTTCAGGCATTGGGCCAAACACCGCACTGATCATGCTTTCTTCGATGACACCAGAAGAAATTGCCCAAGCCATCTTGTCAGAAGACGTTGTAAGCATTCAAAAAATTAAAGGAATTGGCACCAAAACGGCGCAACGCGTCATCATTGACCTCAAGGGAAAAGTCTCGAAAATGGAGCTGGGCACAGAGAATATCTTCTCTTCAAACAATAGAAATCGATTTGATGCGTTAATTGCATTAGTTTCGCTTGGTTTTGATAAAAAATCAGCCGAAAAAGTATTGGATAAAATTGATACTGGAAACCAAACCGTCGAACAACTGATCAAAGAAGGGCTTAGACTACTGTAATCGTGCAACACAACTACTGGAAGAAATATTTCTCTTTTTGCCTTATGCTTTTAATGGTGTTTTTCTCCATGGAAGAAGCATTTGGTCAAGAACCCACTTTGCCTTTTCCGATCACCAATCCACTCAATCCCTTCCAAAACTTGCCGCAAAGTTTTGACCTTGGCGACCCTACAAACCTGAACCAAACGATCGTCTACGACCCCCAAACTGGTAGTTTCGTTTTTCGCGATATCATTGGCAAGGACACCTATTTTAGGCCGCCACAAGCCATGACACTCGAAGAATATCTTCTTTACGAAGAAAAAAAGAGTTTCTCATTAGACTGGAAAGAAATAGTAGCTGAAGAAAGCGCCGAAAACCGCACATTTGAACTACCCATCAAAATTGGCTCAAAGGCATTCGAAAGCTTTTTTGGCTCAGATCAAATTACCATTACACCAGGAGGCAACCTAGAAATATCGCTTGGTGCCAATCATTCTCGTGTAGACAATCCTATCTTACCCATGCGCCAACGCAACATCACGCGCTTTGATTTCAATCAAAACATCAACATGGACATCACCGGCCAAATCGGGACCAACATGAAGGTGAACATGAAATACAACACGCGTGCTAACTTCGATTTCGAAAACATTTCCAAACTTGAACGCACCGGAAAAGAAGACGATATCCTTCAAAAAATTGCCCTCGGGCAAGTCAGTTTAGAACTTCCCACAACCTTGATTCCCAGTTCCCAAACCCTTTTTGGTTTCAAAACCCAACTCAAATTTGGACGCTCAACAGTTGATTTTATATTGGCACAATCAAAAGGTAAACGCACTGAAATCAACGTTACTGGAAAGGCTCAGGTGCAAAAATTTGAAATTACCGCAGACAACTACGAAGCCAATCGCCATTACTTCCTTAATTTGTACCACCAACAGCACTACGATACCGCAATGGCTTCTTTGCCTGTGGTGAATTCAACAACTTTTATTACCCGAATAGAAGTCTGGGTAACCAACCGCAGTAGTATTACCGAAAACACACGCAATATCGTTGCCTTTTCCGACCTCGGTGAGGCAAAAGCAACTAATTGTCAGGGGAATCCGGGCAATTACAGCAGCCAAGAACTGCCAGACAATCAGGCCAACGGCCTCTACGACTGGGCTGCAGCCCAACCGCTAGTGCGTGGTTTCTCCAATGCGGTACTCGCACTCAGCGCCCAGGTAAATTCACCGGGACCCTTCAACCAAGCCGTCGACTACGAAAAAGTTGAAAACGCGCGCAAACTCAACGAGAATGAATATACCTATAATGCCTTACTCGGCTATATCTCATTGAATACTGCACTCAATAACGACGAAGTCTTAGCAGTTGCCTACGAATATACCTACCGTGGTCAGACTTATCAAGTGGGTGAATTCTCTACCGATGGCGCCAATGGCCAGGAGGCACTCATTTTGAAACTCATCAAACCGACCATCACCAATCCTAAAAATAAAATTTGGGACCTCATGATGAAAAACGTCTACTCCATTGGTGCCTATCAAGTAGACCAGCTCGGTTTCAAAATCGATATCTATTACAACAACCGCGAAACTTCGGTACTACAACCTTTCTTGCCTTTTGATGGCATTGATAAAAAACAAATTGTCACCTTACTTGAAATGGATAAAATCAATCAAAACAACCAACCTTTTTCGGATGGTGTTTTCGATTTTGCACCATTCAATGTAGTAGGTAACAAAATCGATAACGGAGGTACCATTAACCGTAAAAATGGCCGTATTTTCTTTACAACGGTAGAACCTTTTGGGAAAACCCTAGCTGAAAAACTCACTGAGGCAGGTGTACCTGCGCTCTACGTCAATCAACTTTCTTACACCGAACTCTACGACTCTACCAAAACAGCTGCCCAACAAATTCCGAGCAAAAACCGCTTTGTGTTTAAAGGCGAATTCCAATCGTCTATTTCTTCTGAGATTCCACTTAACGTAATGAATATTCCGCAAGGGGCCGTTGTTGTCACAGCCGGTGGTATGCGCTTGGTAGAAGGCGTCGACTACACAGTTGACTACGCATTTAGCCGTGTGAAAATCCTCAATACGGGTATCCTGGAATCCAATACACCTATTAAAATTTCAATCGAATCTAATTCTGTTTTTGGTTTCCAAGCTCGCTCCATGATCGGTGGCCGCTACCAATACCGCATCAATGAAAACTTCAAAGTTGGCGCCACTTGGTTGCGCATGATGGAGCGCCCTGTAACCCAAAAAGTAGATTTTGGCAGTGAACCCTTTAAGAATAATGTATTGGGTGCCGATTTTGCATTCCGCACCAACGTACCTGTACTCACCAGACTTGTCGACCTTTTACCGGTGATTTCCACCAGCACAATGTCTACGCTCTCCATGTCCGGCGAGGTCGCTACCCTAAGACCTGGTCAGCCGCGCGCCATTAACAAAGAAGGAACTTCCTACATCGACGATTTTGAAGCCTCACAAAGCGCCATTGACCTCAAAAGCATTGCCGCATGGCGTTTGGCTTCGGTACCGCAAGGACAACCCGATTTATTCCCGGAAGCAGCCAAAAAAGACCTCAGTGCAGGCTACAAACGCGCCAATCTTTCGTGGTACACCATTGACCCCGTTTTTTATCAGAGCAATCAACTGACACCTGCGCACATCAAGCAAGACCCTACCATGCTTTATGATAGCCGCATGCGCCTGATCCAAATGACCGATATCTTCCCGAACTTGCAATTGCAATACGGATCAATTACCAATATCAACGTTTTAGACCTCGCTTACTATCCGGCTGAGCGCGGGATGTACAACTACGACACCACAGCAACTATTGATTCTCTAGGGCGTTTTACCAATCCTGAAGAGCGTTGGGGCGGCATCATGCGCGGCCTCACCACCAATGACTTTGAATTGGCAAATATCGAATTCATTCAATTTTGGTTATTGGACCCTTTTAACGAAGATGCCGAAAATCAAAATCCAAACATCCCAATGACCGGTGGTGACCTCTACTTCAACTTAGGCAATATTTCCGAAGATATCCTGCCCGACTCTCGCAAAAGTTTTGAGCATGGTTTGCCCCCTAATTCAGATCCCGTTTTACTAGACAACATCGACACCACGCTTTGGGGCCGAATTTCAACCCAACAAGTGGTGGTAAATGCTTTTGCGAACGACCCAGCGTCGCGCATCAAGCAAGATGTCGGCCTCGATGGCTGGGACAACGCCGCCGAAGCACAAAGCTATGCCGCGTTTGTGAATTGGGTCCAAAATAACAACACACTAAGTCCGTCGGCAAAAGCCCGCATGATTGCCGATCCATCTACCGACGACTACAACTACTACCTCGACGACAACTACGACAACGCCAAGCTCAACATCCTCGAACGCTACAAACGCTACAACGGCATGCAAGGCAACTCGCCTACTACCGAAATGTCGGATACCGCAAACACCATGGGATACCCAACTATTGCTTCCAACTTTCCAGACATCGAGGACATTAACCAAGACAACAATCTTTCCGAATCAGAAGCTTACTTCCAATACCGCGTTAGCCTCAGGCCAAATGACTTACAAAATGTAGGGAGCAACTTCATCACCAACAAACAGGTCTACCAAAATGGCACCAAGACAGAAACTTGGTACCAATTCAAGGTGCCAATCCGCGATTTTGAAAAACGCGTCAATGGAATCCAAGATTTCAGATCAATTCGCTTCATGCGCGTCTACATGAAAGGTTTTGATGAACCAGTTGTTTTGCGTTTTGCGCGTCTTGAATTTGTGCGCGGCGAATGGCGTCGTTACTTCCTAGACCTTACCCAACCTGGCCTCAGCGTTCAAACCGACCCTAACCTTACGTCTTTTAATATAGCTGCGCTCAATATTGAAGAAAACGCACAGCGTCAACCGATTAATTATGTTGTGCCACCGGGTATTACCCGTGAAATTGACCCTTCACAAGTATATCAACGCCAAATGAACGAGCAGTCACTCGTACTGGAAGTTTGTAATCTTCAGGACGGCGATGCCCGTGCAGCATATCGCAACGTACAATTTGATGTGCGTACCTACAAAAAACTCAAAATGTTTGTGCATGCAGAGTCTGTGGTACAAAATCAACTCAAAGACAACGAGCTTACTGTATTCGTGCGCCTCGGAACGGATTATGTTGATAATTACTATGAATATGAACTTCCTATGAAAGTAACGGATTGGAGTACCACCAATCCTGACCTCATCTGGCCAAATGCCAATAACATCGAAATAGAATTTGATAAACTTTTGGAACTCAAGATGGAACGCAATACCAAATTAGAGCAAGGTGTTCCTGGTGTTTCGAGTATTGTCGAATATGAAACCGTCGACCCGAATAACCCGAATAATCACATCAAAGTCAAAGGGAGTCCGAATCTCCAAGCAATTAAAACCATTATGGTCGGCGTTAGAAACCCATCTAAGTCCGATCCAGATAATACATGGGGGCCAGACAACGGCGATGCCGAATGTGTAAATGTTTGGGTCAACGAAATGCGCCTCACCGATTTTGTCAGTGACGGTGGTTCAGCTGCCGTGGGCCAAATGCAACTCCAACTCGCTGATTTTGCTACGGTTCAAGCAGCAGGAAATTATTCTGGTATCAACTGGGGAGCCATTGACAGCCGAGTCCAAGATCGCCAGCGCAACCAGCGCATGGGTGCCGATATCAGCACCACTATGCAACTAGGACAATTCTTTGGCAAGCAAGCGCGCGTTTCATTGCCTTTCTATTACGGCTATTCGATTGGTGTCATTAATCCAGAATACGATCCTTTCAACCCAGACATTAAATTGTCTAATTACGATATCGCTACCCGCAAAGAGCGCATGAAACTCGGACAAGATTTCACTGAACGCCGTTCGTATAACTTCACGAACGTTCGTAAAGAAGCAAAAGCTGGCACCAAACCACAATTCTGGAGTATCTCTAACTGGTCTGCTACCTATGCCTTTGCAGAAAACATCAAACGTGATTTTAATATCAAATCTGACATGACGCGCACTTGGACTGGCGCACTCAATTACAACTATACGTTTGCTGGTAAACCATGGGAACCATTTAAAAAGTGGGAGCCAGCACAAAAAAATCCATGGCTAAAACCCATTAAGGATTTCAATTTGTACTACTTGCCTAAAAACATCACTTTCACCAACGATTATTCACGTATTTACAACGAAAGACAAGTTCGTAATATCGTAGTGCCAGAATATGACTTTGATCCCATTTATTTGAAACGCTTTGATTGGAATCGCAACTATCAAGTTGGTTATGACCTTACCAAAGCCTTCAAAACAACTTTTACTGCAAACAACCGCTCTATTTTTGAAGAAGGCAACCACGGTGTAGACCGCCGCACCAACCCAGAGGGCTATCAAGAGTTTATGGATTCCATTCGCTCCCAAATGAACACCTTTGGTCGCACCATGGACTACACCCATAATTATTCATTGAGCTATACCTTGCCATTTGATAAATTACCAGTCACCTCGTGGCTTTCCTCTAATGTCAAATATTCGGGAACCTACAATTGGCAGCGCGCACCTCTTGGACAAGCCGAATTTGGAAACACCATTCAAAACTCGCGGTCAATCAATATGACCGCTCAAGGTAATTTGGTTACGCTTTACAACAAAGTCCCCTACTTCAAACGGGTGCTTGCCGATGGCAAAGGGGCCAAAACCAATTCGGCCAAAACTAGCGCTGGCGGAGCACAGCCAGGAAAAGGTGGTCCACCTAAAAAACCTGAATTCAAGCCTAAAAAACCGCTCGAAGAAATGACCGAAAAAGAGCGCAAAGAATACGAACGACAACTCGCCAAGTTTGAGCGCAAACAAGCGCGCGAAGAAGCACTGAAAGCCAAAGAAAACGAAGAAATCAATCCTGTTCTTGGCACTTTGGCACGTTTGCTCATGAGTGTGCGCAGTATCTCAGGAACCTATACGCTTTCTGATGGCACCATGTTACCTGGGTACAACCAAGAATCAAGCGTTCTCGGTATGAACGCCAATACACTAGGGCTCAGTTCTTTTGTTTTTGGCAAGCAAGCCTACGATATTTTTGGTCGCGAAACAGGCTATCATGTGGGCGAATACGCCCGTGATAATAGCTGGTTGGTGCAAAACGAAAACCTCAACAAGCAGTTCATGATCAATCATACTGCAAACCTGCAATTGAAGGCAACGCTCGAACCGATTAAAGACCTCAACATCAACCTCAATGTGTCTCGCAACTTCAGCACCCAAGCCGGTGAGTTTTACCGTTGGAACCCGAGTACTGCAGCATTTGAAAACCAAAGCCGTTTTGAAAGCAGTACTTTAACTTATACGACGATCTCTTGGGGCACCGCCTTTGCCAAAATGGACAGCTCTTTCCGCTCTCCAATTTTCCAACAAATGCTCAATAATAGTCAGCAAGTTTCTCAATTAATTGGTGCCACGAACGCCAATTCAAGTTCATTGCCAAACGGCTACTACGACGGTTACTCGGCTACCCAGCAAGAGGTCGTGATTGGTTCTTTCTTAACGGCCTACACAAATTCAGCAGTCAATAGTCAAAATATCAATCCAAAAAGTAACCTTCCTTTACCTAACTGGACGATCAACTACGCTGGCCTCAGCAAATTCGAATTTGCCAAAGACGTAGTTAAATCATTCAAACTCAACCATGGCTATTCTTCATCTGTTTCAGTAAATGGCATGCAAACCAATCTTAATGCTACGCTCGATGCCAACGGATCGCCTACGGCCTTTGACCTCAACAACAACTTCATTGCCCCAATGCAAGTACAAAACATTACAATCACTGAGCGCTTTTCGCCGCTTATTGGGATGTTGGCCACTTGGAAAATTGGCAACAAAAACATCACCACCAATTTTGAGTACAAAAAGGACCGTCAGGCTACTTTGTCACTCAACAACAATCAAGTTACCGAAACACTTGGTCAGGAAATTGTTGTCGGTACTGTGATCAACGTACCTAAATTGAAATTGGTCAAGAGCGTTGATGCCAGCGACCTACTGATCAATGTGAATTTCTCTTTCAGAGACAACGCAACGGTGATTCGCAAAGTAGTTGAAAATACCAATATGGCTACCGCAGGGCAAACTACCGTTAGTTTCAAGTTAGATGCCAACTATAAACTTAACGAATACCTGAGCGCTATTTTCTATTACGAACAGTTTATCAATACGCCAAAAGTTTCTTTAAGCTACCCAACAGGCAACCTAAAAACAGGTGTTACACTTCGTTTTGACCTCAATGGCCTCAAATAACCATCTAATTAGAGCGGCTGAACCTAAAGATGTCTTGGCCATTTTTAGACTCATTCAAGAATTAGCCACCTTCGAACGTGCACCGGAACAAGTCAGCAATACATCTACGCAATTGCAAATCGATTTATTTGAAGACCGCATTTGTGAAGCACTAGTGGCAGAAAGCCCAGAAGGAAATGTCATCGGATTTGCACTTTACTATATTTCGTACTCCACCTGGAAAGGTCGCTGCCTTTATCTTGAGGATTTCTATGTATTGGAATCCGAACGCAAGAAAGGCTATGGCCAAGCATTATTTGATGAAGTCGTTGCTACAGCTAAAAAATGGGGTGTTCGACGCATGGATTGGCAGGTGCTTGACTGGAATACAACCGCACTGAATTTCTACCGCCGCAACCACGCCACACTCGACCCAGAATGGATCAACGGCCGTTTATTTTTTGAATAAATAGGAACAATTTTTTGAAATATTCACAAAAAATAGGGCAATGTTCAGTCAATTGAAGAAGATGTTCATTTGACACTTTGACTTCGAAAAATTCACTTTAAGTTTAATGTGAAATAAGGAGAGAAACAGGTTACTTCTTGTGCATAGTAGTTGACAAGCTGCTTGGAGAGGCAGTTTCATTTTCTAGTTTGATAAGAGTTTAATAGTTTTTGTCAACGTCCGAAAGGAATATGTACAAGAGGTTCCTGTCCTTATTACTTTACTTGCACCACTCAGACAGTTTTGTCTACTACTAGGAAAAGGGCTGATTCGTCAGTCCTTTTTTTCGTTTAGCGCATACAGCAATGGTCTACTTGGACTCGCATCATTCTGAAAATGTGCCAATTGCAATTCCAGTAAATAGCTTCCGTCCATAATTTCATCCGGCACATAAATCAATTCCGTAATACTGCGGTTTTTGATTGGTTCGACAGGCACATTCCAAAACGCATGATGAAAAGCCAAAACACCGTTGTCTTCTTCGCGGTCAACAGAAGGCGTGTCTACCAAAAGATGCTTGGTTTGGAGCTGATCTAATAAGGCAACTACCCCTACATCAAAATAACACGGATTGGTTCCGGAATAGTTAGCCGATCTCTTTTCTTGCTGATTTGGCAAGGTTCGAATAATTACAGCTTCCGTGAATTCACTCGAAAGCAAAGCCTCAAGTTGATCGGCAAAAACAACCCGATCTCCGTTGTCCAATATTTTTGGAACTACGCTGATGAGTGTTGCTCTGAAAAAAAATTGATCAAAAACAGCACTAACTGGGTAAATTTCTCGGCTAATATGACCATAAGATTCGGTGTGCGTACCATGGCCATGCGGATTGAAATAGATATCCCTAAAATTCACCGCTCCGCCTTCGGCTACACTTCCAATAAAACCATTGGCGCGCACAGGTTCTATTCGGGGTGCATCGACATACCATGCACGGGGGTTATCAAAAGTGGCTCTTAACGGCATTGAAAGATCAAGTGGCAAACTTGTATCTATAAATTGAGTCGGGTTGAGGTAAAAAATCATAGAGTAAAAATAGTGCTTTTCGTATCTTTGCAACTATGGAAGCACAAAAAGACCGCCTCAAAGACCTCATCTCACACGCAAAAGAATACGGATTCGTTTTCCCTTCTTCAGAAATTTACGACGGGCTCGCCGCCACTTATGACTACGGTCAGCTTGGTGCTGAACTTAAAAACAACATCAAAACATACTGGTGGAAAGCAATGGTGCATCTCCATGAGAATATCGTCGGGCTCGACTCCGCAATTTTCATGCACCCGACTACATGGAAGGCTTCCGGGCACGTTGATGCCTTCAATGATCCACTCATCGACAACAAAGATTCCAAAAAACGCTATCGTGCCGATGTTTTACTCGAAGAACACATCGAGAAAATCAGACAAAAAATAGAAAAAGAAGTCGAAAAAAGTCAAAAACGCTTTGGTGAGACTTTCGATGCTGCTCAATTTAGAGCAACCAGCCCCAACGTATTGCGCAATCAAGAAAAAATCGAGCAAATCGAGACCCGCATGAAAAATGCCCTCGA
Source organism: Sphingomonadales bacterium (assembly GCA_016872115.1). Lineage (GTDB taxonomy): Bacteria > Bacteroidota > Bacteroidia > Flavobacteriales_D > Crocinitomicaceae > UBA952. The sequence continues at coordinate 6,309 of VHBC01000021.1, read as the reverse complement.
ACAAAACGACCTCGAAGCGTTGCGTCAACTCATTATTGACCTCGAGATCGTTTGCCCGATTTCAGGTTCCAAAAATTGGACAGAAGTGCGGCAGTTCAACCTGATGTTCTCTACAGAACTTGGGTCAGTTGCCGGCGACGCCAGCACTATTTATTTGCGTCCAGAAACAGCTCAAGGCATTTTCGTCAATTTCTTGAATGTGCAGAAATCAGGTCGCATGAAAATCCCATTCGGGATTGCCCAAATCGGAAAAGCTTTCCGCAATGAAATCGTTGCACGTCAATTTATCTTCCGCATGCGCGAATTTGAACAAATGGAAATGCAATTTTTTGTACGGCCTGGTGAAGAAATGAAATGGTACGACTACTGGAAAAACCTTCGCACCAAATGGCATCAAAATTTAGGCATGGGCCCTGAACTTTACCGTTTCCACGATCACCTCAAATTAGCGCACTATGCCAATGCTGCTTGTGACATCGAATACAATTTCCCGATGGGTTTTAAAGAGCTGGAAGGTATCCACTCCCGCACAGACTTCGATCTCAAGCAGCACGAACAATATTCAGGTAAAAAATTACAATTTTTTGATCCAGAACTCAATCAAAGTTACGTTCCATACGTCATCGAAACATCCGTTGGCCTAGACCGCATGTTTTTAGCAGTGCTCAGCGCCGCCTACCAAGAAGAAACCCTGGAAGATGGTTCAGCACGGGTTGTGCTTAAAATTCCTGCTGTGTTGGCACCTTACAAAGCGGCAATACTACCCCTCATTAAAAAAGACGGCTTGCCAGAAAAAGCGCGTGAAATCATGGCTCAGCTTCAGCTAGAATACAGCGTTCAATACGACGAAAAAGATTCCATTGGCAAGCGTTACCGCAGACAAGACGCCATCGGAACACCATTCTCAATTACCGTTGACCACCAAACTTTGGAAGACAACACTGTTACAATCCGAGACCGCGACACCATGACCCAACAACGCATTCAGTTGAACGAACTCGAGGCGGTCATTGCTGCCAAAGCGAGCTGGAAACGCGTCTTAGCAGATCTGCTTTCGTGAGAAGGGTTGTATTTTTTCTGTTTTGTGCCATTATAGGGCCGCTTTCATCGAAGGCCCAATTCATTCTCAATCAAAAAGGAGAGGCGTTTGGTGAATTGCCTTTTTTCAACGCCGAACTTATCGCTGCAGAGCGCATAGAACGCATTAGCGGTTTTTACACCTACAAAAAAGGAGATGAAGCTTTCAAGCCGAGCGCAGACCGTTTCGAATACCGTTTCAATCCAAAAGGGCAGCTTATCTCAAGTATGGAAATCGTTCAAAAGGGAAGCTCAAAGGATAGTACTTTTCATCATTACGCCTATTTTGAAAATGGCCTGATCCAAATGCACCGTTATGCCGCGTATGGCGGGGCGCTATGCGAACACTATCAATACGACTCTCTACAGCGCCTCATTAGCATTGCTTTATACCGCGACATCTACGACCACCGCAACGACACTTTGATTTCTTCGGTAAAAATGCGCACCGAGACCTTTCGATATCATTTAGATGCCAAACAAAACTATACGCGTTACAACAATTACCAAAGACCTTATCTTGAAGTGAGTTCTATTTTTAACCCCGACGGGTACCTCACTCAAGAACAAACCTATTTTCGAATTTCGCAAACGACGCAAACTGCGTTTTTTACATATAACGAAACAGGTTTACTCGCCAAAAAATCCATACAACAAGTTGAGAATGCCACTCCCATCGAAGAATGGCGTTACCGCTATGACCAATGGGGCAACCTCATTGAGATGCATCTTTATAAAGAAGGTATATTCAAGACTGATTACCAAATTGTCTACGACTATAAAACGGGTTTTTTAGGGTCTTTAATACAGAAAGATGTAGCCAACAATCAGTTGCGTATTTTGCGTTTTACCAACTATTCCTACTACCCAAAACAATAAGAACTTCGTTAAAAATTTCTTAAACTGTTTATTTTTAAGAACTTTGGCATAAAATTTAGGTAAGCAAACGAAATTCATTTTTATGAGAAATATCTACTTCCTTTTGCTTTTTGCAATTAGTGTGACCACTGCCACTGCACAACATGTCAATTACAATAGTTCCAAATGGTTTTGGGGCTTCAATTACGGTGCAACATGGCACAGCACGGATATAGATTTTGAACGCTATAATGGTTGGGGGCTCACCCTCGGAAAATCTTACAATTACGATTACGGACGCGGTTTGTCTTTTGACTTGCGTGGCCGCTTTCTATCGGGTCAGTGGTATGGACAAGACCAAACGGTTTCTATCTTGGACGCAACTGTAGTAAATCCGCTACTTTCCTCTTATTTAACAGGAAACAACCAATACGTCCATAATTTTCGCTCTGATGTCCGTGAACTCGACCTCGAATTGGTTCTGCACGCAGGTCGCTTGCGCGAGCGAACAGGCTTTGATCCCTATATTTTTGGTGGCTTAGGTCTTACCTGGCAACAAAATTGGACCGATGCCTTAGATACACTCGGTATTTATAATTACAACGCACTTGATGCGACGCTTCCTGCAAATACACAACTGGTTGACGTCCTTGATGATGTCTATGAAACAAGACTAGATGGCTTGCAAAACAATGATTGGTCCGTCAATTGGATGCCAAGTTTAGGTTTTGGTTTGGCATACCACAAAGGTCGCGTGAGTTTTGGTGTAGAGCACAAAACCACTTTTTCAATGGCCGATACCTTTGACGGTTTGGCTACTTTGGATCCACGACCAAAAAACGATTGGTATCATTACACATCTGGCTTTATTCAAATTCATTTCAAAGGCCGCGCATACGAACCCAAACCTGTACGTGATTACACCAACCCGGTAACCAATATCAATAACTTTACCCAAAATTGTCCTCAACCAATAATCAGTGTTGTTGGCCAACCACAAACAAGTGTTTCCGCAACAAGTATCCTGCTGCGCTTTGACCTCGCCAATGTGAGTAGTTCGCAAGAAATACAACTCATCAATGCACAAAACCAAACTTTACCTTTCAATTTCAATCCGCAAACAGGACGATTAGAGGCAATTGTTAACCTGGTTCCCGGCATCAATACTTTTACTATTACTGCAACAACGGCTTGTGGTTCAAAAACACAAACCCTTCAAATTGAACAAATAGCGTGTCAATTGCCTACCGTTCAAATCATGAACAATGGACAGACTAACACAACTGTTCAACAAGCAACATATGCATTAAATGCCACCTTGAGCGGTCAATTGAATAACAATCAAATCCAAATCTTACACAACGGAATGTCGGTAGGTGGCGCAAGTTTCAATTCGAATAATGGCTTGTTACAGCGGAGCATCAACCTCACTCCCGGGGCAAATATCATTCGCATTACAGCAACCAATGGCTGCGGTAGCGCCTTTGATCAAATCACGATCAACTACAATGACTGCCGCACACCTCAACTTACTTGGCTCCAGCCCAATGCACCGGGCACCACCACGAACCAAGCAAGTTTCAATATTAGAGCCACACTAAACGGGTCAACCAACGGCGGTCAGCTGCTTGTTTTACACAATAATATCGCAGTAACCAACGCTCAACTCAACGGAACAACTATTACAGCAACGGTTAACCTCAGCCCGGGCTTAAATAATTTTCAGTTACGCTATACCAATCCTTGCGGCACTGATCAGATCAACAGCTCGATTAATTTTCAGAACTGTACCCCGCCAACTATTGCCATTACAAGCCCAGTTGTAAACTCAACGCTCAACAATGCAGCATTGAGATTAAGAGCGACTATAAGCAATGTGAACAACCGCAATAACGTGAAAGTTATTTTCAATGGCCTCGAGCAAACTAACTTTACCTATGCCAATGGTCAGCTCGAACTCAATACCCAACTTTTATTAGGCGTCAATACCATCACCCTTACAGCAACAAACGATTGCGGATCGGATGTCGAAACCTTTACCTATACCTACGATGATTGTTTGGCTCCAACAATTTCCCTTCTCGGTAATTTGAATAATTCAAGTAACAATAACCCCATCGTTTCAACCAACAATAATTTTGCTTTTATCGCGACGCTTCAAAATATGCCAAATCAAAATGGATTGACGATTACCAATAACGGCATTGCGGTACCTTTCCTTTATTCTAATGGAAATTTAACAACCAATATTTCATTACAGAATGGCCTCAACCAGATTGTAGTGAGCGCCATTCGTTCTTGTGGGCAAGCATCCAAAACTATTTATGTTCGCTACGACAACTGCATTGCACCGCAAATCACTATGCTGAGCCCGTCGGCATCGGGGACCACAACTAATTTGGCTTCTTTGAACTTGTTGGCTAATGTGAGTAATATTACGGCAAGCCAGTCCATACAGGTCAAATTAAATGGTATCAATGTGCCTTTCAATTTTAACAACAATCAAGTTGCAAGTACGCTTACCCTTACCCAAGGAACAAATACAATATTGATTCAAGCAGCTAATACCTGTGGAAACGATTCAGAATCTATTCAGGTTAATTATTCACAGTGCCAGGCACCTCAAATCACGACTACAACCGCTATTCCGAATGGTGCCACCACGACGAACGCAACAGTGGTTTACACGGCAACTTTAACCAATACTTTTGCCAATCAAGTTCAATTGACTGTAAATGGGCAAACACAAAATTTTAGCTTCAGCAATAACCAATTAACGGCAGCAGTTAATCTACAACAAGGTGCCAATCAAATCAATTTGGTGGCCACGAATACATGTGGAAGCGATATCGAAAATTGGAATATTACTTATCAACCATGTACTGCGCCAGTCATCAGCAGTACCAGTCCTGTAGCCAACTTTCAAAGTGCTGATCAAACAATCAACATAACTGCACAAATTACTAATGTTGCCAATGCAAATCAAATCAGTTTACTTCAAAATGGCAATGCACTCAATTTTTCATACCAAAATGGTACCTTGAATGCGTCGATTCAGCTGAGCAACGGCAACAATACGATTACACTTAGCACAAGTAACAATTGTGGTACTGACTTGTATGTTTGGACAATCACCTATTCACCATGTATCACTCCTCAAATCAATTTAAGTAATCAAAACATCAATGGATCTACAGTGAGTACATCTGCACTTTCGTTGAGTGGTCAACTGATCGGCCTGAATCCAAGCCAAGTCATGGTCTCATTAAACGGACAGGTTGGACAGCCATTTTCTCTACAAAATCAAAGTTTCTCGACGTCTTTGAATTTACAACCGGGGCCAAATACGATTGTTATTCAAGGAAAAAACGACTGCGACCGAACAACACAAACGTTGCTTGTCAATTATGTGCCGTGTGTTGCGCCACAAATTCAATTTGGTCAAGCAGCAGGCCCGAGTACAAATCCAACTTTTCAGTTTTCTGCACAAATTAGCGGTATCACAACTGCGCAAAACATCAATTTGTTAGTCAATAATGTAGTTCAGCCTTTTGGTTATCAAAACGGCACCCTCACTGCAACGCTTCAGTTAGCAAACGGAGCAAATTTGGTCACGCTTGCTGCCCAAAACAATTGCGGGTCATCGTCAGAGTCCATTACTTACACCTACACGGCACCTTGCGTTCAGCCAAGTATTGATATTACCAGCCCTGCAGCAGGTTTGTTTGGTCAGAGTAACCCGGCCATTATTCTAACAGCCACAGTTCAGCAAATTGCATCAGTAAGCGGTATTGAAATCCTCAACAACGGAAACACCATTTTTGGAGCTACGCTCATTGGCAATCAGTTGAGTGTACCTATGACCCTTCAAGCAGGTATCAACAACATATCAATTTCAGCGACCAATACCTGCGGTAGCGACATCGAACAACGCGAAGTACGTTACGAGCCGTGTAGCGTTCCACAAGTTATTCATAACATGGATCCGAGCGGGCACACCACCAATCAATCCATTTTTACTTACAATGCACAAATTGTAAATTACACTGCCAATATGACCCTCACCTTCTTTATGAATGGAGTGCAATTGACCGGCTTTAGTAATAACCTTGGAAATATTACTGCGGAGGTGAGTTTAGAACCAGGTCTTAACACACTCGTTTTAACGGTAACAAATGATTGCGGAACAACAACAGATACATATCTTGTTACTTATGATGGAAGTGGTCAGGGCATCATAACTAATCCAAATGGCAGCAAACAACAAGAAGGTAAACAAGATCAATTCTCAACGCCAAACAAAGTCAATACGCCAGTGGCACCAAAACCTGCGCCGGCTCCAACTACACCAAAACCGGTAACACCAAAACCTAC
>VHBC01000020.1 GCA_016872115.1 Sphingomonadales bacterium | reverse complement strand
GGTCACAACGATTTTATTACCCAAGCCATCGATAGACCCTGACATCACGTAATCTACTTTAAGTTCTTCGCCTAACCTTGACAAGCAACTTTGACCATAGCAACCCACTTTGTACTCTTCTTTAGCTTTGATGATTTCGTTCATATCGAACTCGTCATAAACTTTGTATTTGTTGATTTTGATGAGCTCCAAGCGCATCATTTTTGCCGCGGACTCTGGCTTAATGGTAAGCGCATTGATATTCGGATTGGCAACCGCAATTGTACTTGTCGGCTGTGCAAAATAACTAGCCATACCACTGAAAAAAATGGCAACTAGTAAATAAACAGCTTGTAATTTTTTTGTTTTCATAGCATATGTTTTTATGATACAAAGATGGATAGAATTGAATTTCCGACAAAATCGAATTTCGGAGGCCTTTGTACGGTGGTTGCGAAAATCGCAAGTATTAGGCTAAAAACGCTAGGTCGGCCTCTATTTTTTTTCTGAAAACGCCAATGGTTTTTTCAAAGTCGGCAAAAAAGTTATTGCGCTCCCTTTCATTTACAACACTAATCAGGCTAGAATTTGCTAGTTGTTTGTCAATAACCTGTTTTGCATCTTGCACATATTGACTATCGGTAGTCTGCAAGTAATTCATGATGTTATGTGATAAAAAGAGTCCTTGCTTGTCTTTGCTTTCGTAATAAAAAGCTGAATCGGCATTGATGGTTTCATTGAGGTACATCTCAAAAGTATTACCTGTTGCCGGGGCCTGAGTGCCATATATAAATTTCTTGCCATGACCGGCTTGCTCGCGTAAGTGAGCAGAAAACATCAGCAAACGATCACATAAAAAAAGCGCATATTGCGGGTCTTCAAATTGGTTGGACTTGTAATAGTACAAGATTTGTCTCAAGAAGCCACGCATGAGTTCGGGGTCGAAAATTTCAACAGATGGGATGGTATTGTAAGCTTGTAATATTGATTTGCCAAGTTCAAACGCACGATCTGTTGTTTTTTCATGACGAAACAGCACATTCTTGTAATCTGGAATTTGTAAGTGGGTCTTGGCCCAGAAAAACAGTTTGAAGCGAACCAATTGCGGAAAATTCAACAACTGAAAAAAATGCGTGTTGTTAATGGTGAGCATGATTTTCGGTTGCTCTAGATGTCGCAGGCGTTCAAAAGCCTCTAGAATGCCCTCTAAATAAGATTCTAACGAAAAATCATAGGCATTCAGCGGTGTATAGCGGAAAATAACGTTGGTCTTTTGTTGCTGAATCAGTGAATCAAATGAAATATCAAAAGTTTTGCATAAACGCTTGAGTTCATCTATAGTGAGCGCAGTTTCATTTCTCATACGTCTATAGGCAGCATCGGTACTGATATGCAGCGTTTCACTCAGGATATGCCCTAGTGCATCGCCTGGCGGCAATTTAGCTTTGATGAGTTGTAAAAGTTGGTCTTGGATGGTTTCCATAGCTGCAATTTACAAAGATTAATCGTTCGTGTAGGTTCGATGAACTCGAGGCGATATACTTGTTAAAATTTCATATGGAATTGTCTGAGCCTTTAAGGCAAAACTAACCAAGGATTGCTGGGGTCCAATTATTTCTACTTCTGATTGTAGCTGTGCATTTGGTGCATTCACCATAATCATGTCCATACAAACACGGCCCACTGTAGGGCAATATTGTCCATCGATAAAAACACCCCCGACACCGTTACTCAAATTTCTTTTGAAGCCGTCAGCATATCCGACGGGAATAATTGCAATTTGGATATCCTCAGCTGCTATATCGGTGCAACCATAGCCAATGCACTCTCCTTTTCTTACCACTTTAAGCTGTGAAATTCGGCTAAACCAACTAATAACTGGCTTGAGTTTTGACTCAAATTTCGGATCGTGATTGACGCCAAATAAGCCTATTCCCAAGCGAACCATATCGTATTGGGCCTGTGTAAAATGAGCCGCACCTTCAGAATTCAGCAAATGTTTGATGAAAGGATACGGCAATGCTTCTTCGATTTGCGCACAGCACATTTCAAATACCTGTATTTGGTGTTGGTTCATCGCCTGTAGTGGTTCATCTGCACACGCCAAATGACTGTAAACGCTCTTGACCAGCACCTCGGGCTGAGCGCTCATCATTTGCAATACTTGATTGATCTGTTCAGGTGCAAATCCAAGGCGATGCATTCCTGTATCTAGCTTGAGATGAATTGGATAGGACGATTTTTTTTGAGCGATGAGGATCCGAATAAATGCATCTAAATGCGTCAAGCTAAAAATTGCTGGCTCTAAGTCATAAGCGATACAGCGTTCAAATCCTGGCGGCTCTGCGTTCATCACTAGAATCGGTAGCGTGATTCCAGCCATCCTGAGCATAACGCCTTCGTCGGCGTAGGCAACGCCCAAGTATTGCACGCCACTTTGCTGCAACTTAAGTGCCATTTGATCGAGTCCAGCTCCGTAAGCTTGCGCCTTGACCATAGCAAGAATTTGCGTATTGGGTAGAAGCGTTTGCTGATATTGGCGCAAATTATGGTGTAAGGCAGACAAGTCATATCGAACGACAGTACTATGCGCTTTTTGGCTCCATTTAGCCAGTAATTGTGTAGTGAGGTCTGTTTGACCTTTAATGAGCACTACATGGTTATCAATTTGAGGAAGGACAGTCGGCAAGTCATACCAAATATGAACTTGGTCAACAGCATAATTCTGAATTAAATTTTTAACTGCAACTTCAAGTGTAGCTTGACTTTTATCTAACAAGCAGCAAACAATTGTCGGCTTTCCTTCTGCGCTAGATTTTAAAAATTCCAATGAGGCCTCAAAAGCCACTAAATCTAGTGTGTAAGTATCATTAATTAGTGTAGCTCCATTGGCACCTTCAATGGTTTCTAGGCGGTTTGCCAAATGAGGAAGCGTAGCGATCGCTTCAGCTTTACAGCCGTGAAAAGACAAAGCACATTTTAGCGCTAAACGCGCATTGTATAAACGGATAGGATCTTTGAATGGTATACATTCGAAAAGAGGTTCCTTTGGCTCTGGTACTTGCAGACTGTATTGATCACCGTCGATCACCCACTTGCAGTCTTTGGATAATACAGACAATGCGGCAACAAAGGCTTCTGCGGTATCGAATTCATGTCTAAAATTGGCTTTTTTTGTGGTAATTACACAATAATCAGGGGCCAGCATTGGGGCCAAAAGCTCCATTTCGCCAGGTTTTGTAATGGCCGCCTCAATAATAGCTAGATCTCCAATGAGGGGTAGTTCAAGAAGCGATAAAGCCACGCCTATCTGTGAGTTGTAGCTTTTGGGGCTGCGATAAACGTTGAGTGCTGGAGTCAACAAATGGTAAATCCATTCTTTAACAGTAGTCTTGCCTATGGATCCAGCAATAGCTAAAATTGGATAAGAGAGGCGCTGTCGATGAAAAGCTGCTAAGTTCTGTAAGGCGATCAACGCATTAGGTACCTGAAAATAGATGGCGTCCGCAAAGTGTTGTTGAGGTTGACTTTCAACGACAAACAAGCGGATTCCTTTTTGATAAGCGTCATTGATAAACGCACTGCCATTTCGGTTGGCGCCTTTTAATCCAAAAAAAACAACGCCTTGGGTACGAATAATTTTTCGTGAATCAAATGTAGCTTCTTGAATCAAGGCTTCTTGAGATTCCCCGAAGCATTTGGCACCTATAATGCTCGTAAAGTGTTCAATAGTGAGCCCTAACTTCATTGCTTGGCTTTTAAGTAACAAGCCCTACAGAGCGGCTTGTATTTTTCAACGGCGCCAACTAAAACCTGTTCTGTTTGGGCAACTATTCGATGTGAAAACTGTGCAAGTTGACCACAAGACACACAAACTGCATGCACTTTGGTTATGAATTCTGCGATGGCCATTAAGTGAGGCATGGGTCCAAATGGTAAACCTTTATAGTCCATGTCAAGTCCAGCGATGATGACTCTTGCGCCCTTGCTCGCCAATTCATTGCATACAGGGATGATATCTGTATCAAAAAATTGTGCTTCATCGATAGCAACAATTTGTTCTCCTTGCCAATTCTCAAGTATTTCCTTTGCCGAAATGACGCGCTTAGCCAACCAGCTTTGCCCTTGATGACTTACTACCGCTTCAGTTGCATAACGGTCATCGATGATCGGCTTGAATAGAACTATAGATTGCTTAGCGAATTCTGCACGGCGCAAGCGACGTATGAGTTCTTCAGTTTTTCCGGAAAACATAGAGCCACAGATCACTTCTATCCAACCTTGTTGCGCGTTTTCTTGATTAAATTGCTCTAAAAACATATTGGTGTTGAATCAGATTGTGAAATGTTTTCTAATTTTGATTCGGTTGCTTAAAAAGCGTCCGCTTGCACGAAATTAATAAGTTATCAGCAATGTCAGAAAAAAGTCCTTCCCTAATGATCAAAACTATTCTCGGACACCTCCAAAATGGTGTCGACAAACTCGAGTCGGGTCAATTAACACCTGAAGATATGGAATTATTAGTTGAGGACGCAAAAGAACTCTACGAAAGGCTCATCATATTGCGTTACAAAATCTATGAAACCAACGTTTTAGGAGTCAACGAACCTGTTATTTCTGCAAGTCTCCGCCAACCTGAAATCGAAACCCCTATCGATTTATTTGGTTCAATGGCCGAACCGAGACCGGAACCCGAATTTGAGGTCACTTTTGCGAGTGGAGAAGAGGAGGTCGAAGAGGAAGTAGTAGAAGATGAAGTTGAAGAGGAAGTAGTCGAAGAAGAATCTGAAGATGAAGATGAAGATGAAGTAGAAGAATCCGAAGAAGAAGTAGAAGTGGCAGATGAAGATGAACAGGAAATTGTAGACGAGGAAGTTTTCGAAGAAGAACAGGTTGTAGAAGCACCTGCTCAGCCTTGGGAACCGCAATTCTCCAATGACCAACCAATTTGGATGGCCGAAATGGAAGCCAACATCCGCGATAACCGCAGTGTGTACCCATTAGACAGTCTTATTGGTGCTTTTACACTCAATGAAAAACTACAATTTATAAATGAGTTGTTCGATGGTTCTTCCGACGACTTTTCGAACAATATCAAACAACTCGACCAACTGGCCTCTATGGATGCAGCCAGAAATATGTTAGCCGAACTTGCAAACACCTTCAATTGGGATACAGAATCTGAGATTGTCGAAGATTTCATCTTTAAAATCTGTCGTCGCCATGCGGCCGGCGCTTAGTCTTTGTTTTTGCCTCCAACTATTTCTTTGTTTTGGGCAACAATATCCATACCGCGACATCATAACAACACTTTGTTCATCCTCATTTGCAGGGAGGGGCTATGTTGAAGATGGTTCCACCAAAGGAGCAAATTTTATTGCCGCGGAGTTTCAAAAAATTGGTCTTCAGCCATTTAAAAAGAAGTTTTTACAACCGTTTACCTTACCCGTTCAAACCTTTCCAGGTGCTTGTACTTTTGTGCTGGGAAATGATACCCTTCAACCCGGTGTAGATTATCTTGCTGAACCCTCTTCTGCCGGTGTTCAGCCCCAAGAGTACCAACTTGTTTATTGCAATACCGCAACACTTTATCGTAGCATTAATGCATTTAAACCCTGCCCAAAAGACCGCATTTTAGTGGTTGAAACCTCAGGATTTGGTGGTGACACAAATAAAATAATGCTAGCTAGGCTCCAAGAACTCAAGCAATTTGCAGCAACAATAGAACTCACCGATAAAAAACTGACGTGGTCTGTGAGCCAAACAGCGAGCCCCTACCCTGCTTTTCAAGTCCTGGCAGCCTCAATTGTGACTCGGCCGCAGCGCGCTTTTATTCATTTAGAGAGTGTCTTTATTCCAAAATTTACAGCTAGTAATGTAATTGGTTATTTGCCAGCGGCGCAAAAAGCGACAAAGAAGCCATATATCGTTCTAACAGCACATTATGACCACCTTGGTAAAATGGGTAAAGCAACCTGCTTTCCGGGCGCCAATGACAATGCATCGGGCGTCGGGATGCTTCTTTATCTTGCTCAAGAGCTAAGCCTAAAGCGCGATCCAAATTTCAATTATGTTTTTATTGCTTTTGGAGCCGAAGAGGCGGGTCTTGTCGGCTCTCATTATTATGTAGAACACCCTCTATTTGACTTAAAACAGATTCGCTTTTTACTAAATACCGACATCATGGGTAGCGGTGAAGAAGGCATTACAGTGGTTAATGCGACGTTGTTTGACAAAGAATTTCAACAATTGAAATCAATTAACGAAAAGGGGAAATACATTTCCCAAGTCAAATCCAGAGGGCCTGCTGCCAATTCTGATCATTACTTTTTTACCGAAAAAGGAGTTCCCGCATTTTTTGTCTATACAATGGGGCCCAATAAGCATTACCATGACATTTACGACACCGCAGAAGAATTGAGTTATGCGGCATTTGAACCATTGGCAGAATTACTACTCAACTTCTTGCGCTCATTTTAAGCGGCGCACTAAATAACTGGTCTGAAGTATCAAGACACTAAGTGCCAATCCCAACAAATAAAGAACAAGATCCCAAGATTGGTCCGTATAAATAAGCGCCAAACAAGCCGATAAATAGCCAAGTAATTGGGTTATACTCACTATGAGAAAGCGCAAGGCCTGAGCGGCCGGATCATGGTTGTTTTTAATAAATAGGATGCCTGCAGAAATAAAAACCAAAAGCATGGAAGTCATCTGCAGCGCCAACATTTGCTTAAAAGGAAATTGGAAAACGGCACACAATTGTAAAATGACAAATATCAAGTGTACGGAACTGAGCGTTGCCAAATAAGACCCAGCGCTAATGCGCTTTCGAGAACTAGTTTTCACGATTGAGTTGTTGAACTTCTTTGATTATCAAGTAAAGGCCAATTCCTACACCTAAAAGTGCAAAAAGGACTGTCCATAGCTGATCGGTGTGGTAACGTCGGTCAAGGAACAAACCTAACCATGTGAATCCACCGATTACCGCCGCCATCTGAATAACTGCAGAACTGAGTCTTAAGTAAGGATTAGAGGGAGAATTAGTCATTGAATGCAGCCTCTGCATCCAATTTTGGAGTACTCACGCCAGCACGCATGACACAAGCACCTTCAAAAAATGCACCTTCTTCGATATGCAATTTCATGGTTTGGATATCTCCTTTGATACGGGCTGTAGAACGCAAAACCAAAAGATTTTCAACCATCAATTGGCCATCCATGGCGCCGTCGATTTCGGCGTTGACACAAACGAGATTGCCATTGATTTTGCCGGATGCCCCAATAGTAACGCGGCCCGAGCAAGATACATTGCCATTGACTTCTCCTTCAAGTAAAATGTTGCTATCTGAAGTGAGGTCACCATTGATTTCTGTACCTGCAATAATTCGATTGATTCGGTCTGTGTTGTCGGGTTGTTGTGAGCCCCCGAAAATGTCTTTTCTTAGCATGTTGCTTAGTAATTGTCGATGAAAAATCCTTTATATTCTTCAAATTTCGACGTTTCTATCAACTTTTTCAAATTTTCTTGGTTGATAATGTAGATTTTGTTGTTTTGGTAATCATCCAAAAACTCAGCTCCGGCCTTATAGGCATTGAGATAATCCCATGCAATCTTGGAGGTAGGAAATTCTGAAATTAGTATGAAATTTGTCTCGTTCAGTGTGGTTTTGACACTTGCTTTAACTTTTGTGGTTTTGAACGCTTTGGCTGAGAAATTGGATATCGCGGTTCTGGCGTCATCTGCGTCTTCGTCTTCGTCGAGCAGAACAATAACGAATTGCGTTGCGTTTGGTACATCAACAAAAATGGATTTTTCTTGATTGGGCTTTTTTATGTCAAATTTGGAATACCCTTTTTGAATGATTACGAGCATCTCCTTGGCGCGCACAGCTTGGTCTGACTTTGGTTTTTCGTCGACAATACGCTGTAATAATGGAATGAGCTCTTTTTTATTTTGGGTTTGTTGACCAACGGCCAAGGCATTCAACAATAAATATTCTGCACGGTAAGCATTGGATGGGTCTTGATCGATGACGACCTGGGTTGCACTTTGAACCTGGGCGTAATAGCCTTGATCATATTTCTTAACGAGTGCTAAATATGCTTCTTGGTCTTTTTGAGCACTGAGCTTTTGTTTGACATAGAAATCTGGGTCTTTGAAATATTTGGCGGCATCGGAACTCGGATATTTGCGCAAAATATATTGCTTGTATTCATCTGACTTCATATTGCCTTCATAGATTTTGAAGAGCTGAAATGCGGCAGACAAATCAGTAGGATGGTCTAGGTTTTTATCTAAAATAGCCAAGAATTGGGCAGCCGCGAGTTCGGTTTCGTTGAGGATTTCTTTATACAAAACGCCAGATGTATAGAGTGCCTCTAATAAACGTTCTTGGGAAGCCTTAAGCGCTTCTGGAGTCAGTGGAATATTTTTAAGAAGTGATTCAATCGAGAGCGAATCTTTGTTTTGAGCCGTAGTCTGAGCCTGGGTGCTATCCTGATCCTTTAGATCAATGTTGGCGTTCAAGACAATGCGCTCACTGCGGCGCCAGTCATCGGTGTTTTCCCGAAGGCCCCAATTTTTGCGGAATTCGTTGTAGCCATCCTCGCGGAGCTTCGGATTGTTGAATACAAACTTATTGGCATTGGCGTTGGTGTTGGTTGGCTGACTTTGCTGCAAAGCCAATAGTTTGGCAGCCTCTAGTTCTTTGCGTCGCTGTTCGTCGCGCTTAATTTGCTTGAGTGTTTCTTTTAAGAAATCTTCGCGGTCTTTTTCAGAAAGCGCGGCAATCTTTTGAACAGAATCTTCGAACTGAGCTATCTCAATGGCTTTTACTAAATCGGCAAGTTTGGTTGCCTTACTTTTTATCTGTTCTCCATTTGGATAGTCGTCGGTGATGAATCTGGAGCTCGAGTCGTAGTATTTTTGGGCAGCGACAAAATTTTTCTCAGTGAAAGAGAGGTCACCGAGCTTCTCATAAGATTGCGCGCGTTGACGTTTGTTGTTGTTGGAGTAAAATGCGGCTGAAGTAAGATGTGACTTAGCCAAAGGTTTATTGCCTTTGCTGAGTTCCATGAGCGCCATGGCATAATAAATTTGATCTTTGAATGTAGCGTTCTTGGCATCGCGCAGCATTTTTTGAAGATCGGCCATAAGCCGGTCGTCGCCGCTAACGATTGCTCGATTTAGACGGGCGTTAAAAGCAATTTCTTGAGCAGCTGCCGCTTTGTAAGCTTTGCCATAATGGTAGGCCGCTTCAGCAATGTTGTTGAGCTGCTGATTGACTTGTGCGAGTATGTAATGTAAACGCGCACGCTCCTTGGCGTTATTACACTTAGAGATGGCCATTTGTAGCCCTTCTGCCGCAACATCGAATTCTTTGCGGCGCAGGGCTAAATCTGCATATGCACGGTGAATTTCAAATTGCAATTGCTTAGACATTTGCGGCCCCGCCTCAGGATTTTTGTTGCGGAGAAACGGAATGTAGTCTGTAAGTGCTTTATCGTTTTGGATTTCGGCGCGTTCATTGAGCGCATCTAAAATGAGCTTTGCATCGGCATATTTGCGCTGCTCTATATAAATTCGAGCAATCCATAAACTTGCTGCATAGGCACTCGGGTCTTTGTCAAAAAAGCGCTTTACAAACTGAAAATTATCGAGCGCTTTTTGGTAATCGCGACGGTAAAAATAAGCTTCGCCCACGGTAAGCCAATTTTCATCAATCCATTTGTTATACTCGACCGTTTTATAAAACATGTTCTCGGCGGTGGGCATACTATGATTGAGGATCACTTTAGCACACTTGACTACCGCAGTATCAATTGCAGGCAGCATCCCTTTCACCTCTTTTTCATTAGGTACTGGATAAACTGGCAAAATAACGTAGAAGTCTTCTTTGCGGCCGTCTTGATAGGTTTTCAGCGAGACACGCAGTAGTTCTTTGGCATTGAAATGTCCGTTGTATTTGGCGGTCGTTTGATGGTAAAAGCGGTTGAGCGGCGTATTGTTTTCAGTAGAACAAGCCCATGACAAGAGGAGCAGCAGCGATGTCAGGATGAAGTAAAGGCTTGTACGCATGAATGTTGAAAGGCGTTATAACGCAAAAAATACGTTTTTAGTATGTAATTTATGCAATATTGGTAAAGACCTGCTGGATGTCGTCATCGTCTTCGATTTTATCGAGCATTTTTTCGATGTCAACGAGTTGTTCTTCGGTGAACTCAACAGGGCTGGTTGGTATGCGCTTGAGGCTTGATTTTTGAACCTCAATTTGCATGTCTTCTAGGGCTTTGGCTAGTGTTCCAAAAGCGGTATAATCTCCGTAAACAGTGATTTGTTCATCTTCGATTTCGATTTCTTCGCAACCGGCGTCGATGAGTTCGAGCTCTAGCATTTCTGGGTCCATTTCAGGTGTACGAACAATCTCAAAAACGCTTTTGCGGGCAAACATAAATTCCATGGAGCCATTGGGCACCACCGCGCCTCCGGCTTTGTTGAAATAGGACTTTACATTGGCAACCGTTCGCGTGGGATTGTCGGTGGCACACTCCACATAAACCAATACGCCATGAGGGCCCTTGGCTTCGTAGTTGACCTCGGTGAAAGACGCAATATCTTTTTGAGCGGCGCGCTTAATGGCGGACTCGATATTGTCCTTGGGCATGTTCTCGGATTTGGCATTTTGAATGGCGGTGCGCAATTTAGCGTTGGTAGTTGGGTCTATTCCGCCCTCTTTGGCAGCCATGGTAATGGCCTTGCCGAGTTTTGGAAACATTTTGGACATTTTGTCCCAACGTTTTTCTTTGGCTGCTCTGCGGTATTCGAATGCTCTTCCCATTATGCTTTTACTTTTGGGCAAAAATAAGGAATTCGACAAGAAAATTCAAACCCTAATTGTTGTGTTATGCTAAGATTTGCTCGATATAATTGAGCAAGGGTTCTTTACCAAAACCTGATTCACTCGATGTGGTAAAGACAGGTGGCATTTCTGCCCAGTACTTGAGCATTTCTTTTTTGTATTTGGCCAAATTCTTTTGGAGTGCCGTACTTGAAAGTTTGTCGATTTTAGTGAATACCATTGAAAAGGGCAAGCCTTTTTCTCCACACCAATTCATGAATTCGAGGTCGATTTTTTGAGGCTCTAAACGGGCATCTAAAAGCACAAAAATATTGTAAAGTGTCTCGCGTTTGGTGAGGTAGTCCGCAATAAAACGCTCAAAAGAACTGCGCTGCGAGCGACTTACTTTGGCATAGCCGTAACCTGGCAAGTCAACTAAGTACCAATGCTCGTTGATCAAAAAATGATTGATGAGTTGTGTTTTTCCTGGAGTTCCCGAAGTTTTGGCAAGGCCTTTTTTGGCAGTCAGCATATTGATTAAAGAAGACTTGCCTACATTGGACCTGCCAATAAACGCGAATTCCGCTTTGCCATCTGTGGGGCATTTACTGACTTCGGTGTTTGAAATAATGAATTCGGCACTTTTAATTTGCATCTTGCAAAGTTACAGGAAACTTTTATTTTTGCTGCCTCGTGAACAATCTATGAGTTAGGTTGTTACGCAGGGGATACAACAGTTATGGCAGAGTATAAGATCAAAGATATAGAAGTACTAACAGGCATCAAAGCGCACACCATCCGCATTTGGGAAAAGCGCTACGGAATGCTCATCCCGGAAAGAACCGATACCAAAATTCGGACTTATTCTGATGCCGATTTATCTTTCCTGCTCAATGTAGGTTTACTGAATAAAAAAGGAGTCAAAATTTCTAAGATTGCCACTATGGGCATGAACGCCATTCACGAGAAGGTTGCAGAAATCAGACTGAACTCCTCTGTAGATAATGCCGAAGAGAAACTGATTTTGGCCTTACTTGAACTAGACGAACAACTCTTTCGCAATACACTCAACGACCTCATCGACAACAAAGGACTTGAAGCCACCTTTGCTGAAAACCTCATTCCTTTTCTCGATCGAATTGGCGTCATGTGGTTAGTCAATAGCATTACAGCCGCTCAAGAACATTTCATTTCAAATCTAATCAGACAAAAGGTCATTACCGAAATCGATAAGTTACCGATACCAACCAGAGCTAACGAAAGCATTCTACTCTTTTTACCTGAACACGACTGGCATGAAATCGGACTTCTTTTCTATCAATATTTACTCCGATCAAAAGGTTATTGTACTTATTACCTTGGCCAAAGCCTTCCTTACGATTCTCTTGTCGACTGCATTGAGCGTCTCAAACCAACTGTTGTATTGAGCAGCTGGTTAACCGCAGTGGATCAGCATTTTATTGTAGGGTATTTTAAGCAGCTTGCCAACGATGCGCCGGATGTGAAGTTGCTTGCCGGCGGTGCACAAATTCATACGCACAGCGAAGCTTTGCAAGGACTCATCACAGAGGTTAAAAATCCAGGTAGCTTATTAGCGCTATTTCAGTGAAAAGCTGCTTTCAATTAAAGCACAATATTCACAATTTTACCGTGTACCACGATCACTTTTTTAGGCGTTTTGCCCTCTAACCATTTTTGAGCCTCTGGCTTTGAAAGCACCTCCTGTTCAACTTCTGCTAAAGACAGCGCCAAGTCTAGATTTACTTTAAAACGCATTTTGCCGTTAAAAGAAACAGGGTAATCAAAATTTGCCTCTTGCAAATAACGCGCATCAAAAACAGGATAAGACGCATCGAAAATACTGCTTGTTCCAGGGCGCAACTGTGACCAAATCTCTTCGCAAATATGCGGCGCATAAGGCGCCATTAATATGGTCAATTGTTCCAAAATGTAGCGGTTGTTGCACTTTTGATCTGTGAGTTCATTGACACAGATCATGAAGCTAGAAACACCCGTATTGAAAGAAAAACGATCGAGATCGTCGGTAAGCTTTTTGATGGTTTTGTGTAAAGTTTTCAGTGCTTCAGGGCGAGGTTCTTGATCGGTCACTTCAAAATGGCCTCCTAAATGAAACAAACGCCAATATTTCTTTAAAAACCCGTGTACACCAGTAATTCCTTTGGTATCCCAGGGCTTACTTTGTTCGAGTGGACCTAAAAACATTTCATACATGCGCAGTGTGTCTGCTCCAAATTTTTGACAAAGATCATCTGGGGTTACCACGTTGTACCAACGCTTTGACATTTTGTCGACTTCTCTTTTTACAATAACCTTTCCTGCTGCATTGGTAACAAATTCTTGATTCGCGTATTGCGGCTGCCAAGCTTTCAAAGCGTCGAGCTGAATGCTGTCGTCGTCATTGAGTAAATCGATGAGAATGCGCACCTCTCTGAAACCCTCTTTTTGTTCCGGAAGCATCTCCAAAGAATACATTTTTTGGTCGGGTCCGATATAGGCTATCGCGGATTTGCCGAGAATCATGCCTTGATTGATAAGCTTAGCAAACGGTTCATCGAACTCCAAATAACCAAGATCAAAGAGGACTTTTGTCCAAAATCGCGCATATAATAAATGACCTGTAGCATGCTCTGAGCCACCTATGTATAAATCGACTTGCTTCCAGTAAGCGAGCTTCGCAGGATCGGCAAATGCGGCATCATTATGCGGATCCATGTAGCGTAAAAAATACCAAGAACTTCCAGCCCATCCTGGCATAGTGTTGTATTCCATGCGCTCGCCCAATTGACAAGACCAGGCCTCTTTAGAGGCTCTTGCGAGCGGTGGCTCGCCATCGGCAGTTGGCAAATAGGCATCTACTTCTGGCAGCGTAATAGGTAACATTTCGTCGTCTACTAATTGTGGGAGTCCGTCTTGGTAGTAGACAGGGAAAGGTTCGCCCCAATAACGCTGACGCGAAAAAACAGCATCGCGCAAGCGGTAATTCGTTTTTCCTTGACCTATTCCTTTATTTTCAATGGCTGCAATTACTTTTTCAGAGGCGGCTTTGACATCAAGACCGTTTAAGAAATCGGAATTGGCTATAATGGCATCTTTTTCAGCATAAGCTGCTTCATCAATATCGATGTCTGCAAAAATATTTGGGATCGGCAACCCGAAGTGCTTGGCAAAATCGTAGTCGCGTTGGTCTCCACAAGGGACCGCCATAACAGCGCCTGTACCATATGAGGCCAAAACATAGTCTCCGATCCAAATTGGAATTTCATGACCGGTAAATGGATGAACGGCATAGGCGCCCGTAAATGCACCAGATATATTTTTGACATCTGCCTGGCGGTCGCGCTCTGTTTTGAGGGCAGCTTGCTGTTGATACGCTTCAACGGCCGATCGTTGTGCATCAGTACAGATTTCCCCTACAAACGGGTGCTCTGGAGCCAGCACCATGAAACTTACACCAAAGATGGTGTCCGGACGCGTGGTAAATACTTCAATTTGTAGCTGACTGTCCTTTACTTCAAAATGTACACTAGCACCTTTTGATTTGCCAATCCAGTTGCGTTGTTGTTCTTTGAGGGCGTCAGACCAATCAATGCGGTCTAAGCCTTCTAATAAGCGTTCTGAATAGGCTTTGATGCGCATAGACCACTGCATCATGCGCTTTTGTTCAACAGGGTGGCCTCCGCGCTCTGAAACGCCATTAACGATTTCGTCATTGGCCAAAACCGTACCTAAAGCCGGGCACCAATTCACCCAACTCTCGGCTAAATAAGCCATTCTGTATTGCTGTAATATTTCTTCTTTTTGAACAGCTGAAAAGCCTTTCCAAGTAGCAGCATCAAATTGTTGTTCACAATCGTGTATGGCAGTGACATAGATATTTCCTTCTTGTTCAAATTGAGCAATTAACTTGCTGATATTCTTAGCTTTATTCGCACTGCTATCGTAATACGCATTGAAAAGTTGCTTGAAAATCCATTGCGTCCATTTATAGTATGACGGTTCTGAAGTACGTACCTCGCGGCTCCAGTCAAAACTAAAGCCCATGAGATCGAGCTGTTCGCGGTAACGTGCAATATTCTCTTTGGTAGTAATGGCAGGGTGTTGGCCAGTTTGAATGGCGTATTGTTCTGCAGGTAAGCCAAAAGAATCATAGCCCATGGGATGCAATACATTGAAACCTTGCAAGCGCTTGTAGCGCGCATAGATATCCGAGGCGATATAGCCTAGCGGATGCCCTACGTGCAAGCCTGCACCCGAAGGATAAGGAAACATGTCCAACACATAATACTTGGGTTTATTTGGATCTTCGGTAACTAGGTAAGTGTTGCGCTCTTGCCAAAGTTGGCGCCATTTAGCCTCAATTGCGTTGAATGTGTAGTCCATGTTTGCTCTTAGAAAGCACAAAGATACAAAGCTTGAACTTAACGAAGCAAAAAGTAAAGGCCAAGAACGAAGAGCAGAGCGTCATAGCTGCGCTTGGGCAAGGTAAATTCGCGTTTTATTACCAGGAAGCCCAACAAGATCCACACCCATGGCAGACCAATAATAAAGGCAAATAATGAGAGTAAAAAGACGACCAAGTAGGAAGCGGCATCTTTACCTAAAAGAGCTGCTAAAGTCTTTATTTTTCCGGTATCTTCTTCTATGTCTTCAATATCGACCTGAATACTCAGTGCCAAGTAGAAGATAAAAAACGGCGCAAAGGCCAAATTATCCGCCCCAGCAAGCGCTGGAATGAGGTTGAGCTGAATAAACCACATTGTCGCAATGAGCATATTTTTGAGAATGGGAATTCTTCTCCAGGCAACGTTGCTGTTGTCGTAAGTCAAGAGTAAAAGCAACTGCAGCAACAATAAAGTCCAAAACCAAAGGAAAGGAAAAACAGCTTGGTAGGTCATTAAATACAGTGCAATCGGCACTAAAAAATGAACCTTATCCAACCAACCTGTTCTCCAATGTAGCTTTGTTTGAAAACCAAAATAGACATAACCAACGAGGATGCCTTGAAATAGTGCTTTTGTAAAGTTTTGATTGTCAAAATCATCATGGATTTGTCCCCATTGAAATAACCCTGCACCAAAACAGATGACATAAACAGACAAAAAGATTTGCTGCCAAAAACTATTTTTCAATTGCATGAATAATATCGTGAGTGGAAATTTCTTCTATACACTTGCAATCTTTACCTGAAGCACAAGCGACACATGTACCATTTGAGGTTAATGCAAATGAATTTAAACCCAATGCTGCCCAACGTCCAGGATGAATAGGTTTTCTTTGTGAAAATAGACCAACTGCTTTTACACCAGTAAGACCCGCAAGATGATAGGGGCCGGTAGAACAAGCCACTAGTGCTTTTGAACGCGCAATTACCCCGATAAATGTTTGTAAATCCCACTGACCTGTTGCATCGTGAATATTAGCAACTTTTGGAATTTGATTTCTGAATAACACACCTTCCTTCTCGGTACCGGTAAAATAAATCGTGTAGCCTTTCTGAGCCAGTATTTCAGAAAGTTCTATGTATTTTTCAATTGGATACTCTACCCCACTCGCATTTGATTTCGGATGCAGTAAGATGATTTGGTCTTCCTTTTTAAATTCAGAAGGCCTTTGGGTTTCATGAGGTTGAAAAGCTATATGCTGATTGATTTGATCCAAACTTGGAATTGCTTGAATACCAAGGGGGTCTAATAATTTGAAATTTAATTGTGACTCGTGCAGCTCAGAGTGTTTTCTCGTAAAGCGCGGACGCACATTGCACGTATAGAAATGAAAGAAGCGGTGAGCCGTGCCTATCCTCATCTTGACCGCAGCCTCTTTGCACCATTTGGCAACGACTTTATTTGGAAAAAGATGAATCACTACGTCGTATTTTCCAAGTAATTCAAGGCGGGTTAATTGAGAGGCTTGTTCGAGTTCTTCTATTGTAAGCAAGGCATCAATGGGCTCAAAACAAGCAACAACCTCCTTTGTGTAAGCCCTACACAAATAAACCAACTGTGCGTTAGGAAATTTCGCACGCAAAGCCATACAAACCGGCATTGTCAGGCAGACATCACCAATCGCATCAGGTCTGCTGATGAGTATTTTTTTTGGCTCAAGCATGCTGCCAAAGTTTTCTTAATAACGTATACTTTAGATAAGTGGCATAGGCGCTTCTGGTGGCAATATGCCAGCCAGCAAGACCATCTAAAAATCCCAGTTTAATCCAATACGACTTCATAAATTGAGCCAACACCTTTAAAATGATGAGGGGTATGGAACTCTTTATTTGTCGGGCAAATAATTCCTTTGCGGCAATTTCAGAAAAGTAGGTAATTTGCTTGAAGTGGTCAGCTTTGGTATAATAAGAATAATGCAGGAGGTCGCCTGTTAAATGTTGGAGGGCTCTATTGTCTTTTACAAACAGTTGATCATGCGGATTGA
Source organism: Sphingomonadales bacterium (assembly GCA_016872115.1). GTDB lineage: Bacteria > Bacteroidota > Bacteroidia > Flavobacteriales_D > Crocinitomicaceae > UBA952. The sequence goes on along the minus strand of VHBC01000020.1, from coordinate 25,894 downwards.
TCCCTCCCCAATATGCTCCGGCTTTGTAAACCAACCTGAGTTTCACGTCGGGATACCAACCGCTGTGGTGAATCCACTTGCCACAATAATTTGTTAGTCTATTCATGGAATAACCTTGATGCTGTGGCGTATTTTCTTTGAGTGCCAAGATGGCATCCTTGAGCTCAGGGCTCAAGGCTTCGTCGGCATCCAAAGACAATACCCAATCGTGTGTGGCTCGACGCAAGGCTTCATTTTTTTGCTGAATGTGGCCCTCAAAAGGATGCTGCTCAAAACGTACACCATAAGTTCGGCAGATGGCCTCGGTTTGATCCATAGAGAATGAGTCGAGCACCAAGATTTCATCACAAATATCTTTCAAGGAAGACAGGCAGCGACCAATGTTGCGTTCTTCGTTGTAGGTAATAATGACGCCTGAAAGTTTCATTTGAAACTATTTTACGCGGATCCGTTGACCAATAGCAATGCTATTGATCCGTACTCCGGGATTGAGCTTTTGTAATTGGGCTTGGGTGAGGTTGTGGCGTTGCGCAATTCTTCCAAAGGTATCGCCGGGCCGAACTGTGTAATATTTTTTGACAGGTGGTGGAGGTGGCGCAGGGGTGGTTTGCTGTTGAACAACGGTTTGTTGGCCACTGTAAATAGTGAGTTTCTGACCGACATAGATGTTGGTCGTACGCAAGGCGTTCCATTCCATGAGTTGTTCGATACTCACACCATAGCGCAAGGCGATTTGCCTCAGATTTTCTCCACTTTTTACTTTGTGGTATTGCAAATTATTGGCATTCTGCGTTCCAGCACTGAGGGTATCAGCAATAGAAACGGAAGCGATAATGCTGTCTTGGGGGTGTGCTTGTATGGTGGTGTCTTGGGGGGTGGAGGGTGGGGGAACGACAACTGGTTTGGGGTGGTAAAGCGCCTCTTCCAAGCTGTATAGGGAATCTTCAAAACTAACTAATAAACCGATTTTTTCCATTGGCCCTGTGATGCACCTAGTTGGTGTCATTTTAGGGACAAACGTCGTTTTGTAAACCGGATTGAGGCTTTGAATTTCTGCGAGATCCCAGTCTACCAACTTGGAAATCGTCTGCATATGTACCCCACTCTTGATACACATGGTATCGAGCTGAGCGTTGTGAATTTTTGCCTCCATTGGAATAATATTGTATTCGGCATGGTAGGTCATCATGTAGGCCGCAGCAATAAAATTAGGTACGTATCCTTGGGTTTCAGCTGGTAAGAACGGACGAACCTCCCAATACGTCGATTTACCTCCAGAGCGGCGAATGGCATTGTTCACATTTCCTGGCCCTGCATTGTATGCCGCTAAAGCCAAATTCCAATCGCCATAGATGCCATAAAGTTGTTTGAGGTAACGGCATGCAGCATCTGTAGCCTTTTCTGGATCCATGCGCTCATCGATATATGAATTCTCCTCTAGACCAAAATAAAGTCCTGTTTTGTACATGAATTGCCACAAACCAAGGGCCCCAGCTCTAGACTTCACTTGCGGTCTAAGGCCGCTTTCAATGACAGATAAATAGCGCAGTTCAAGAGGCAAACCGTATTCTGTTAGTTTTTCCTCAAATAAATCGAAATAAAGCGCAGAGCGGCCCAAGGCTACACGAATAAAACCGCGGCGCTGCGCTGCAAAGAACTTGATTGTGGAGAGGGTTGCTTGGTTACAATCAAGCTGAAAAGGCGTGAGTTCATTCATTTTGGCCAAACGTGCGCAAATTACCGAGTCTGAAAACGTCGGGATCTGACCTGGTGCATAATTCAGTGCCGTAATAATGGAATCGTACTTATTTGAATTGGCGTAGTCAGCGTAAAATAAACGCAAACTTTGCTGCACGGTATTTACGAAGGGGTCTGGATCGAGAGAATCTGAAGGACGCACAAGATGAGGTGGCTTCTGTGCTATCAAAGCATTTGAAGTAAACCAAAAGACTACTAACCAAATCCAATTTCTCATAGTGCGGCTTGGAGTTTGGCAGCGGCATGAAAAAGAAGGTCTTCTTCAAAATCTCTTGCCATCAGTTGAATGCCAAAAGGCAGGCCATTGGAGTGTACACCAAAAGGAAGGCTTAAGGCTGGATTTCCTGTTAGATTGGCATGCACTGTAAAAATATCTTGCAGGTACATTTGAATAGGGTCTTTGACCGCATTCAATTCAAAAGCTGTATTTGGCGTAGTTGGCGAAAGCAAAATATCGCACTCTGTGAGCAAAGAACGGGTTCGGTCTTTGAGTATGCGGCGAACTTGTTGCGCTTTGGTATAGTATGCATCATAATAGCCATGAGAAAGCACAAAGGTGCCGGTCATAATGCGACGCTGTACCTCAGGGCCAAAGCCTTCACTACGCGACTTTATATAAGTTTGTTCAACACCTTTTGCCTCGGCGCTACGGTAACCGAAGTGAACACCGTCAAATCTTGCCAAATTAGATGAGGCCTCGGCTGTAGTCAAGACATAATAAGTTGGCACCATGTAGTCGAGGAAAGGAAAACTCACTTCAACTATTTCATGACCTTGTTCTTTTAAATTAGATAGCGTTTGGTCAAGTTTAGATTTAATTTCAGGATCTAAACCCGGATGCGTCAAACATTCTGCTAATACTCCTATTTTTAATTTATCGGGTAGCGCTGTGCGAGGTTGATATGTTTTGCTTGAACTGGTGGCATCATAGCTATCTTCGCCAGCTGTGAGTTCAAGAAACAATTGTGTATCTTGGAGTTCATTGGTAAAAAACCCAATTTGATCAAAAGATGAGGCATAAGCAATAAGGCCATAACGACTCAGGCGACCATAGGTTGGCTTGATTCCGAAGATGCCTGTCCAGGATGCAGGTTGGCGAACAGAGCCGCCAGTATCTGAACCTAAAGAAACTGTACAGAGATTTGCCGCAACAGCTACAGCGCTGCCTCCGGAGGAACCCCCAGGTACATAATTAGACTTCCAATTATTTTGAACGGGACCAAAAGCAGAGTTTTCATTGGAGCTGCCCATAGCGAATTCATCGCAATTTAGGCGACCAATGACAATAGCATCTTGATCTAGGATTCTTTGTAAGACTGTAGAGGTATATATCGAAGTGAATCCTTCTAAGATTTTGGAACTCGCAGATATACGGTGGTCTTTATAGCAAATGTTGTCTTTGATACCAATAATAACACCAGCTAACTTGCCAGCGGTACCTGCTTGAATTTTTTGATCTACCAAGCGGGCTTGCGCACGGGCAGAATCGGTAAAAACTTCTAGAAATGCATTGAGATGCGCATGGGCAGCAATGCGTTCCAAGTGTTCTTCGACGAGGTCCAAAGCCGTTTTACCAGAATGCAAGGCATCCTGAATAGCTGCTATTGATCGGTACATACCGTTATTTTTCTTCTTTAGAAATTTCTTTAGAAGTATTGGCTTCTGCGCCTTCGCCTTTTGAAGCGTCTTTGAATTCTTTCATTCCTTTTCCTAAACCGCGCATGAGTTCCGGAATTTTTTTGCCACCAAAAAATAACAATACGATGACGAGAATAAGAATGATTTCAGTTGGTCCGAATTTGCCCATAATTTCTTTATTTGTTGTCTTACAAAACTAGTAAAAATAAGCTTTGAAGATGGGATTATAATTTTCTTGCGACTTCGACTTCTTCGTAAGCCTCGATGATATCACCAATTTTAATGTCGTTGAATTTATCAATATTCAAACCACATTCATAGTTGTTTTTGACTTCTTTAACGTCGTCTTTGAAGCGTTTGAGTGAGCCTAAAATACCTGAATGCACAACGATACCATCGCGAATGAGGCGAACTTTAGAGCTGCGCTTAATGAGGCCATCAAGGACATAACATCCAGCAATAGTTCCCACTTTGGTGATTTCGAAGGTTTCACGAACCTCAGCAGAACCGAGAACTTTTTCTTCGATATCAGGTGAAAGCATTCCTTCCATAGCTGCCTTGATTTCTTCAATGGCTTTGTAAATGACTGAATACATACGGATATCGATTTGTTCGGTCTCGGCTAGTTTACGAGCAGGTAAAGTCGGTCTGACTTGGAAACCAACAATGATGGCATCAGAGGCAGAGGCCAAGTTGACATCGGCTTCGGTGATGGCACCTACTCCTTTATGGACGATATTGACTTGGATTTCTTCAGTTGATAAGTTGAGTAAAGAGTCGGAAAGTGCTTCAATTGAACCGTCGACATCACCTTTAACAATGATATTGAGCTCTTTGAAGTCTCCGATAGCCAAACGACGGCCAATTTCGTCGAGGGTAATATGCTTGGTGGTGCGTAATCCTTGTTCGCGGTATAGCTGCTCTCGTTTTTGAGCAATAGACTTCGCCTCTTTTTCGTCGTCCAAGACGTTGAATTTATCGCCTGCGCTTGGCGCACCGTTGATACCGAGTACAGCAACGGGTTGAGCTGGACCAGCCTCTTTAAGTGCCACTCCGTGTTCGTCGTGCATGGCGCGCACGCGGCCATAATAACGGCCTACCAAAATGACATCGCCAATACGCATGGTTCCCGCCTCAACTAGCATGTTGGTTACGTAACCTTTTCCTTTGTCAAGTGAAGATTCGATAACGGTTCCAACGGCATTTTTGTCTGGGTTAGCCTTTAAATCTAGGAGTTCCGCTTCAAGTAAAACTTTATCTAAAAGCGCATCAATATTTAAATTTTGTTTGGCCGAAATTTCTTGTACTTGGTATTTTCCACCCCAGTCCTCAACGAGGATATTCATAGCAGAAAGCTGTTCGCGAATGCGGTCAGAGTTTGCACCAGGCTTATCGATTTTATTGATCGCGAAGATCATTGGGACATTTGCTGCTTGGGCATGTGAAATAGCCTCTTTGGTTTGCGGCATGACGTCGTCGTCGGCAGCAACAATGATTATGGCAACATCGGTTACCTGCGCACCACGTGCACGCATGGCCGTAAAGGCTTCGTGACCTGGTGTATCGAGGAAGGTCATTTTGCGACTATCTTTAAGCGTAACCGAATAAGCACCAATGTGCTGAGTAATTCCACCTGCTTCACCTTCGGTAACGTTGGCGTTGCGAATACGGTCGAGTAAAGAAGTTTTACCGTGGTCGACGTGGCCCATGACCGTAATAATTGGAGGGCGGGCAATCAGGTCTTCAGGTTGATCTTCAACGACCGTTATTGCATCTTGTAATTCTGCACTAATGAATTCTGTTTCAAAACCAAATTCATCGGCAACAATTTGGATGGTTTCCGCATCTAATCTTTGATTGATTGAAGCGAAAATACCCAAAGACATACAAACTGAGATGACTTGAGTGGGCTGGACATTCATCATGGAGGCCAACTCAGAAACGGTTACAAATTCAGTGAGCTTGAGTGTTTTTTCTTCTAGCTCAGCCATTGCCATTTCTTCTTGGCGACGCTGGGCATAGTTGTCTCGTTTTTGGCGACGGTTCTTGGAAGCTTTGGACTTTCCTCCTTGATTTGAGAGCCTTGCAAGTGTTTCCTTGATTTCTTTTTGGATATCTTGCTCAGAAATTTCAGCTTTTTCGGTTTTTGGTTTTACTGAATTATTAGTATTCGTGTTGTTAGGCTCTACTTTCTTGATGCGCTTGCGCTTACGCTTTGAGTTGGCATCGTCTGAGGATGACGCAACTGGCGTACGAGGCTTTTCGACAGGTAGCTCAATCTTACCCAATACAGTTGGGCCAGAGAGTGCTTGGCGCGTGACACGAATAGTTTCAATTTCAGTTGGTTTTTCAACTTGATCTTCTTGATGAGCTGGCGCTTCTGAAACCGGAGCTGATGCTGCTGCAACGGGCTCATTAGTTGGCTCAGAACCTGAAACTGGAGGGGTTTTATCTTTGCGTTTGTCAGGACGCGTACGTTGGTTAATGGTATCTAAATCGATCTTGCCTACAACGTTCACAGTGTTATCAGTTGCTTCAGGTGCTGTAGGGGCACTTTGGGCTTGGTCTTTGGGCAAAGGCTGTTCTATTGGGGCCTCAGCAGGTGATTTAGTAGCAGCTTCATTTAAAACTTGACGCTTGATTTCTTCTAGGTTGATTTCTTCGTCATCTTCGTCCTCGGCTACAGGTGCCGATTTTGGTTCTTCAGGTGCTTTGTCTTTCAAAGACAAAGATTCTCGCTTCTCGCGACGCAATGCAGCCTTTGACTGCTCTTTCATACTTTGGTCTGCAGCAAATTCTTGGCACAAAATTTCATAGTGCTCCTGCTCCAAACGAGATGTTGGAGTAGGGTCAATGACAATTCCTTTTGAACCCAAGAACTCGACGATTGTCGGTATTCCTACGTTCAATTCACCTGCTGCTTTTCCTAAACGAATCGGTTTTCCCGCCATAATGTACTGTTGCGCTCCGTATTGGTATTAAAGTTATTCAAATTCCGCTTTCAAAATACGGAATACTTCCTCGATGGTTTCTTTTTCTAGATCGGTACGTGATACGAGATCGTCTACGCTAATCTCAAGTACAGATTTTGCGGTATCGCAACCTATTGCCTTAAGTTCGTCGATGATCCAACCATCGATTTCATCTGCAAATTCTTCTAGATCAACGTCTTCGATATCTACTTCGCCATCGCGGTACACATCGATTTCAAAACCACAAAGTTTTCCAGCGAGTTTAATGTTGTTTCCTCCTTTTCCAATAGCCAATGATACTTGATCTGGTTTGAGGTATACTTTTACGCGTTTGTCTTCTTCGAGCACTTCCATAGAAGTGATTTTTGCTGGTGACAATGCGCGTTGAATGAGTAGTTGTTGGTTAGTCGTGAAATTGATGACATCAATGTTTTCGTTGCGTAATTCACGGACGATACCATGAATGCGTGACCCTTTCATACCGACACATGCCCCTACTGGGTCAATGCGATCGTCGTAAGACTCAACGGCAACCTTAGCGCGTTCTCCTGGTTCGCGAACTATTTTCTTGATGGTGATGAGGCCATCGAATACTTCTGGGACCTCGAGTTCAAATAAGCGCTCAAGGAATTCAGGGGCTGTACGTGAAAGAATAATCACTGGCGTGCTATTGCGCATATCTACTTTGGCTACTACCGCACGAACAGACTCGCCTTTTTTGAAGAAGTCAGAAGGAATTTGTTCTGACTTTGGCAAGATAAGTTCGTTGTTGTCGTCGTCCATAATGAGGATTTCTTTCTTCCAAACTTGGTAGACTTCTCCGGTAACGATTTCACCGATACGCTCTTTGTATTTATTGTAAAGTTGGTCTTTCTCGAGCTCCATGATGCGCGAGATCAGGTTTTGACGCAATGCAAGGACATTGCGACGACCAAAATCTGCAAACTTAAATTCTTCTGTTACTTCTTCGCCAATTTCAAAGTCTGGCTCAATTTTAATCGCGTCAGAATAAGCGATTTCTGTATTTGGGTCTTCGACCTCGCCGTCGTCGACAATTTCTTTATTCAAGAAAATTTGAACGTCACCTTTGTCAATATTGACAACGATATCGATATGTTCATCGGTATTGAACTTCTTTTTGAGCATGGCACGAAAGACATCTTCTAGGACGTGCTGCATCGTTTGTTTGTCAATATTTTTAAGTTCTTTAAACTCCGAAAATGAGTCAACAAGTTCCAAACTGTTCATGGGGCTTATTTAAATGAAATTACAATTTTTGCTTCTTTTATTTGGTCGTAGGGCAGTTCTATGATTTCTTCTACCCAAACTTTTTTCTTTTTTAGTTCATCACGTTTTTGAATGCGTTGCTTAAAAACGAGGTTATCGTCGGCCATTTTAACGAGCTCTCCTTCAAAAGGCTCTCCAGCATCAGGCTGAACCTTGAAACTGCGACCCACATTTTTTGCAAACTGATTGATGTGCCTAACGGGTTTATCTAAACCAGCAGAGGACACATGCAATTCGAAATCGGTTTTTTCTCGGTCTAGGTTGTGTTCAATGTTTCGAGATACCGACATACAGTCCATAACACTTACACCGCCTTTGAGTTTGTCGAGCTCAACATGTATGACGTTGGTTGCAGAAATACGGAAATCTACAACGTACAAGCCATTGTCAAGCTCGGCGATGCGTTCTGCAATTAATTCTTCTATGTGTTTGCGGTCTAACATTAATTTTTGTTTGTTGAAAAAAAGAGGGGACTTGCGTCCCCTCGTTCTAACAGCTTATAAATGTGATACAAATATATGCATTTTAAATCAATCCACAAAATCTAGACGTATCTTTGTTCTATGTTAGTTGAAATCCAAGATAAAATTGTTTCAACACAAATCTTCGAAAAACAGTTTGTGTGCGATCTTTCTGCCTGTAAAGGCGCTTGTTGTGTGGCAGGTGACAATGGTGCTCCAGTAACAACCGAAGAGGTCAAGCTCATTGAGCAACATTTACCTCAGATTTTACCATACATGCGGGCTGAAGGCATTGCTGCAGTTAAACAGCACGGAGTTGCTTTGATTGATGAAGACTTCGAGGCGGAAACAACACTGGTTGAAGGAAATGAATGTGCGTTTGTTTATTTTGACCAAAATAATACAGCCAAATGTGCCATTGAAAAAGCACAATGTGAAGGTAAAATTGAATTCATCAAACCCATCTCTTGTCATCTCTACCCTATTCGCACTAAACAATTCAATGACTACACTGCGCTTAATTACGAAAAATGGGATATCTGTGAACCCGCATGTGCCTGCGGTGAAAAATTAGATGTCCCTGTATTCAGATTCTTAAAAGAACCTCTTATTCGGGCTTTTGGTACTGCATTTTATGCGGAATTAGAAGTCGTAGCAAAAGAAATTGATAAAGGCCCGAATATCGGGCCTTTTGTGTAGTGTTATAGCTTTTAATGCGCTTCTTCGCCTTCTTCTAGTGGCGTGACCTGCGTTATAAAGTCAGATGCAGTGCCAGGCTTGGAATAGTCATAAGGCCAACGGTGTACAGTTGGAAGCTCACCAGGCCAGTTTCCATGGATGTGTTCTACTGGGGTTGTCCATTCAAGTGTTGTAGATGACCAAGGGTTTTGCGGCGCCTTAGGCCCTCTAAAAATAGAGTAAAAGAAATTGAATAGGAAAATCGCTTGACCAATGGCTGCAATGATAGCAAAAGTGGTAATGATTTGGTTGAGGTCGACCATAAGTTCAAATGAGTTGTTATCAAACTCACTGTATGCTGAATAGTCGTAGTAACGACGTGGCGCACCTGCAAGACCAACAAAGTGCATTGGGAAGAATACACCGTAGGAACCTACTAGCGTTACCCAAAAATGTGCATAGCCTAAACGTGTATTCAGCATGCGACCAAACATTTTAGGGAACCAATGGTATACGCCGGCAAACATTCCGAAAACCGCAGACATCCCCATTACAATATGGAAGTGGGCGACAACAAAGTAGGTGTCGTGTAGCATGATATCGAGTGCAGAATCTGCAAGAATAATTCCCGTTACTCCACCAGTAATGAACGTAGAAACTAAACTGATGGCAAACAACATAGCAGGCGTCAGAACCAAAGAACCTTTCCACAAGGTCGTAAGATAATTAAAAACCTTAACTGCTGATGGAATGGCGATGAGTAGTGTTGTAAATACGAATACACTACCTAAAAACGGGTTCATTCCAGTGATAAACATGTGGTGGCCCCATACAATAAACGAAAGGAAACCAATCGCGAGAATTGATCCGATCATGGCTTTGTAACCAAAAATTGGTTTGCGCGAATTGGTAGCAATAATTTCTGAAGAAAGACCAAGAGCAGGAAGAAGTACAATGTAAACCTCAGGGTGACCTAAAAACCAGAACAAGTGTTGGTAAAGAATCGGCGAACCACCATGGTTGGTAAGCATTTCACCACCTACTATGATATCAGATAGATAGAAAGAAGTACCCATGAGGCGGTCCATGATCAATAGCAATGCGGCTGATAATAATACCGGGAATGACAAAACACCTAGAATTGCTGTTACGAAGAATGCCCAAATTGTGAGTGGCATTCGCATCATGGTCATGCCTTTTGTACGCAAGTTGACGATTGTTACAATGTAGTTCAATGATCCTAACAAAGAACCCGCAATGAAAATTGCCATTGAAACCAACCAAAGTGTCATTCCGAAACCAGAGCCCGATACTGCTTGAGGTAGCGCGGAGAGCGGTGGATAGACCGTCCAACCAGCCATTGCTGGCCCAGACTCTACAAACAATGAAACGAGCATGAGCAATGACGAAAGCGCAAAGAACCAGAACGACAACATGTTCAAGAAACCAGAGGCCATATCGCGGGCTCCAAGTTGCAATGGAATGAGAATGTTAGAAAACGTACCAGACAAACCACCTGTAAGTAAGAAGAAGACCATGATGGTACCATGGATGGTAACCAAACCAAGATACATATCTTCTTTTAATACCCCATTGGGAGCCCATTTCTCACCTAAGAAGAAAGACAAGAAGTCGGAGCTCTCACCTGGCCAAGCCAATTGAATTCTAAAAAGAGTAGACAACACCATTGCCACAAGACCCATGAAAACAGCAGTCATTAAGAACTGCTTACCAATCATTTTGTGGTCATGCGAAAAGATGTATTTAGAGATAAAATGCTCCTCATGATGATGGTGCTCGTCATGATGTCCGTGTGCGTGTGCGTCGTGTGAAGCCATTATGTTATTTTTTATCGTTTCTAAAAATTAATTCATTGTTGGTACAGCAGTTGTATCTGCTGGTGCTGCTGACGTAGTAGTTGCAGCAGGGAAATATTGATCCTTGAAAGTCGCTTTTTTCTTGGCAGCCATCCATTTTTTATATGCTGGGCGATCTAAGACAACAACAACCATTTTCATTTTGTAGTGCGCACCACCACAAATTTTATTACACATTAAAATGTAATTAAAATTGTCGTCATTCTTTTCAGCGCGCATTTCAGCAGTCGTTTTGTTTGGCGTAAATTTCAGGCGCGTTGCCATACCTGGAACCGCATTCATTTGAGCGCGGAAATGCGGGAAATAAGCAGAGTGAATGACATCCTTTGCGCGCAATGCGATTTCATACTCTTGACCTTTACATAAGTAAAGTGTGTCTTTTTGAATAATGTCGTCCCAAGCACTGGCGTCTAAACTTTTATTGTGGTTTTGCTTCATTTGGTTAAGGAAGCGATACAATCTTTCTTTTCGGGATAAGTCAGTACGTAAAACATTGAATGTAGAATCGCTGAATACTGTATCGCGGTTATTCAATAGCTTTTGTAAACTGCGAATACCAGTAGCGCCATTTAGCATATTATTGATCGAAGAATCAATAGTGTTCGAAGTCAATAAAGCTAATTCGTTGTTATCTAGGGTTAATTTGTAGTCGTATAGACCCAAAGTGTTGTCGGCACCAGCATAACGAGCTGTCCAATCAAATTGCTTAGAAAACAACTCGATTTTCTCAGCTTCTGGCTTGGTTGGGCCTGTTAGGTGACTCCAAGTCTGGAGACCCAAGATAATGATGACTGCTAATACTATCGCGGGTACAACAGTCCAAAGCATTTCTAATTTGTTGTTGTGTGGATAGTACAAGGCAGGTACCCCTGGCTTCTTGACGTATTTCCAAGTAAAATAGAACAACAAGAAATTCGTGAAAAAGAAAATCGCGATAATAATAACAAAATTGAGATTCAATAACCAATCCATTTCTTCTCCTTCTATGGACGCAGCAGATCCACGGCCTGTCCAGCCGTAAGCTTTCATGAGGTAAATGAAAGAGCCAAACATAAACAACATAAAGCCAAACATGAGACGGCCATTTAAGTTGTTATCACGGCTAGAAATTTCATGCTCTTGATTCTTGCGCAATTTTGCCGAGATTTCGTAAATGCGAACAAGTTGGGCAACAGCAATTGCTCCTAAAACAATGACAAGTAAAATGATTAATTTATTTTCCATGACTTTTTATATTGTCTTCAAATTAAATTTCGTGATGGTTACTTTCATCTAAGAATGGGTGGTTCACAGGTGTTAACGGAGCCTTGCTCAGGTTGCGAAGGACCACAAAAATGAATGTTCCGGCCATTAATAGTGCCATTCCAATTTCTAAGGCACCAATTTTTGCATTTGCCCCCAAGGCACCGGCAGAAACCATGACGTATACATCTAGCCAATGACCCATCAGAATCATAAGTCCCACAAATACTAGAATTCCGGCATTACGCTTGGCATCGCGAGACATTAAGATCAACATTGGGAATGCAAAATTGATGATAAACATACCAAAGTACAACACTTTAAATTCGGCAATCCTGGTTTGGAAGTAAACTACTTCTTCGCCGATGTTGGCGTACCAAATAAGCATGAACTGTGAGAACCACATATATGACCAAAGAAAAGATGTTGCAAAAGTCCACTTGCCAAGGTCATGAATGTGAGAGTCGTTTACGTTTGGAAGGTATCCTAGTGTTTTTAGATAAAGCGTAGTTAATACCAGTACGACCATTGTTGAGCACCACATTCCGGCAAATGTGTACCATCCAAACAAGGTGGAGAACCAGTGTACATCAATAGACATGATCCAGTCCCAGGCAGAAGTAGAACTAAATACCGCAAAGAACACAAGGAACAAAGCACCTCTTTTGTAGTTCTTGAAGTGCAGTTCTGTACCACCTACACGGTCTTCTTCTAAAGAGCGATTTTTGAAACCTCTCCAAAATAAGAAGTACGTAGTGAAATACGCTAGCGTACGAATCCAGAAGAATGGTTTGTTTAAGTATGCTGCTTTGTGGCGAACGATTTCGTCGTGGGCTTGTACCTCTGGATCCATCCATGAATAGATATGAGCACCATCGGCAATAGTCAGAACTAGCAATACTACGCCAAGAATAATCATTCCAACTGGTAAGAAACCTGCCACAGCCTCGATGACGCGTTTTACTGCGGCGTACCAACCCGTTTCTGTTGCATATTTAAGTGCAAGAAAGAACAAAGCTCCTAAGCCTAATGCAAAGAAAAAGAAACCGCTAATAAGACCAGAAGCCATAAAGCGCGTGAAGAAGTGGTGGTCAGATGCAGAGAGTGCAACACCGATGATAGTAAGAAGCGCACCTAAGCCCATCAGGCCAAATGCAACATTTTTCGCTTTTTTGGTGATTTGAAATTCCATTGCTCTTCTTGATTATTTCGAGTTAGTGGTGTCTGAAACAACGGTTGAAACCGCAGCACCGTTCGCATCAAATTTGCCATAATTGGCGTCTTGGATACGACGGATGTAGTGAACGATCGTCCAGATTTCCTTTTTATTAAGAATTGAACCATGTGCTCCCATCATGCCTTTACCGTAGTAGATTGAATAAAACATTTGACCTTCGGTGGCGGCCAAACCAACATAGTTTGGTACCCCTTGATAAGCACCAGAGGCAACCATTGGGCCATTACCATCGCCTTTTTCACCATGACAGTGTTGACACATGGCAGTGAACAGCTCTTTCCCTTTGGTTATAACCGCTTCTGCGTTTGTAGCGTTGAGCAGAATTGGGTTTTTGTCTGCAACAGCTAATGTGTACTCATCTGCGGTAGAGTAATCCCAGCCGTAGAGTCCGTGGGTCTCACGGAAGGCAACATTTGGCTTGCGGAAATATGGCAACATTAATTTTACCTCTGAAGAGTCCGTTCCATAGAATGGAATTGTATTGCGAGGTGGAGTCATGGCTGATAAACGGCCTTTCCATGCTTTGTTCTCTCTTCCTCGTACTTCGCCGTAGTCAACGTAAGTTTCAATACCCGGCGTGCGGTACATATCAGGAGCATATTCTAAACCTGGGCTGTCGGCATTGGACACACAAGAGTTCAAAAGCAATGACATGGTCAAGGCTGCTCCACTAAGTGTTGTGTAAACTATTTTTTTCATGAGGCCCTGTACTTATTTAATTTCTTTTTTATCCAATTCGAAGAAGCCAATTTCTTGCAACATGCCATCGAGGTCTGCTTCGGAAATATTCTGATTATCGCTTAAGCGGATTTCCATCACAAATTTGTCGTCTGTAGTACGCGGATCTGGGTTTTGTGCAGGCATACCAGGAAGCGTTTTGTTGCGTAGTAAATAGGTAATGGCCATTCCGTGAGCAGCGCACATGACAGTAAATTCAAAACTAATTGGAACGAAAGCCAACATGTTTTCTAGGTAAGAGAAATTTGGCTTTCCTCCAATGTTCATTGGCCAGTCGGTGATCATTAAAAAGCGCATACCAATGGTAGCAAGCGTAAGACCCGTCAAGCCATACAAAAAGGCCATGATGCCGAGTCGTGTGTTTTTCACACCAATAATTGAATCGATTCCGTGAATTGGGAATGGAGAGAAAACTTCTGCGATTTTAACTCCTTTGGCAACGAGTTTTTTAGCACTGTTTTTGAGTACCTCGTCGTCGTCGTACATGACATATAGAACTTTATCTGACATAGCCTTTACTTAATGGTGTTTGTGATAATCTGGAGATTCTTTGTAAGATTGACCTGAACCTTTCAAAATTGTTTTTATTTCATTGAGGGCAAGTACTGGGAAGAAACGTGCAAACAACAAGAAGAAAACAAAGAACAATCCAATGGTGCCGATATATACAGCGATATCAATATGGCTCGGGAAGTGCATGCTCCAAGCAGCCGGAATGTAATCGCGGTGAATTGATGTAACGATAATTACGTAACGCTCAAACCACATACCGATGTTTACGACAATCGAGATGAAGAAGGTAAAAAGCAAGCTACGACGCAAACGGCGAATCCACATCAATTGAGGAGATATAACGTTGCAGGTCATCATGGACCAGTAAGCCCACCAGTAAGGACCAGTTGCACGGTTGATGAACGCGTAAGATTCGTACTCAACGCCGGAATACCAAGAGATGAAAAGCTCAGTGATATAAGCCGTACCAACAATAGAACCCGTTACCATAATGACGATGTTCATGTATTCAACGTGCTTTGTGTGAATATACGCCTCTAGACCCATAGCTTTACGCATGATCAAGAGAAGGGTTTGCACCATGGCAAAACCTGAGAATACCGCACCCGCTACGAAGTATGGTGGGAAGATAGTGGTGTGCCATCCTGGGACAACCGACGTAGCAAAGTCAAAGGATACGATCGAGTGTACCGAGAATACAAGAGGAGTTGCCAAACCAGCCAAAACCAATGAAACTAACTCAAAGCGATTCCAATGCTTTGCACGACCTGACCAACCAAATGATAAGATACTGTACATCTTTTTAGCCAAAGGTTTTTTGGCGCGGTCACGAATGGTTGCAAAGTCAGGGATGAGGCCGATGTACCAAAACACCAAGGATACTGATAAGTAGGTTGAGATGGCGAATACGTCCCAAAGTAACGGCGAGTTAAAGTTAACCCATAACGAACCGAATTGGTTTGGAATAGGCATTACCCAATAACCCACCCATAGGCGCCCCATGTGGATCAACGGAAAAGTACCAGCCATGAATACAGCAAAAATGGTCATGGCTTCCGCAGAACGGTTGATTGCCATACGCCATTTTTGACGGAACAAAAGTAGTACTGCTGAGATGAGCGTACCGGCGTGACCAATACCTACCCACCAAACGAAGTTGGTGATGTCCCATGCCCAACCAATTGTTTTGTTAAGACCCCAAACACCAACACCGGTGCCGAGCAGGTACATGATGCTACCCACACCGTATAGACCGATGACCAGTGCGATTCCAAATAGAATGTACCACATTTTAGGTGCTTTGTCCTCAATTGGACGACAAACATCTTGTGTTACATCATGATAGGTTTTGTGACCTAAGACGAGGGGCTCTCTGATTGCTGCTTCCTTTTGCATTGCAGTAGTTTAATTGAATAATAATTAATGATGTGCTTGATCTGCTACATGAATATGATCGAGCAAGGAATTGTCTTCGTTGCGCACTTTCACTTGATACCAAACGTTTGGTTTCACACCTACTTCTTCAAGTGCTTGGTATGCACGGACAGCTTCAGATTTCTCACGAATCATTGATTTGAGATCGTTCCAGTCTCCGACAACAATAGCGTTTGTAGGGCAAGCGTCAGAACATGCTGTTGCAAACTCGCCGTCAGCGATAGTACGTGCTTCTTTTTTAGCAAGCAATTTAGTCGCTTGAATGCGCTGAACACAAAGTGAACATTTTTCCATGACACCACGTGTACGAACAGTCACATCAGGGTTTAGTACCATACGGCCGAGGTCATCTTGAGCTGGATTCACTTCAGTAAATTTCTTGTAAGAAGGGTAGTTGAACCAGTTGAAACGACGTACTTTGTATGGACAGTTGTTAGCACAGTAACGCGTTCCGATACAGCGGTTGTAGGCCATTTGGTTCAAACCTTCGTTAGAGTGAGTTGTTGCAGCCACCGGACAAACCGTCTCGCAAGGTGCGTGGTTACAGTGATGACACATCAAAGGCATGTGAACCACTGAAGGATTCAAGGTAGCCTTTTCGGCATTGTCATAGTTAAATGTTTCTTTGTCTTTTTTGGTGCCTACAGCTGCCTCTTCGTCTGAAGCGAAGTAGCGGTCAATGCGCAACCAGTGCATTTCACGTCCACGTCGAACTTCGTCTTTACCGACAACTGGTACGTTATTTTCTGACTGACAAGCGATGAGACAAGAACCACAACCAATACATGAAGAAAGGTCAATGGAAATACCCCATCGGTGACCGATTTTCTCTACAGGGTGTGCAGCCCAAAGATCAAATTCAGAAACTGGAGCTTCTACGTGGTCGCCGTGTTTGTCTAGTTTTTGTAATTTATGCCCTTCATTGAAGGCGTCTTTTTCGCTGTTTTTGAAGATAGAAAGTGTGGTCTCGCGAACGATAGAGTCACGGCCCATTACGGTGTGGTGAATTTGGGTCGCTGCAATTGGATAAATGCCTTCTGCAGGGCTTACTTTAGCTGCCGCACTATATAAAATAGTTGCTGCAGAAGAAAGCATACCATAAACATTGGCTCCGATTGGTGTTAGTTTACCGTCTTCAGTTTTGGCATGACCTCCGTATTCTTTTGTTTGGAAGGCCGCTTTACCGATGTTTTCACCGTTTGCACCGCGACCATAACCCAAAGCAATTCCGATGGTCTTAGGTGCTTGGCCAGGCAACGGATAAACCGGAAGCGTAATTGATTTGCCATTTACCGAAACAGTGGCTAAATTCAAACCATGTTCTTGGTCGTAGGTGGTGGCGTATGTGCCTTCCATTTCTACGGGGTTCATGGTAATGTAGTTGTCCCAGGTTACTTTGGTAACTGGATCTGGCATTTCTTGCAACCAAGGGTTATTGGCGAATTGGCCGTTTCCGATAGCTGGCTTTTGATAGAACACAACTTCTGTATCCGCAGTTTTAGGAAGATCTTTAATAGGAGCTGCGGTATAAGTTAGTGCAGCTGGTGTGATAGCAACTGCAGTACAGCTGTTGTGTGTAAGGTAGTTGAAGTCGCCAGTTGGGTTCATTGCAGCAAATGTTGCTTTGATGTAATCGTAAGCAACGGCTGAATCTTGACCTCCGCGCGCAGCAGTACCATTCCATACCAATAGAGACTCAAGGGCACTTGAAGTATTGTGTAATGGGCGAATTGTAGGCTGACCGATAGCGTATTCATTTGCTTTTGCTTGGTGGTCAGTCCAGTTTTCTAATTGATGATGCTCAGGGCAAACGTATGTACAAAGACTGGCGGTCTCGTCTTCAAATGCAGAAATTGCTATGCTCGTACCTACAGACTTCAGGCCATTTGCAAATGCAGCTCCGTTAGGAAGGCTGTAAACAGGATTGACACCCATCATGATAAGTACATCTGGACCTTTACCTGCTGCTACGTTTGCCGCAAGTTTAAGGGCTTTTGCATCTTCTGATTGGTGAAGGTTGATAGTGTTATTGAGGTCGATTGTAGAACCATATGCCCCCAATAGGTTATTGAGTTGGTTTGCCAATTGTTGAACACCTGTATGGTTAGAACCAGCAACGACTACTGACTCTTTTTTTGATTTTTTAAGCGCCGCTACTGCTTTGTCAGCGGCAGCTTTCCAAGCACCTGCTGTAGCAGATTTTCCTTGAAGGGCATTGATTATGTAATTCAATACCGCTGCTTCTTCAGATGGTTTGATCATGCCGCGCACATCGGCGTTTGAACCCGTTACAGTAAGAACTGATTCAAACTGGAAGTGCTTAGACATCCAGTCACCCTCCGGATTACGACGCGTGCCGTATTGAACAGCAAATTCAGTTGGCAATAACCAAGTACTTAGGAAGTCTGCACCTACTGAAACAATAGTTTGGGCTTTAGAGAAGTCATAACTAGGAATGATGCGTGCACCAAAATTTAAAAGGTTGGCCTCGCGCATGCCGGCATAAGAAACTGCATCGTATTGAATGTGTTCAAATTTGGAGCCGCCTTCACCGTTCAATTTGGTTGCCATTTCAGAAATAGCACGCTTGATAGAAGGTGAAATGACCGTGTTCGAAAGTAAGGTTACTTTTTTCGCTCTTGCAATAGCGTCAGAAATTCCAGCGTCAACTGTAGACCATGATGCTTTTGCTCCTTTTTCTAAAGGATGAGCTAAACGTGCAGAGTCATAAAGACCGAGAACGGACGCAATGATTTGTGGATTGGTGCCGCCTTTAGTAAAGCCAAAATCTTTGTTGCCTTTAACGAAGATTGGGCGACCTTCGCGTGTTTTTACAATGATGCTCGCGTAAGAAGCGCCATCATAATAAGTACTGGCATACCAAGTTGGCATACCCGGTGTAACGTTTTCAGGCTTCACCGCATAAGGAACAACTTTAGTAACTGGAGCCTCACAAGCTGCAAGCGTAGCTGCTGCAACAGAGAAACCTAGAAACTTTAAGAAGTCACGACGCGCTGTTGAGGATTCGGCTAAGTTTTCGTCAGCTAAGAAATCTTCAACTGTTTGCTGATTGGGAAATTCTTGCTCTTTGTGCTTAATGAACTCAGGTGTTTGCTTGAGTTCGTCAATACCTTTCCAATATTTTTTTGACATTTCCATGGTCTTATTTCGACAAGTATGGTTATTACTGAATTAATAGTGGCATTTTGCGCATTCCCAACCACCAAGTTCGTTGACAGTGACTTTGCCATCGTTGTTGAGGTATTGTGCGTAAAGCTTAGGATCTTTTTTGAGGCGACGGTGGATTTCGTCGTAGTAGGCGTTTTTACCATTGCCAATAGCAACGTCTTTTTTGCCGTGACACTCGATACACCATCCCATCGTTAATGTTTTACGCGTCAATTTTATATTGCCTTCAATTTTGTTGAGTTCCTCAACTGGCTGAACCATTGCCGTTTCTTCCATTTGAGTCATATCGCCGTGGCACTGCTTACAATCTATACCTCCAACCACTACGTGCTGAGAGTGATTAAAGTAAACGTGCTCTGGAAGAACGTGAACTTTGTTCCAAACAATTGGCTTGGTTTTACCAGTATACTTCATGCCTTCTTTATCCCAACCTGCAGCTGCGTATATCTTTTTGATTTGGCCAGCCCAAGGTTTGCCTTCGCCATCAATTTGTTTATGACAGTTCATACAAACATTAACAGAAGGTATGGACGCTGATTTGGATTTGGTAACAGAGTTGTGACAGTATTTACAGTCGATGCCGTTGATGCCTGCGTGTTGGCTGTGAGGAAAGACAATTGGCTGAGAAGGCTGATAACCTTCCATGATATTAATGGAATACAACGACTGAAAGAGCGCAACAAAAATTGAGATGACAACTACTAAAGAAACCAAACCAACTTGTAGGCGGTATTTCCATGCCAAAGCACGAAGTTCTTCACCGTAGGTCATTTTTTCTGATTCGTCTTCTGAAGTGGCAATTTTAAGTTGACGACGTACACCGCCAACAGCCAAAATAACGACCACAAAAATGACACCCATGACAACCCAAACCCAAGAGGTAGATTCTTCCTCAACTGGAACTGCAGTTGTTGCGCCTTCGGCTGTACCACCTGCGGTTGCACCTCCTCCGGCTGGCGCTTCTGGTTGGGCATCTACCCAATCAAGAATGGCATCGATGTCTTCTTTCTTCAAATCTGGGAAAGCAGACATGGCAGTTGGTGACCATTTAGAAACCTCAACGGCGTATGGATCGTTGGCAGCAGCAGTTTGCCAGTTGTTGACCCACTGGTAAATGCTTCCTTCTTTGGCTCCGCCCGAAGCCCATTTTGCTCTAACACCTGCTAATTTGGGGCCGGTAGAGTTTTTGTGAGGCATGTGACAAGTAGCACACTTGGCTTTGAAAAGCCCTTCACCTTGCGCAGAAGCAAAGTTTGTGAATGCAGCAAAGCTGAGTGTTAATGCGGCAAAAGCGAAAGTTTTGAAGCGCTTAAGCGACTGAATGTTAGATATTTCCATGTAAAAAATTACTAATTCACTCTAAAAATGTGCGGAGTAACCGCTTTTTATCGGCAGCAAAATTAACGGAATCAATACATTTAATGACATTTTCATGACAAAAAATAATTAATGTACGCTAATTTAAAATGAATCTAAATAAGCATTTTGCATTCCTCAAAAATCTCTGTTACTTTGTCCTTATGAAAGGAATGATTACCCTTGGATTTATAAGCTTATTCTACAGCCAATTAGCAGGCCAAATTCAGGTCATTGGGGATCCGCGTATAGAACAGCGCGTTGCAGTCAAAAACAGCAAACAGATGCCTGGCTACCGTGTGCAACTTTGTTTTGACTCCGACAAAGACCTCATCGATCGCACACGCGCACAGTTCGTTGCGGAATTTCCGAAAATAGATACATATGTGCGTTTTGAAGCGCCAAACTTCAACTTAATGGTAGGCGACTTTCGCACGCAGAAAGAAGCTGAAGAACTCGTTGAACATATTCGTGGGAAGTATCCGCTCACAATAGTTCACAAAGAACAAATCAATCTTCCCAGAATAGATTGAGTTGCACTTAATCGAAATGTTTCCAGCCTTGAGCGCGCAAGGTGATAGCCGAACCCGATTTATCAATGTAATAAGTGCCTTCGGCTAAATTAGTTATGTGCCCAATGATAGAGAAGTTAGGATTCGACTGAATGAGCGCTACGTCTTTTTGGTCTATTGTAAACAACAATTCGTAGTCTTCGCCACCATTTAATGCACACATGCTCGGGTCTAGATTGAAATCAATGGCGACCATTGAAGTTTTTGCATCTATAGGCATCTTTTCATCGTATAAATGGCAACCCACTTTGCTGGCCTTACAAATATGTAATATTTCACTGGCCAAACCATCGGATATATCAATCATGGAAGTTGGCTTGACACCTAATTCTTTGAGTATTTTTACTACATCTAATCGGGCTTGTGGCTTGAGTTGTCTTTGCAATATATAATCGTGGCCATCTAGATCTGGCTGAATATTGGGATTGGCCTTAAAGACATCTTTTTCCCGTTCTAAAACTTGGAGACCCATATAAGCCCCGCCTAAATCACCTGACACAACCAGCAAATCGTATTCTTTGGCGCCAGAACGGTAACATATTTGGTCTTTTGGTGCTGTCCCTAGAGCAGTAATACTAATTACCAAACCGCTTTGCGATGACGTGGTATCTCCACCAATTAAATCGACGTTATAGTCTGCGCAAGCTGCTTTCATTCCGGCATAGAGCTCTTCGAGGGCTTCGACAGAAAATCGATTTGAAACAGCCAGTGCAACTGTAATTTGCTTGGGAATGGCATTCATTGCGCAGATATCCGAAACATTTATGGCGACGGCTTTGTAGCCCAAATGTTTGAGCGGCATGTAGGTCAGGTCAAAATGTACACCTTCAGACAATAAATCAGTAGTGACAACTTGACAAAGTTCATTGCCAATAGCAATAACGGCGGCGTCATCGCCGATGCCAAGAAGTGTTTCCGGATGCCTTGTCTGAAAATCTTGGGTGAGGTGCTCGATGAGCGCGAATTCTCCTAGATCTGAAAGTTCGGTTCGTTTGTCGGTCATTGCTTGAATTTTGAGCAAAATTAACTAAATAAAAAAAGCCTCCGATGTGGAGGCTTTTGTTGGCCCACTAGGGCTCGAACCTAGACTCTTCTGAACCAAAATCAGACGTGTTGCCAGTTACACCATGGGCCATTAAATATGCATCTTTAAATGCGAGTGCAAATTTAATAAGTTTTTTCTTCTCGCCAAATAGGCAGATAAAAAATTTTTAGGCCGATTATTCTTAAATTCGCGTTTACATATTTACTATTAAATCGCGCTCATGACTTACTCAAAATGGAACACTTACCTTGGTTGGCTCATCTTTGCTATCGCCTCGGCTGTTTACCTCATGACCATAGAATCTACCGCAAGTCTCTGGGACTGTGGCGAATACATTACCGCAGCATACAAACTTGAGGTAGGTCACCCTCCGGGTGCGCCGTTATTTATGGTGCTCGGTCGTTTGTTTTCTTTCTTTGCGGCTCCAGAAAATGTTGCGGTCTACATCAATGCGCTTTCTGCCATTTCTAGCTCTTTGACTATTCTTTTTATGTTCTGGTCTTTGACGCTTTTGATAAAAAAAATCGTGCTCAAACAAGGCGACAGCCTCACTGGTGCAAATCAGATTGCTATTTTCAGCGCAGCTGCCATTGGCGCATTGGCCTACACTTTCTCAGATTCTTTTTGGTTTTCTGCGGTAGAAGGCGAGGTCTATGCAATGGCTTCCTTGTTTACAGCTGTCATCTTTTGGGCTATTCTCAAATGGGACGAAGAAATGGAGCTTACGCAACATGGTTCCAAACTAACTGACTTACGTCCGAACCGTTGGCTCTTACTCATCTTTTTCATGTTGGGCCTCGCTATTGGTGTTCACTTACTCGGCATATTAGTGGTTCCTGCAATTGGCTACACCATCTATTTTAGGACCCAAGAAGATATCAACATAAAAGGGTTGTTGCTTACGGGAATCATCTCAGTGGTGGCCCTTGGCTTTATTCAAGAGGCCATTATCCCAGGAAGTATTGCAATGGCCTCTAGTTTTGAAGTATCCTTCGTCAACAGTTTGGGCTTGCCCTTCTACAGCGGAACTATCTTCTTTTTCGTACTCTTAGTCGCAGCATGTCTTTACGTGGTTCGTTTTGCCCACAAAACAGGGAAAACCATACTTTACAACGCCATGATGGGCCTTGTGATGTTGTTAATTGGTTACGGTTCTTTTGCTGTCATTGTCATTCGTTCCAATGCCAACACACCCCTCGACGAAAATGACCCTGAGAATTTAGTCACCCTCCACTCTTATCTCAAGCGTGAACAATATGGTTCTGCACCAATACTCTCTGGCCCCTACTGGAATTCATTGCGCAACGGTGAAGAAATGACCCAAGACGGACCAAAAATCCTAGATCGTTCTGCCTGGAAAAACCTCTCTGCTTATTACTTGCGCAGATTTGTTGTTACAGAAAATGACATCGAGGTGAAGGCTTTTGCTACCGAAAAAGAAGCGCAAAACTGGATACGCACAAACAAAGGTGCTTACTCTATAGAAGAAAAATACTATGAAAGCAATGCAAGCATTAGAGAAAATGCTGTAGCTACTTATTCCCAAACAACTTTCTTCCCACGCATGTACAACGGAGAAGGAGGATCGGCTGGTCTGCACAAACAACTCTACGCAAAGTGGTCTGGTTACGACGAAAACGATGGCGCGAGTACCGAAATCGGACGCGACGGCAAAAGACTCCCTACTTTTGGTGAGAACCTAACCTATTTCTTCCGTTATCAAATCAATTGGATGTACATCCGTTATTTTATGTGGAACTTTGCAGGACGCCAAAACGACCTGCAAGGCCATGGCGACAACATGCACGGCAACTGGATTTCTGGAATTTCATTCCTCGATGAAGCGCGCCTAGGCAGTCAAGAACACGCTCCTTACTTCACAACAAATAATCCAGGGCACAACACCTATTTCATGTTGCCACTTATTTTAGCACTAATCGGCTTGGTTTTCCACTACCGTAAAACACCAAAAGATGCATTTATTATAACGCTTGCTTTCATTTTTACAGGCTTAGCCATTGTTGTTTACCTCAATCAAAAACCATATGAACCCCGTGAGCGCGACTACGCTTATTCTGGATCTTTCTATTTCTTCGCAATGTGGATTGGAATTGGTGTTTATGCCATTTACGATTTGCTTAAGAAATACCTCGCCGACAGTAATGTGCGCGCGGGCATTGCAACAGCTTTAGGCCTCGTTGTACCGATTCTAATGGGTCTTCAAAACTGGGACGACCACGACCGCAGTGGCAAAACGAGCGCTCGCGACCTCGCTCACAACTACCTCGAATCTTGTGGACAAAATGGCATCTTATTTACCAATGGAGATAACGATACTTTCCCACTTTGGTATCTACAAGAAGTAGAAGGCAAGCGCACAGATGTGCGGGTTTGCAATCTGTCTTTAATGGGTACAGACTGGTATACCAACCAAATGAAACTCAAAACTTATGCCTCTGATCCACTTCCAATTAAGTTTAGAGAAGATCAAATTTTAATGTATGCCGGTAATACGGACCAAATTTACTTCATGCCGCTTTTGCAGCTTTTCTCTCAGAATCCGTCTGATACCCTGATTAAAAAAGTACTGGACTTACGCCTTAAGCACAACCCGTCAGAAGCAAAAATGGCTGCTGGTTATTTTGATCAACGTGCACGCGTCATTTTTGCAGACGTCATTGCAAAAACGCCAGAAGCAGAGGCACTCAAAGCGCAAATTGCAAGCACGGACTCTACCAATATGATTGCTGCTACCATTGACAAATACCAAAAGGTTTTCAGTTTATACGAGGCGGCTCGCAATGGCCAAGTAGAATTCAAAAACAACAGTGCGCAAGACCTACAGGAGTTACTCGATCAATTTGAGCGTATTTGGTCCGCGGTTGATTTCACTGAAGCTATGGCTTTTGTCCGTGATGACGCCAATATGATCACTGACGAACAAAACAAATTCAGCTTCTTTCCATCAACGAAGTTTGCCTTGACAGTCAACAAAGCCAACGCTATTAAATCCGGGGTTTTGAGTGCAAAAACCAAAGCAGCCAATATCGTTGATGAAATAGTTTTTGAATTTGACCCAGAACGCAATCAAGCGCTTTCCAGAGAAGAAGTCATGATGATGGATGTCGTAGCCAATAACAATTGGGAGCGTGGAATTTATTTCTCCAGTAACCGTGGCTCGAGTTTCTCTATCGCACTCTTGAGCGCTGGCTACATCAAACAAGTCGGGATGGCTTATGCCCTTTCTCCAGTCAAACAAGAGCCAATGCTCATGGATGTAAACCAAATGGAGAAAAACATGTTAGAACGTTACATTTTTGGCGACATGGCCAATCCGAACGTTCTCACTGACTACTACGCCAGAAGACACACCATACAGTATCGTTCGAATTTCTTATTACTTGCCGAACAACTTTTCTCCCTTGGGCGCAAAGCAGAGGCTGTAAAAGTACTTGACCGATCTATGCAACTAATGCCAGTTGAAACGGTTATGGATTACGGCGATATCAACCCAGTTGATCCATTCAACTCACTTAACTACAATAAAGCGCACAACCAATTCACTTATCAAGGACAGGATATCAGGCCACTCAATGCCGGCATTCTACATGAATTCGTTCAGCTTTACTTCTTATTAGGCCAAAATAAAAAAGCGGAAGCGCTAGGTCAAAAAATCCTAGATAATTACAAAACAGTAATCGGCTATTTTGAACACAGCGAAGTTGAATTTGCCGGGAACGCAGACAACGCCGAAGATTTAATTGCGGTAACAGATGCCATGCTCAAGATGCGCACCAGCTACAAGGAGCTGTCCGGCAATGGTGCAAAAGCCAGTTTCTTCACTAAAGACCTCGAACGCACCATTCAAGCCTTGTACAAAAAAGTATTACCGCGCAT
>VHBC01000019.1 GCA_016872115.1 Sphingomonadales bacterium | reverse complement strand
ACCAACAGCGCCGGTAACTCCCCCTTGAAGTTTCTTTTCGGCTACAGCTTGGGCAAAAATAGATGCTGCATTTAACAAGGAAAATGCAGAAATAAAGATGAGTTGGAAACGGAGTGATTTCATGTTGCTTGATTAATGTTAATTTTGGACAAAAATAACAATATTCATGATACAAAAACTTGGTATTCTTGTCCTACTTGTTGGGCTTTTTGCTTGTAGCCAAGACCCCTACGATGTCAATATCGACCAAGTTCATCTGAAGGTTAAATACCTCAACCTCGATTCCACTTTTCGTTACAGTACGCCAAGACAACAAATTTCAGAAATAAAACAACTCATCAAAACCGATTTTGACCTCAGCCAGTTTTGTTTCCCATATGCACTGCAAGTCTCCACTAAAACCGACAGCGCATTTATAAATGGACTTCAACGCACCTATTCGCATCCTTTTTACAAACAAATTGGCAAGTCGCTAGACAAACGCAGAAAATGGCGCTATCTTACCCTTGAACAAATTAAAGCCGGGATGAAAAGGTTGCATGTTTTAGCTCCAAAAGTTCCGGTAGTTCAAACCATTTGCTTTGCCTACACCCAATTTGCCGCCAGTGCATACGCCTCTGATAAATCAATCGTTTTGGGTCAAGAACGCTATTTAGGCCCTGAACACCCACTCATCAAAACACTTCCTGCACAACAATTTTACGACTGGATTAAAGAAGGTATGTCACCCGAATACGCCACCTCTGATGCGCTTTTAATCTGGTTGAGCAGTAACGTGCTCAAACCAACCGATGAAAACTTGGCTTCGGAAATGATCCGGTGGGGCAAAATGCTGGCCATAACTGAAATTATAGCACCAGAAATCCCACTTCACCATGTTCTACGCTATGCAAAGCCAGACCTCGATTGGGCACTAAAAGCTGAGCGCGGTTTTTGGGAATACCTTGTTGATCAACAATTTTTATTCAAGAACGACCAAGAACTCAACATGAATTTACTCAACGAAGGCCCCTACACCATTGGTCTGCCGCAGGAAAGTCCGGATCGTATGGGACGTTTTTTAGGCTATCGAATCGTAAAGCAGTATATCGATCAAGAACAACCATCACTACAAGCACTTTTAGATACACCTTATCACCAAATTTTAAAAAAATACGAAGTACCCAAATGAGCGATCAAATTACAAAAACTTCAGAAATCAACATTCAGGTCGGTTTGAATGAAAACCAGCTCCCATTGCGCATGCTTTGGTCTGCCAGCGATGGTCAAATTGACAAAGCTGAGGCCGCTGCCTTTTTATTGTCAATTTGGGATCCAAAGAGCAAGAACACCATGAAAATCGACCTTTGGACCAAAGACATGACCATAGAAGAAATGAAACAGTTTTTTCATCAAACTTTACTCACGATGGCTGACAACTTCGAGAAAGCTACCGGTGAACACCTTATTTGTGAAGACCTGAGAGACTACTGCTACCATTTTGCTGACAAAATGAATATCCTTCCCGAATAATGGCGTTCTGCTTGCAAAAAATGGATACCCAAAACGGTGATCCAATAGTTTACTTCTTACTGAATCAGAACGAGCCAATTAAGCTCAATAATTTGATTGGAAAAACGATTTCGTTTTCCTTTACAGGTCATATTTTTTGCAGCAACTGTCAAAAAGAAACGAACAAATCTTTTGGTGAAGGATTTTGCTTTTCTTGTTTTTCAACTGCAGCCGCAGCCAGCCCTTGTATTTTGCGGCCAGAACTTTGTCAGGCTCACCTCGGCCTCGGCAGAGACCCAGCATATGAACAAAAAAACCACAACCAGCCGCACCTCGTATATTTGGCCCAAACAGACCAACTCAAAGTAGGCATTACACGTAAAACCCAGATGCCCACGCGCTGGATAGACCAAGGTGCTGCAGCGGCAATTGTACTTGCCGAGGTGCCAAATAGGTATTTGTCTGGAATCCTTGAAGTGGCGCTCAAAGATCAGTTTTCCGACAAAACGAACTGGCAACAAATGCTCAAAAACAGTCCTTACGACGGTCCTGATTTAGCCGAAATCAAATGGGAACTCGAGCAATCATTGCCGGCAGACCTCAGCCAATACTGGACTGATGACGAAAAACCTTGGCATTTCAATTACCCTGTCTTGAATTATCCCAATCAGGTGAAATCCATATCTTTGGACAAAACACCAAATGTTAGTGGGGTATTGTCAGGGATTCGCGGTCAGTATTTAATATTTGAGAATGACACTGTCATCAACATCCGCAGGCACACCGGTTATCAAATCATATGGGAAGATTAATGCGCCATTTTCTTGACCTATTTTATCCGCTCTTCAAACGGATATTTGACAAACAGACCTTTTATTATGCAGCCTGCGGCGGCATGAATTTAGTCTCAAGTTGGGTGTTATTCTTTTTATTCTACCAATATTTATTTGAGAAGCGTATTTTTAATATCACTATTGCTAGTCAAATTTATGTAGTGTCTGCCTATACCCTTAGCTCAGCACTTTGCTTTATCATTGCGTTTACGCTTGGCTTTTTACTCAATAAGTATGTTGTTTTTACGGATAGTCAACTCATGGGGCGCGTGCAATTATTCCGTTATGCAGTAAGTTCGGGTTTCTCGTGGCTTGGAAATTACCTTTTTCTAAAAATTCTGATTGAGTACCTGCAATTCTACCCGTCTATTGCCAACGTTTGTGCAAGTTTAGTTGCGGTTTTCTTGTCGTATTTGTTGCAGCGCAATTATACGTTTATAAAAGAACAAAACTAATTACACACTATGGTATCAAACCAGGGTGAATAAGCTACCCAAATACCCAACGCACCTCCTTGAAGGTTGGTAGGAATATTGGTTGGCACCGCAAATGGACTACTTCCGGAATACATTTGATTGTATTTTTTCTCGAAGTAATTGTACTCTTTGAGACCCAGTTTTGAAGACTTCACAACAATAGTGTCACCGAGTTTGTAATAACCTCTGTATGCCTCATCGGCATTGGGATCTTGAAAACTCATTGGATTTTCATATCCAAACTCAAAGGTGAGGCCATTAAAGAATTTATCGTTGGTATACGGATTAAATGTCTTTGAAAATTGTAAATCTTGAAGGTATTTGACTTCCCAAAGATAAGCATCAGCTGTTGAAGCAGGGTCAGATAAAATAGCCCAAGAAAAACCACGATCGGTGAAATTACCTTCTGGCTTCCAATAAACAGAATCCAACGGAACCGATTGCTGAATTTTGGAACTTGCGCTGTATTGTTTGCCTTGATGTGAAATTTGTAAGGTATAGGTTTTCCCTACCTCGCCCACCATATTCATTGAAACATAAGCACAAAGATGCAGATTCACCAAAATTTCAGCTGGAATGCCAAAAATAGCCGCAGCCACATCTTCTAAACCTTGCGGTAAGTCGTCTGTACAAATTTTAGTGAGGGTATCGGTTTGGGTGCCGTCGGACAACAGAACCAACGCATCGTCAACAAAACTATTCAGGTAAGATTCGTAGTTTGTACTTGAATACACGTTGTTGCTAGTGGAAAGCAATACAATGGCTCGCTGACCAGTTTCGATTCTACCATCAACCACAAGTTGTTCTTTGTAACCAGGAATATCAATTTGAACTTCTTTGGTACAGCTCAAAAGCAAACCAATGAGCAATAGATAAAAGCTGTATTTTAAAATTCGAAATTCCATGTGACGCTTGGTATGATAGGAAATAAAGAAACTTGTTTGACACTTAAAGAGAAGTTGCCAGTCATGAAATCGCCGTCATTATCTACGTAGAGAAAAAACGGATTGAGGCGATTGTAGACGTTATAAACAGAAAAAGACCAGTTGCTGCGGTACGCTTTTTTGATTTGGATGTCTTTCCCTGTAGCCGGATCTGTTTTTGTTTTGTATTGTTTGCCATAGCGCGTAGCACTAAGATCTAAACGGTGGTAAGGCGCCATTCTCGTCGAGTTGCGTGGACCATATTGAAAAAGTAAATTCTGATCTTGAACGTACCAGCTTGCCGGCAGCGTAAGGGTATTTCCGGTGGCATATATAAAACTTGCGCCAAAAGTCCAGGTATCGTTGATTTTGTAAGTACCGACGAGTGTAAGGTCATGGCGACGGTCGTACTTGGCAGGATAAATATTGCCCTCGTTGATATCTGGGAAACGGCGCTCTGTTTTGGCCCAGGTATAACCAATCCAGCCTGTAAAAGCACCTTCTGTTTTTTTAAGAAAAAACTCTGCACCATAGGCCCAGCCATCGCCATATACCAATAAATTATCGGTGTTGTCATTGACGTTGTCGCCAGGCAGAGCGCCCTCCTTGAACTCAATGAGGTTCTTCATGCCTTTGTAATAAATTTCGACGGACGCTTCATAGCGGTCTTGTGCAAAGTTTTTGAAATAGCCAATTGAAGACTGAAAACCACGTTCGGGTTTTGCTTGATCAGTGGTTGGAAACCAGATATCGGTAGGTAAAGACACCGCACTAAGCGTAACGAGGTGAACATATTGATAATTATATGCGTAGCCTGCTTTTATGGAGCTGTTGTCGGGAAGTAAATACCGAAAAGACAGGCGCGGTTCTAAGCCATGATAAAAGGCAATGACATCATTGGGATTGTAATGCACAACACTATCAGGCGTAGAAATACCATCGCCTTTGATGTAGCGATCAAAAGGACCTACATGGGTAAAAGTGCTGTAGCGCAGCCCCGCATTGATGCGTAACTTGTCATTGAGATCGAATTCGTCAAGGGCATAAAGCGCCGTTTCGTGCGAATACAAATGTTGGGCTGCTCCAGTGTTAAAAGTAATGGTGTCGTCTTGAGCAGAAAGACTGGTTGGTGTAAAATCATGGAAAATGTAGGCCGCACCCCATTTGATGCGGTGCTGAGGATTCGGAAAATATGAGAAATCGACTTTGGCGGTGTAGTCTCGGATGCCAGAGCTGAGTGCTACCCTGAATTCATCTTGGGAAGATATAAATTGGAATTTATAATCAGAATAAGACAGTGTGGTATTGAGAAAAAGCTTGCTATTAAATAGGTGATTCCAACGCAAGGCGGCGATGCCGTTACCCCATGGCATTTCGACTTTGAATCCACCTTCGTTGTCTTTGAACGAGAAAATATCTTTTCCGTAATAAGCACTCAGATAGATGCGGTCTTTGTCTGTTAGTTTGTAATTGAGTTTGGCATTGAGGTCATAAAAGAAATAGCCGGAACCTGCGAACGGAGAGGTATCTGGGATGGCCGCTTTCATGATCAAATCGATATAAGTTCGGCGGGCCGATACAATAAAAGATCCGCGGTCTTTTTTAAGAGGTCCTTCTACTGTTAAGCGCGAAGAAATGGCGCCGATACCGCCTTTCACTTTGAATTTTTTAAGGTTTCCTTCATTCATGTTGACCTCTAACACCGAAGACAGCCGGCCACCATAATTGGCAGGCATACCGCCTTTGATCAGGTTCACACTATTGATTGCATCGGCGTTGAACACCGAAAAGAAACCAAATAAATGCGCCGCATTGTAAACAACACCTTCATCTAGAAGTACTAAATTTTGGTCAGGGCCGCCGCCGCGCACATAAAAACCTTGACCTCCTTCAGAGACCGAAGATACGCCTGGTAGTAATTGCAAGGTTTTAACGACGTCTACCTCTCCCATGAACGCAGGCAAGGTCTTGACCTGATCCATTTTGAGTTCCATCTGGCCGAGCTTTGCAGAGTTCACATTTTCAGACTTCTTGCCCGTCACCCTCACCTCTTTGGTATCTTGAACAGCCATTTCTAGCTCCAAATTAACGGTTTGATTCGCTTGAAGGACAATGGCTTTATCAACAGTAAGAAAGCCGTCACAACGGAATTCAAATTGGTAAGTTCCAAGCGGGAGCGTCAGACTGTAAAATCCGTAATTATTGACGACCGTTCCGGTTTTTAATTCTTTAACGAAAACGCGGGCCGTGCCTAGTGCTTCGCCACTGCGGGCATCGGTGATGTAGCCACTCACCGTTGCTTTTTTTTGACCAAGAGAAAGACCACAAATGGAGAGAAAAATAAGCGAAAGAAATAATTTCATATATGAACTTGACTTTTGTGGACGAAATTGCGCTGCAAAGGTAACAGCTCTATAACAATAAATAGTGCTAAAAGGTTGGATATTGACTTACTTTCTTTACGATGTTTGTAAATTTGACAGATGGCAAGTACTTGTTTTTATTGGCAACACCCAAAACACGGTCCGTTAATTGGAGTTGGGCAAGCGCAAGCCATTCAATTTCAAACCCAAACCGACATTGAGGCTTTTGGGCAATTCATTGCCGACAACAAAGGAAAGTATATTTTTGGAACCCTTGCTTTCGACCTAAAAAACTATTTTGAAAAACTAGACTCCAAAAATCAAGATCAGGTGCAATTTCCGGAGCTACATTTTTGGGTTCCTGAGAGTATTTATTGTCTGGATTCCGAATTATCGCACTTTTGGGGGCAAGAAAATGCCAATAACAAGGCCTTTGCAGCACATTTTTCAACACAAATGCAACAGCAGCAAATAGGCCTTCATGCCACATTTAAACCCAGAACCTCCAAGGACGTGTATTTTCAGCATTTCAACAAATTGAAAAACGCTTTGCAACGCGGCGACATCTATGAAGTCAATTACTGTCAAGAACTCTTCGTTGAAAATTACGATCTAACTAATCCATATGGGGTTTTTGGCCGCTTAACAACGCGCACCAAAGCACCCCATGCCGCATTTATACAGACGAACGATCATTTCATTTTTTGTGCAAGTCCCGAACGCTTTATTCAAAAAACAGGAAACCAGCTGCGCTCAGAACCAATCAAAGGAACCGCAGCTAGAAATGCCAACCCAGTACAAGATGCGCAAAATGCCAAACAACTTCAAAACAATCCAAAAGAGCGCGCTGAAAACATCATGATTGTGGATTTAGTACGCAATGATTTATCGCGTATTGCACTAAAAAACAGCGTTCAGGTCGAGGAACTCTGCCAGATTTATAGTTTTGAAACGGTACACCAAATGATTTCGAAAATCAGTTGCGAGCTGGCAAGTGAAATTAATTTTATCGACATTTTTAGGAGCCTCTTCCCTATGGGCAGCATGACCGGCGCGCCTAAAATCGCTGCACTCGAACGCATTGAAACGCACGAAGATTTCAAAAGAGGATTGTATTCGGGTAGCATTGGCCTGATCGAACCCAACGGTGATTTTGATTTCAATGTGGTGATTCGCAGCCTGCTATACAACCGTCAAAATCGCTATTTATCAGTAGCAGTTGGAAGCGCGCTCACAATTGGTGCAAATCCCGAAGACGAATACAACGAATGTCTTTTAAAAGCCGACAAACTTATTCATGGCCTCGACTGAGCACCCTTTCGTCTCCGAAACGCTTACAACCCTTCGGTCTTTTTTTGAGCTGCACAGTGCTCCCAAATATCTTGTTGCGGTAAGTGGTGGCAGAGACTCGATGTTGCTCTGCGAACTGCTTTTGCTGTTGAAGCTCCCAGTAGAACTCATGCACGTCAACTATGGCTTGCGCGGCAGCGAAAGCGATTTGGACCAATTGCACATAGCGCAATATTGTCACAAAAGTAAACTGAAGTTACATTGCCATCAAAGTAAGCTAGCCCAACAGCTACGTGACAAAAAGACCAATTTACAAGCAGAAGCCAGGGCCATTCGCTATCGCTTTTTTCGAGAAATTCAGGCAAAAGAGCCGGGGAGTATGATTTGCATTGCACAACACCAAGACGACCAAATCGAAACATTTTGGCTTCAACTTTCAAGAGGTGCGGGCCTCAAAGGACTGGCGTCTATGACCAAAGCAAACAATGGTACTCTAAGACCACTACTCGATTTAACAAGAATGGAGATCAACGCGCTTTGCCAGCATTTGCAACTCGAATTTCGAGACGACAGCAGCAATCAAAGCAAAAAATACCGACGCAATTTATGGCGCATGGAATTCTTACCATTTTTGGACAATAATTTACCTCAACTCAAAGCAGCTATTCTTTACTTACAACAGAAATTTCATGCAGAGATCAAAGCCCAAGAAGAAGGTTTGGCCCGGGTAGTTTCTAGCTTTCAAAATAATAAAAGTATTACATTAAACGATATATCTCAACTGACTGCTTATCAATATATTGAAATCTTTAAAAGGGCCGGATTTCCAATGTACATTACCAAAAGAATTAGCGAATTATTTACCGCGGCAAACGGCAAGTACTTGCAATGGACAGATCCTATCAATGCTCATTTGAACTACCTGGTTAAAAATGGAAAAAAACTCGAATGGTTCGTAGATGAAGCTTGTCATTGGGCTTATCAATTCGAAGAAGCAAGCCTTACCGATCTGCCAAACGACCACCTCATCGACACAAACCTGATCAAAGGCCAACTTTACTTTAGGTTCGTTCAGCCCAAGGATAAAATTAAAATCAAAGGATTAGCAGGATCTAAAAGTGTGTATCAATTACTCAAAGAAGCTGGTGTTCCAGCACCGCTTCGACCCTTACAATTTGTTTGTTGCGATGACCAAAAAGTCATTGCCATACCCGGACACAAAGTCAATTATGCCGTTGTAGCAAAGGCCGATTCGTCAAATGTAGCAGAACTCACTTTTCAAAAAATCCTTACTTTTGAGAATGACTGAGTTACCAAAAGATTTTGTAGCGCGCATTCAACAAGATTCTTTTGTTCCGGATCAACTGCTTTCATCGTTAAACGAAAATGCACCAACATCCGTTCGGCTTCATCCAAAGCGAAAATCTTATTTTGAAAATACGTCGCCTGTTGCCTGGAATTCAAATGGTATCTACCTTCCCGAACGCCCTTCTTTTACCTACGACCCCCTTTTTCATGCCGGTGCATATTATCCGCAAGAGGCTGGCTCTATGTTCCTTGAGCAAGTCTTTAAATCGCTTTCACTGCCAGAAAACCCGGTCGTACTCGATCTGAGTGCCGCGCCAGGTGGCAAAAGCACACTTCTGGCAAGTTTACTAGATCACAAAGGCCTTTTGCTTGCCAATGAAATCAACCGATCCAGAGCATATATTCTCAGTGAAAACCTTAGTAAATGGGGCTACGCTAATACTTTTGTCTGCAACCACAAGCCCAATGAACTGCATGCACTGGATGGCCAAATTGACGTTTTGGTGGTAGATGCGCCTTGTTCAGGGGAAGGCATGTTCAGAAAAGACCTCAATGCACGTAACGAATGGAGCTTGCAAAATGCGGCCATTTGTGCCGAGCGTCAAACAGACATATTAGCAGAAGTTTGGCCCCTTCTCAAAGAAGGAGCTTATCTTATCTACTCCACTTGTACCTTTAATCCAGCGGAAAATGAGGCGCAATTGACACCTTTCATTTCAGAACAATTAGCACAAGCGCAAGAACTTCCCTTTTTTGATGGCTTACAAGCCGACCGCTATGGTCTTGGCTATTATTTTTTTCCAAATCAAGTCCAAAGTGAAGGTTTTTACATTGCTGCTTTGCACAAAACCGAAAGCGTCAAAAGCAAGTATAAAATACCAAAAATACAACTACAGCAAGGAATGCCTAATGAACTAAGTGCTTTGCTCAATGCACAACTTAAACTTTCATTTTGGCAAGAAGAAGGCCGTCTTTATGCAAGCACCCCTTTTGCGTTGGAAATTTATCCCCTCATTCAAAAATTAAAATTCCTTAAAAAAGGACTACATGTAGCCACCCAAAATAAAAAATCATGGACACCTGCCTACGACATGGTTTATAGTTTAGCGCTACACTGGAACTTGCCTATCAAAGAAGTTGATTATACTGCTGCACTGCGAATCTTAAATGGTCAAAGCCAACAATGGGAGGCCCCAGCGGGCTATTATTTTATCACATATGATAATCAAAAAATAGCCCTAATCAAGCAAATTGGCCAGCGTTTTAATAATTTACACCCCAATGAATGGCGCATTCGCCACTTGCCTAAATAGCATCAATACAAATGGAACTGCAAGCGGCCTTTCATTTAGATGAAGCAGCCACACTCAAATTGCATCGTACCTCGGTATTTTACCCGAGAGCCTTAGCAGAATGAAAAAAAAGCTAGTATCTTCGCCACACAATAAATAAATCATGAAACAATTTAAACGTATTACACTCTCCCTTTTCTTGTTTGTAGGGCTTTTCGTGCGTGCCGATGAAGGCATGTGGTTCTTGATGTTTATCGATCGCCTCAACCACCGCGACATGCAAAAAATGGGGCTCCAGCTTACAGCTGAAGAAATCTACAGCATCAATAATTCATCACTCAAAGATGCAGTTGTCCAATTCAACGGAGGCTGTACAGCAGAGCTCATCTCTAAAGATGGCTTACTTTTGACAAACCACCACTGTGGTTATGATGCCATCGCCGAACTCTCCACACCTGAACACGATTACCTCACCAACGGCTTTTGGGCCGCAGATCGCAGTCAAGAACTAAAGCCTAAATCTTTGTATGTGCGCTTTTTTGTTCGGATGGATGACTGCACCAAGCGCATCATGTCTAAGGTATCAGACAATATGTCGGAGGCTGAGCGCGAAAAAATCATTAAAGAAGAGATTGCACTCATAGAAAAAGAGAACAGCGAAGGTGGCAAATACGTCGTTTCGGTGAGGTCTTTCTTCCAAGGGAATGAATTCTATTTCTTTGTTTACCAAGACTTTAAAGATGTGCGCTTGGTGGGTACGCCTCCAAACAGCATTGGTAAATTTGGTGGCGACACCGACAACTGGGAATGGCCACGCCACACAGGTGATTTCTCAATGTTCCGAGTTTACGCTGATGCCAACGGTAATCCTGCGGACTACAGCACCACGAACGTTCCTTTGCATCCGAAGCACCACCTTCCAATCAATCTAAATGGTGTCAAAGAAGGTGATTTCGCTATGATCATGGGCTATCCGGGCCGCACCAATCGTTGGTTACCAGCTGGCGGCATTGACCAAAATGTCAAATACGCTTATCCTGCTTGGGTCGAAGCTTCTAAAACTGCCATGGACGCTATGAAATTCTACATGGACAAAGATGCCAATGTACGTTTGAATTACGCCTCAAAGTATGCCAGAACGGCTAATTACTGGAAAAACCGTCAAGGTATGATCGATGCACTGACTACGTTTCAAACTGCTGCTTCAAAAGCGAAAAACGAAGCAAAATTCGATGCCTGGGCCAACAAACCTGAAAACAAAGCAAAATATGGCGATGTTGTGAGCACAATCAACAAATATTATGCTGCTACCAACGACAAAGCCCGTCATGACAACTACTTGTCAATTCTTTTCCGCAACTCAGAATACGCTGCGATCTCGCGCGGCTTGGGTGCACAACTTATGGCTTATGCAAAAGCAGATGCGTCCAAGCGTGCTGCCATGAAAGCAGACCTTACAGCGGCAATTAATGAGTTTTTTGAAACAACTTATGGGCCAGCTGAAATGGACATCCTGATCAATGGTCTGAACTTGTATGCGGCAAAAGCCAACTACGAATTGGCAAACGGAGTGGCTAATATGTATGCCGATGGCTCGGTTGCCAACGAGCTTAGAGCCATGTTTGCCATGTCAATTCTCGTTTCTAAAAACGGAATGCTTGCCTTCTTGGAAGCGCCAAGCGAAGGACAACTCACCAACGATCCACTTTATAAATTGTCCTCAGATATCTTAGCGCAACTCATGAAGCGTTCAGAAGAACTCACCAAACTTACTGACGACTACAACCGCGCCTACCGCTTGTTGGTTGATGGACTCAGAGAATCCGGACTCAGTACTATTTTATATCCAGATGCAAATAGCACCTTGCGTTTAACTTACGGTAAAGTAAGTGCGCTTCCTGCCGACAAACGCAACGATGCCAAAATCAATAACTACACCACGCTTCAAGGCACCGTCAACAAATACAAGCCAAACGACGAAGAATTTGATTTGCCGCAACGTCTCATCGAACTCAACAACAAAAAGGATTTCGGACGCTACGCAGATAAAGCAGGTTATATGCCGGTAAATTTCTTGACCAACAATGACATTACAGGAGGAAATTCAGGTTCTCCAGTTTTAAACGGTAAAGGTGAACTCATTGGGTTGGCATTTGATGGCAACATCGAGGCCATGGCTGGAGATGTTATTTTTGACAATAAACTTCAGAAAACCATTAACGTTGATATCCGTTACGTGTTATTCATCATCGACAAATACGCTGGTGCAAAACATATTGTTGACGAAATGACAATCGTCGAATAAAAGCGTTGCAAGTTGGTGCTTCCAACTAACTTGTAAGGAAAAGGCCTCTTCGGAGGCCTTTTTTTGTGAATTCCTAAACTTATTTTAAACTAAATAAGTATTATAAACGCGCTCAAAATCTTCGAAAGCCAGTTTTTGATCGTGCTGACAAACGCCAATTCGGCTCAATAAACAGATGCGAACCTCATTGTTTTGATTTTTTTTGTCTTGTTGCATTAATTCCCAAATCGCATTTATATCTCGAGGAATTTGCAGCGTGAAATGTTTTTTTATCGCACGCTCAATTGCTAGAAATTCATTTTGATTTAAACTAGAGAGCGTCATAGATAAATGACTTTCTAACAATAACCCAATTGCAACTGCATGCCCATGCGAAACGGGCGTATCGGAATGCAGATAATAAGATTCAATGGCATGACCAATTGTATGGCCAAAATTCAAAACTTTACGTTTCCCTTTTTCAAGCGGGTCTGCAAGCACAACCTCTTGTTTAATTTCAACCCCTCTTCTGATCATTTGCTGGTTTAACTCCTCACTGATTTCTTGACAAGCAGTTAATTTTAACCAAAGATCGGGATCGGCAATTAAGGCATGCTTAAGCAATTCTGCAAAGCCATTTTTCCATTCTACGTGCGGAAGCGTACTTAAAAAACGCAAGTCAATAAAAGTAGCCTTCGGCTCGGAAAAGGTGCCGATTTGGTTTTTGTAACTGGCAAAATTGATACCGGTTTTACCTCCAATAGAGGCATCAACTATGGCCAATAAACTGGTTGGAATATTTATAAATGTGATACCGCGTTTAAAAATAGATGCTGCAAAACCGCCGAGATCGGTAACCATTCCACCCCCAAGATTAATAAGTAGGTCATGGCGGCCAAAACCAGCCTCTGTAAGGGTTTCCCAAACTTGTGCGCAAATTTCCAGCACTTTGCTTTGCTCTCCAGCGGGCAACACGATGACTTCAGCATCAGCTAAGGCTTCAAAACTGGTCAATAAGAATTCAAGGCAATATTCTTGGGTGTTTTCATCGACGAGCACCGCCTTTTTGGCTTCACTAAAAGCGTGTAAAAGTGTGTTGAATTTAGACGCCTCTAACGGACCCCATTCTACAGAAAAAGCATGTTCGGAAAAAGAAACCGCGTTCATGACTCAAATTTACGAAAAGCGCTTAATTTTGAGGCATGATTTCCTTCGACAACACAGAAATAGCCTTTCAATCCAAGAACAAACAAGATTTACAACGCGCCTATTTATTATTTAAAATCATTGGCGCACCAATCATCGTAAAAATTAGTAAAACACTCACGCCTCTTGCCCTCAAGTTTCATTTGCCAATAAAAGGCCTCATCAAAAAAACAATCTTCAAACAGTTTTGTGGCGGAGAAACCATTGAAGAATGTGATCATACAATAGCGCGTTTACATGCTTATGGAATAGGGACCATTCTCGATTATTCAGTAGAAGGAAAAACGCAAGAAGCCGATTTTGAGCATACCACCCAAATCATCATTCAAACAATTGAAAAATCTGCAACCGACAAAGCGATTCCGTTTGCTGTATTTAAAGTTACGGGCATTGCGCAGCATCATTTAATAGAACTTGAATCTAGCCGGATACGTGCAAAGCGCAAAGGTGTTGAATTCCGTGAACTTAGCAACCATGAAAAAAATGGGATTGCAGCCATTGTTGAGCGTATTGACCGCATATGTTCAGCTGCAAGCAAGTACCAAACTAGATTATTTATCGACGCTGAAGAAACCTGGATACAAACCGCTATTGACCAATGGACCTTCGACATGATGCTCAAATACAACCAAGAGGCTTGTATTGTTTATAACACCGTGCAAATTTACAGGCATGATCGCTTGGCCTTCTTACACAGTGAATTTGAACGAGCAAAAACCGCAAACATACATTACGGTGTAAAGTTGGTGCGCGGCGCCTACATGGAAAAAGAGCGCGCTAGGGCCCATTCTTTAGGCTATCCCTCGCCTATTCAACCAGACAAAGCCAGCACAGACAAAGACTACGATTTAGCATTGGCTTTCTTAGTGGAAAACCAAGCTATTTTTTCGGTTTGTGCAGGCACACACAATGAAAAGAGCTCTCTTTTACTTACTGAATTACTTCAAAATCAAAATATTAATCCCGGGAGCCCACAATTTTATTTTGCGCAATTGCTCGGGATGTCAGATCATATTTCCTATAACCTCTCGGATGCAGGCTATCAAGTGGCCAAATATGTGCCTTTTGGACCTGTCCATGAGGTATTACCCTACTTACTGCGTAGGGCCGACGAAAATACTTCTGTTGCCGGGCAAACCAGTCGTGAATTAGGACTCATTATCAAGGAAAGAGCACGCCGTAAGCAAGCAACAAGCTAAATCATTGAATTAAAACTACTCTTTGAGTAAGGGAAATACTTGGTTGTCGACGGTAATCAAATAAATTCCTTTTGACCAATTATCCACACGAAGTAATTCATTGGGAACAAGCTCGCCTGACCAAATCGTTTGACCAATTTGGTTTGTTACTACCACCTTTTTTGGCATGCCACCTACCCACTTGAAAGCAAAATGACTTACTGCAGGATTTGGAAAAACCTGTACATGACTACCTTCGAAAGCGGTTGTCAAGCCAACGAGTTGCTGAGTAGTAAAGACAGTATCGGTTTGCACATAGGCTGAACCGTCACCATTGACCTTGAGAACAAAAACATTACTACCACCATTCAATTGGTTTTGCCCATCAACAATGACTGAGTTCATACCAACGGCTATAAAACCACCATCCAAAGTCGGGCGAATATTGCCATTGTAGTCGAAGCCTTGGTTGAGAATTGTACTCGAGGGAAAGCCACTCATCCAATAACCATAAAATGCATCGGCATAGCCAAAATATAAATCGAAAGGTTCGGAATAAGTATTACTGTTTTGAACCTGAATACCCAAGATGGTTAAATCTTGCTGTGGCAAATAAGCAAGTTGCTGAATGATGTCATCGGATATGAGCCCGTCAATTGGGGCTACCTGGGTTAAAATGGTGCCGTCTTCGGCTAATGAACCACTGAATTTATCGTAATCAGCGGGGCCATTCAAATGGTAACCTCCAAATTGAATACCGTAAAGGTTCTTGGTTAGGTCTAATACAGCGAACTCACCGCTCAGGTGGCCAAGTGTGTCGAACCATAAAATTTGGCCGTTGTCATGAAGTAAAAGGACAAAACCTTTTGTTTCAAGTGAATCTGCGACATACCATTGTCCTCCGATGGCATAGGTTGTATCTGAGACACGAACAATGCTGTTAGCACGATCCATACCTGAAGTGCCAAAAGACTTTGTCCAAAGCGTATCGCCATTTTTGTCGAGTCGCAGGAGCAAAAGATCGGCCTCTGATCCGATGGTTGCTTGGCGCTCTCCTACCAAAACAAATCCGGTGTCAATTGTTTGGACGCCGTCGTGGATCCGCTCCCAAGAAGGATGCGGGTATGTTTTAATCCATTGTTGGTTGCCATTCAAATCGGTATAAATGAGCATTGGGTCATAATTGCCCGCGCTCCAAGAATTGGACATTCCTGCTAGATAATAACCAAGCCCTGGCCTGTGAAAGATTCTTTTGACCTCCTCGGTTTCTTGCGCTCCAAATGCTTGGCTCCAAACATAGTTTCCGAGAGAGTCGAGTTTCATTAAAAACCCCTGGGCGTTTTCTTCCCAGCTACCGCTACTACCCGCCACTAAATAAGTGGTATCTGGCAAAGCCAGTACATCTTCACCTTTATCAAAACCAGTACCTGAGTATAATTTGTAAAAACGCGTTTGAGCGTCAAATTGAAGCGAAAAGCTTAAAAATAAAAGAACAATTAAAAATCGCATCGGTACTGTAAGTAAAGTGAAGCGCCATTTTGCATAGAGATGTTGTCAGAACGCAAAGCAAGTTGGCTGCGCTTGAAATGAAAGGCAGAGTAAGCCTGAGCACGCAAACCGCCGAAACCGCCGTAAGCCATTCCGACTCCAGTGTGCCAAACTTTTGAGATGCGGACGTGTGCACCAGCGTAAATAAGCGGCGTGTAGGTTTGACGTAAGATAAATTGGGCGCCATAATAAGCTTGCAGACGAGCTTGGGATTCCCAATCGATGCGCTTCGCTAACAACACTGTGGTTGGCAAAAAGACCCAATTAGAGGTCGTCGTTCGGAGATATCCCAAAGAATCTAAGAACGAATTGGCAATGTCGTTTAGATTGGATTGTTGCCATTGCGCAAGGGTAAAACCTTGGTATTGCAAAGCGCCGGCCAACTGATAGTTTGGTATATTGGACAATCGGGCTAATCCTAAATTTTGAATAAGCAGTTGGAACTGTTGTTCTTGATCTTCTTCTTGTATGGATCCAAAACGGTAATCGAGATCAATTGCAAAACCGTATCCGGCAGTTGCGTTAGACATTTGAGCAGATCCTTGTAGCTCAAGTTCAATTTGGGCACTCGACGGATCTTGAAACCAAATCCCTTTTTGCAGCGCTGCGCCTATGTAATTATGAACGGAAACGAAATGGAGTAAAAGTGAGGATTGTGTTAAAGAATCAACAACACCAAATCCTATTTTTGAAAAAGTGATAGACTCAGCTCTTAAATTGCTCAAATTGAGGGTGTCTCCCACATATGGCAAGCCACCTTGAAATACCAAACCAAAAACGTCTTTTGAAAAATGAAGACCACTGTATTGCTGTGTACCGGCACCAAAAGCCCAATGATAACTAGAGGCTGTTTTCTTGACATTTTTGGAAAGCGCCCAAGGACTTTTCCAAACGGCATTTGCACCCATTTGTAAACCAAATGAATTGCGCGTGCCGAGTTTTGCCAAAGATTTTGCAATGGTATTCGAATCAATAGTACCTCCGTAGAAAAAAGCATCGGGAATTTGACGTCGTAGTCCTGTGCTATTATAGTTACCAAAAGTGACCAATTCAAAAGACTGCTGCGCATTTAAAACTTGCGTTTGCAATAGCATCAATAACAACAGACGTTTCATGATCAGGGCTTGATTTGGGTTTGGAGTTGGAGCTTCATTTGAAGTGCCAAAAACGCATTAGCCTGAACACTTTGCGCACTTGGCAAACCAGTATTGGGATCTGTAGTTGCAAAGGTTGCACTTACCAACACCTGATTGAGGTCTTGTAGATCGGCAACTACCTCGGACGAAAGTGCAATATTGATTTTACTTTTTTTCTTTAATATACCATCTAGCGGATCTACTTGACCGAGTAAGGCCGAAGCCAGTTGTGCATCTGCCATTACTGTGTGCCAGATTTGACCATCTTTCATGAAATAAAAGACAAGGTCACAAGCTAAAGGAAAAGCATTGGTGGCGTCTAAAATGAGTGTTGCGGCACTGATATGAGATTTATTCAAATCCTGCGCTAAATCGATTGAAAAGGTATCTTGCAAGGTAAGGCCGTCTGCGCTAAAGGAGAGCGGCATTTGAGCCGCAACTTTGAGTTTCAAGCGGCTGTGCGCAAAAGCTTCGTCGTGACCAGCACTTGTATTTCCCCATGGGTTGGGTTGAATTTGGTAACTGATTTGCTGCTGAGCACCGAGATTTTCTAGGTAATTTTTAATGTTGGAATTATTTTGGTCAAAATGCAAATTCAAAGTTGAAGGTTGCAAAGAATTCCAACTCCCGGTTGCAGGAGCGATAAACATACTTGGCCCAATGCTTGGGGCCGACAAACCGATGGTTTGCCCTTGACTATTGGTTGCGCTTAATTGTTCAATTTGAGCGCGCAATGCCATTTTGAAACCGTTCTCAATGGTGAGGTCCATTTGAAGATCAGGTAGCATTATATTACCGTTTGTAATGAGGTCTAGATAAGGAAGGGTAAATTGCTCAGTGCCGGCCAATATGGTTGAACCAAAATAACCTTTTGCGTAATCGAAGCGTAGGTTTTTGAAAGCTGCTTCAAACTTAAATACTTGGTTGTTGTAAATAGAAACCGTAGCGCCATTAGGGTCGGTCTTGAGGGTCAGTTTTGATTGGAGTTTATTGAATTCCAAACCTTGTGTGCCACTGAGGTCAATATCATAGCCACTGAGGTCTATTGTTTCAACGGAGATGGTAGGGTTTTGCACCGTACCGGCCGCAACTGTATAATTTTGAACAAAGACCTGACCATTGGAACTCACGCCGGGAAGTTC
The DNA here is from genome assembly GCA_016872115.1 of Sphingomonadales bacterium. GTDB lineage: Bacteria > Bacteroidota > Bacteroidia > Flavobacteriales_D > Crocinitomicaceae > UBA952. Next base: position 25,594 of record VHBC01000019.1, on the reverse strand, counting down.
AATTTGATAAAGAACTGCCGTGTTGAGCGGATTATATACTTTTAACTGAATTTGACCACTCTGAACACGTACTTTTTTGAGTTGGATATCAGCGAGTTCGAGATCATGGGTTTTAACGCTATTGACAAACATGAAACCCGGCGAAACGTTGTTGACCGTAAAATTGGATTGATAGGTCTGAACGATGCTTGTGTCCGGAATTTGAATGATATCGGAAAGCCCTATATTGAGGATATTTCGGGTGAGATCAACATCGATTTGACCCGCATTAAGTGACAGGGTAGAATCGTTGTAAAGGTGCTTTAAACTAAGGGTGTCATTGACTACGGGCAAAATCCAATCGGATTGCCAGCGCGTGCCTTCTTTTTTACAAGAGGCCAATGTTACAACAATAATAAGTGAAAGTAGGATACGCATTTATACTTTTTCAATTATTGCGGCATAGCCCTGCCCTACGCCAATGCACATGGTGACTAGTGCGAAGCGTTTGTTGCTACGCTGGAGTTCTCTGGCTGCTGTTAAGAGCAAGCGGGCGCCCGACATACCGAGCGGATGCCCCAAAGAAATGGCACCACCATTGGGGTTAATGCGCGGATCGCGGTCTTCTAAACCGAGGGCGCGTGTGCAAGCCAAAACCTGGGCTGCAAAGGCTTCATTGATTTCAATCAGGTCGATATCGGCTAAAGTGAGACCAGCGCGTTCTAAAGCTTTTTGGCTTGCCGGCACTGGGCCAATGCCCATGATGCGGGGTTCTACCCCAGCAACAGCTGCCGAAAGAATTTTAGCAATTGGCTTGAGGCCGTGTTGTTGTACGCCAGTGGCATTGGCCAAAAGCAACGCTGCTGCGCCGTCGTTGAGCCCAGAGGCATTTCCTGCAGTGACGCTACCCTCTTTTTTGAAAGCTGGCTTGAGCTTGGATAAGGTTTCAATTGTGGTATTGGACCTAGAGAATTCATCTTTTTCAAAACGAAGGGCCTCTCCCTTTTTTTGAGGGATTTCGATGGGCAAGATTTCTCCTTGATAGAAACCCGCTGCTTGGGCAACGGCTGTTTTCTGCTGGCTCCAAGCTGCAAAAGCATCTTGGTCGGCTCTAGAGATATTGTACCTTTCGGCGAGGTTTTCAGCGGTCATGCCCATGCTGTCTACGCCGTATAATGCTTCCATTTGTGGATTGATAAAACGCCAACCAAAACTGGAATCGAACATTTGGGCGTCGCGGCCAAACGCACTTGAAGTTTTGGAAATGACCCAAGGACCGCGTGTCATGTGCTCGACTCCGCCGGCCACATATACATTGCCCTCGCCTAGGCGCAATGCGCGGGTGGCGTTGATAGCTGCTGCTAAACCCGAAGCGCAAAGCCTGTTGATGGTTTCACCCGGAACTGTTTGTGGATATCCAGCCAAAAGGGAGGCCATTCTTGCAACATTGCGGTTATCTTCACCGGCCTGATTGGCACAGCCCAGCAAGACATCTTCAATGCCATTTGGATCTAAGCCCGGGTTTCGTTCTAATAACCCTGCAAGTACTTTGGCAGCGAGGTCGTCGGCGCGCAAAGGGGCTAAACTCCCGCCGAAATTACCAATTGCACTGCGGATACCATCTATTAAAAATACTTCTTGGGACATGAATTTGTTTTTCTATTCAAAGATAAAATAAAATGCGCCGTCGACAAGAATTCGCCAATTTTAGTTAAGTTCGCTGTAATGGAAAATACGGACTGTCCGATCTGCCAATCTTCAGTAACAAAGTCAATTTATAATGACACTTTGCTTCAATGCAATCATTGTAAGCATGGCTGGGCTAACCTACAATTAGATCATGCATTTTTGCAAGCACTTTATGCCGAAAATTACTTCAAAGGCGAAGAATACGCCGATTATTTAGCAGATAAAGATATCCTCCAACTCAATTTTAAAAAGCGGATCAAAACAATTTCCAAACAAATTCCATATTTAAACAGCGCTCTTGAAATTGGCTGCGCTTACGGTTTTTTTTACCAAACACTGCAAAACAGGTTTCCAAATGTCAAATATATAGGCTACGACATCTCTGCTGATGCTATTGCCTATGCTAATCAGCATTTTGGGCCATTTTTTTCGGCAGCTAATTTTTTAGACATCCCTTCTGAAACGAAGCAAGATGCCATTTTCATGTGGGATGTCATCGAGCATCTCGCTGATCCGGCCGCATTTATTAAAAAAGCACATGAAAGCTGTAAGCCTGCAGGTATGCTCTATCTTACGACCGGAGATTTTGGTGCAGCGCTATCGCGTCTTCAAGGTAAAAAATGGCGCATGATTCATCCGCCTACGCATTTACATTATTTCACTAAAAAGAGCATTCAAAAATTGCTACTAGATAATGGTTTTGAACCCATTTTCGTCAAATACCCCCCTGTTTACAGATCTTTAGGGCTTATTTATTTTGCCTTATTCATCCTCAATAAAAAGCCATCGCGTTTTCACCAATGGATTTACCGACACATTCCAAGGGGAGCAGCGATTCCATTCAATACCTTTGATATTTTCTTTGTTGGTGCTAAAAAAATGCAATCCTAATGTTTCATCAAGTTACAAGCCAAGACCTTTCCTTTTTTGAAGCGTTATTAGGCCTACGCTGCAAAGCTGACCTCCCAACACGAGAGGCCTATAACCACGACCACACCGAAGATTTACATTTTACGCCACACGTGGTCCTGTTTCCAGAAAACACGCAAGAAGTATCTGCTATTTTAAAATATTGCAATCAAAACAATATTCCGGTAACCCCGGCTGGTGCTAGAACGGGTCTGAGTGGGGGTTGCTTACCAATACACGGCGGTGTTTTACTGAGCAGTGAAAAGCTCAATCGCATTATCGAAATTGACGAGAAAAATGCCCAAGTCATCACAGAACCTGGTGTCATTACAGAAGCACTCCAAGATGCAGTCAGGGCCAAAGGCTTGTTTTATCCACCTGACCCAGCGAGTAAAGGATCTTGCTTTATAGGCGGCAATATTGCAGAAAACTCCGGAGGGCCAAAAGCCGTAAAATACGGCGTCACCAAAGACTACGTTCTGAATTTAGAAATTGTACTAGCCGACGGCACCATCATGTGGACAGGCGCTAACGTACTTAAAAATGCAACCGGTTACAACCTTACCCAACTTGTAGTTGGCTCTGAAGGCACCCTCGCTTTTGTGACCAAAATTGTGCTCAAACTCATTCCTCACCCAACACATACGCTACTGATGTTGGTGCCATTTTTCGATGCGAAACTTGCCTGTGAGGCCGTTGCAGCCATTTTCAATGCGGGGATCACGCCTAGCGGTATGGAATTCATGGAACACAACGCACTGCTATGGTCTCAAGCATTTTCCGGCGATTACAGCATTGAAGTCAAAGACAATCACGCTGCGCACCTATTGATTGAAGTTGATGGCTTCGATCCAGAGCAACTCATGAAAGAATGCGAAGCTATTTTAGGTGTATTAGAACAATTTGAAACCGATGAAATTCTTTTTGCTGAATCTGAAGCTCAAAAAAATACCTTATGGAGCTTGCGTCGTAAAGTCGGTGAAGCGGTAAAAGTGCAATCGGTTTATAAAGAAGAAGATACCGTTGTGCCACGCTACCAATTACCAAACTTGCTGCAAACAGTAAAGGACGTTGGCGCCAAATACGGCTTTGAATCTGTTTGTTATGGGCACGCTGGTGACGGTAACTTACATGTAAATATTATCAAAGGGGAACTCAGTGACGCTTTTTGGAATGAAGAACTAAGCGTCGCGATTCGCGAAATCTTTGCTGCAGTCGTTGAAATGGGTGGGACAATATCTGGTGAGCACGGCATTGGTTTGGTTCAGAAACCCTACATGGATTTGGCATTTGGCAAAGCAGGGCTCGATTTAATGGCTGGTATTAAAAAGGTTTTTGATCCAAACGGAATATTAAATCCCGGGAAAATATTCTAATTACCGGCCTGATTAGTCTTTAAGCCAATGCAAATTTCGGCTGTATAGTAAAACCCAAAAACCACCATATAGGACACCAAAAATGGTGAGTAGTGTTGGAATTCCGCTCAACGGATTGAAGAAATATGGTAAAAAAGTGGTGCCTATTGTATAGATAATATAAAAGTGAAAGCCTAACTTTTTGGCGCGGTACATCAGTAAAATCCCGATAAAACCGCTTACAAAAAATAGGAACTGTACACTATTGTATGCTTGAAAATTGCGAAACATATTCAGCGTAACACCTTCCATCTGGTCGATAATGTAAATAAAATCTTCGGCGTTTGCTTGCTCGAGTTGCGTGCGCATTTTTGCAAAATCTAACTTCGTGCTTTTAATGGTTGCCGCATCTGGTTTGACACCGAGCATACCACTTAGAGAACCCAAAGAGCCAAATCCGATATTGATGGCCGATAAAATCACCAACACAAGTAGAAAAACAGGGCGCTTCTTAACCGGTTCAGTCATGTTGGATATATTCTTGAATGAAGGCCACGCTTATGGCCAAATCTGTAGCGAGCACACGATCCGTTTCTAAACTCGGCACCAAAACTCTGTACGCTTCAAAAAGATTTTCTGACCAAACAGCTGCCTTGAGTGGGCGCCTGAATTCAAGTCCTTGGGCAGCATGCATTAATTCAATAGCCAGAATTTTTTGACAGTTATCTAAAACACGGTACAATTTGGTGGCTGCATTAGCGCCCATACTGACGTGGTCTTCTTGGCCATTGCTACTGTCGATTGTATCTACGGAAGCTGGCGTGCACAATTGTTTGTTCTGACTTACGATTGACGCGCATGTGTAATGACTGATCATGAGGCCAGAATTGAGACCTGGGTTCTGGACTAAAAATGCGTGCAAACCACGTGTTCCGGAAATAAGCTTGTACGTACGACGCTCCGAGATACTGCCCATTTCGGCCATCGCAATGGCCAAGAAGTCTAGAATGAGCGCCAAAGGTTGTCCGTGGAAGTTTCCTGCAGAAACGACTTGATCGTCGTCGGGAAAAACAGTGGGGTTGTCTGTTACGGCATTGAGTTCTCGGGTGATAATTTGGTTGGCGTGGTCTAGTGTATCTAAAGTGGCACCATGAACCTGAGGAATACAGCGAAAAGAATATGGATCTTGCACATGGGCCTTGGCTTGAGCCATGATTTCACTGCCTTTTAGTTGTGCCCTAAACCAGGCCGCTACGCGAATCTGGCCCACTTGATTGCGAATTTCGTTGACATTTGCTAAAAATGGTTCAGTGCGGGCGTCGTAGGCTTCCATAGATAGGGCTGCTACCTGGTTAAAACCGTCGAACAAGCGGTAGGCGAAATCAAGCGCATAGGTAGCATAAGCAGACATAAATTGGGTGCCGTTGAGCAAAGCCAAACCTTCTTTGGACTGCAGTACAATCGGTTTTAAATTAAATCTTTTATTTAATTCAGTACTACTAATCTTTTGATTATCAATATATACCTCTCCTTCTCCGAGCAATGGTAAGCACAGATGCGCAAGCGGCGCTAAATCACCAGAGGCACCCAAACTGCCCTGCTGATACACCACCGGGTATATGTGGTTATTGTAAAAAAATAAGAGGCGTTCCACCGTTGCAAGCTGAACACCAGAAGCGCCTTTTGACAAACCTAAAATTTTCAATAAGAGCATGCGGCGAACGATTGGCTGCGGCACCTCCTCGCCCATTCCGCAGGCGTGAGAACAAACTAAGTTGCGCTGCAATTGTTCGAGGTCTTGTTTGCTCACGGCGGTATCGCAAAGCGACCCAAAGCCAGTATTGACGCCGTAGATGAGCTGCTCAGATTGGGTTACTTTTTGATCCAGGTAGTTCCGACAGGCATTAATGCGCTCAACGAGCTCTTTGGAAAGTACGAGTTCTTCTGAATCATTTAAGATATTTTCAAATTCTTCTAAACTCAGGTATGCTGTAGTTAGTTCTAAAGACATGAGAGCAAAATTAGCAGCGCAAAAATTGCGCAAAATCTTTGGCAAAGTAAGTAAGAATGCCATCGGCACCTGCCCTGCGCATACTGAGCAACATCTCTGAAACGGCGCGTTGGTAATCTAGCCAACCGTTTTGAGCGGCCGCGTAAACCATAGCGCACTCGCCGCTGACGTTATAGGCAGTTATAGGTAATGGAAAATTTTCTTTGAGCAAGGAAATGACGTCTAAATAACACAGCGCGGGCTTGACCATCAGCATATCGGCACCTTCTTCAAAATCGAGTTGCGCCTCTAATAGCGCCTCTCTTTTGTTGGCCGGATTCATTTGATAGGTCTTTTTATCGCCCATTTTGGGTGCAGAATTGAGCGCATCGCGAAATGGACCATAGAATGCACTGGCATATTTAGCAGTATAAGACATGATGGACACATCGGTAAAACCTTCGTCATCAAGTGCTTGCCTTAGATAACCCACGCGGCCGTCCATCATGTCTGAAGGCCCAATGATGTCAGCTCCCGCTTGGGCTTGCGCTAAAGTCATTTTGGCTAGAATTGGCAGCGTTTCATCATTGAGAATGCGGCCATCTTGCACCAAACCGTCGTGGCCATCCGATGAATACGGATCCATGGCGACGTCGGTCATAATGACTGCCTCGGGAAACCTTTGCTTGATCTGGTGAATCGCATTGAGGTAGAAGTTATCGCTGGCATAGCTGTAACTTGCTATTTGATCCTTGAGCGCTTCGTCCACCGCAGGAAAAATATCGAAAGTCGATATGCCTAAATTTAAACATGCCTCGATTTCTGGCAACAGTAAATCCAGAGACCAACGGAAATTATTGGGCAAAGAAGCAACTTCATCCTTGATTCCTTTACCATCTTTAAGAAAAAGAGGATAAATCAAATGCTGCGCACCCAAATGCGTTTCTTCGACCATTTGGCGTATAGCACTGTTTTTGCGATTGCGACGTGGGCGAATGGTGTTCATCTTACATGAGCATGCCTCCACAAACGTGGAGCGTTTGACCTGTGATATATGCTGATAAATCTGAAGCAAGGAATACGGTTGCATTTGCAACATCTTCTGGTTGCCCACCGCGCTTGAGTGGAATACTATTGCGCCAAGATGCCACCACGTCTTGATCTAAAACTTCGGTCATTTCGGTTTCGATAAAGCCAGGTGCAATGGCATTGCAACGGATATTTCTTGAACCGAGCTCAGCTGCGATTGATTTAGTGAAACCGATAAGACCAGCTTTAGATGCGGCGTAATTAGACTGCCCTGCGTTGCCTTTAACACCAACGACAGAACTCATGTTGATAATGGAACCCGAACGCGCTTTGAGCATCGGTTTTTGGACTGCTTTTGTCAAATTGAAAGCAGATTTCAAGTTGGTGTTGATCACTTCGTCCCATTGTTCTTCAGTCATGCGCATCAAAAGGGTATCTCGGGTGATGCCCGCGTTATTAACCAAAACGTCTACAGTTCCAAATTCAGCAATTACGTCGTCGACTAACTGCTGTGCATCGTCTAATTTAGATGCATCCGAGCGGAAACCCTTAGCTGTCCCGCCATTTGCGGTGAGCTCTGCCTCTAGGGCACGTGCTTTTTCTTCAGATGATAAGTAAGTAAATGCAACGATGGCCCCTTGCTTGACGCAAGTTTCTGCTATTGCTTTTCCAATGCCTCTTGATGCACCTGTAATGAGAACAACTTTGTTGTCGAGTAAGCCCATATGGTTTTAAATTGTATTTGCTTTCAAAGATAAGATTTTCTTGCAAAGCAGCATGCCACTTTGGCGATTAAGGCAATTTCAAAAAGCTTTGATTGCTGCGGATGCGCAAATCTGTACGGCTGATTCCTTTGCGTCGAAATGTGGTGTCGCAAAGCGAACTGGCATAATGAGGCGTCACCTCTACACGGCCTGAATGAAGAACCGGAAATACCTCCTCTATTTTAGGAGGGCTACAATATGGCGCACTGCGTTTGCGCAATGCCACGCGAATTTCTTGTAATAGACCAGGTGAACCTTCTAAAAACAACCGATTGATTTGTTTGCCTTGTCTTGTAAATAAAAAATGGACAGTCGTTTTGCGCTGCCCCTCTGCCATTGGGCAATCCATCCAGATTTCTTGTTCCATACTCAGCACCTTGTCGGTCGCCCAAAGGACTTTGTAGTTGATCTTTATTTTTTGTTGACCAACACAAAAAACACCAATGGTGTCTAGCTTGATGAGGTGTTGCATGAGTTTGCTGAATGGGTGACCACCAAAATTGGGATAAACCAAGTCTATATTATCAACTTTCAAATGAACTTGATATTGTTTAATAGGTTCATTATCTGCGCTTTGTTCCAGGATATCGAACTGTGATGTACGTATTTTATTTTCTCTGCCGCAGGCAAACAAAATACTGATCAACAATAAAAAACTGAGAAGTCTAACCATTAGAGAACAAGTGTACCGTATAAATCGTAATGATCTGCACTATTGATAAGAACACGCGAAAAATCGCCTAATCTGACATACCCATCGGCTTTTTTTACCAATACTTCGTTGTCTACTTCAGGCGAATCAAATTCGGAGCGTCCAATAAAATAATCGCCCTCAACCCGGTCAAAAAGAACTTTAAACTCCTTGCCTATTTTCAATTGATTGAGCTCATAGGAAATGCCACTTTGTAATTCCATAATGAGATCGGCTCGCTCTTTTTTAATTTCAGCGCTTACGTCATCAATAAATTGATAAGCATGTGTGTTTTCTTCGTGGGAGTATGTAAAAATACCTAGACGGTCAAAGCGTGTGCGCTCCACAAAATCATACATTTCTTGAAAATCAGCGTCGGTTTCACCAGGGTAACCTGCAATGAGCGTGGTGCGTAAAGCCAAACCAGGAACTTTAGAACGGATAGTAGCCACTAATTCTTCGGTTTTTTCTCTGGTAATGCCGCGGCGCATGGCTTGTAATATTTTAGTAGAACCGTGCTGTAGCGGCATGTCAAGGTATTTGCAGATATTGGAACGCTCGGCCATTACCTCCAAAACGTCCATCGGGAAACCCGACGGGTAGGCATAATGTAAGCGAATCCAGTCCAAACCATTGATATCAGACAACTGCTTGAGTAAATCTGAAAGCGCACGCTTTTTATAAAGATCGAGACCGTAGTAGGTCAAGTCTTGGGCAATCAGCATGATCTCTTTCACACCTTTAGCAACCAATCCTTTGGCCTGAAAAACCAAATCTTCGATGGGTGTGGATTTATGCCCACCGCGCATCAGTGGAATGGCACAAAACGAACATGGGCGATCACAACCTTCTGCAATTTTAAAATAAGCATAATGGCTTGGCGTCGTTAAAATGCGTTCCCCAACGAGTTCGTGTTTGTAGTCTGCTTTGAGCGTTTTAAGCAGGCGCGGCAAATCTCGTGTACCAAAATAAGCGTCTACCTCTGGGATTTCTTTTTCAAGCTCGCCGCGGTAACGCTCAGACAAACAACCCGTTACATATACTTTTTCAACCAATCCTTCTTGTTTGGCTTCAGCGTAACGCAAAATGGTATCGATTGATTCTTGTTTGGCGTTGTCGATAAAGCCACACGTATTGATGATCACGATTTCGGAGTCGTCTTGCTGGGCTTCGTGCTCAACTTCAAACTGATTGGCTTTGAGCTGCGCCATGAGCACTTCGGAATCAAACGTATTTTTAGAACAGCCGAGCGTAACCACATTGACTTTGTTCTTTTTAAGGGTTTTGGTCTTCATTCGGCTACAAAAATAGGACTCTTTGCGCAAATGGTATTACTTTTGAAGACACTTGTCAAACAACAAGCCATGAAAATACTTTTTATCCTTCACTTTACTTTCGTTCTTGCCGCTTGTTTTGTACCCAGTTCAAAACGCGCCTCAAATTTAACTATGGCTACTCCCATTGAAATAAATATTTCCGAAATCAATGAGGCGCTGTACGGCTCAGCTGCTGCTCCCATTCAAATTGATTCGATTTCCATCTCGACAAACATCCTGACCTTGAAATTTAGCTGTGCTTTTAACCCTGGCCGCTTGCGTTTGGTGGGCAGCACCATGTTGGCCAAGTCTTTTCCGCCGATTAGAAATTGCAAATTCGTTTTACAAGAAAGCAATATCAAGCAAAAGGAAAATATGGGGAATCCATACCAAGGCGTGCAACAATTTGAACTCAATCCATTGTCACACAAGTTTGTCCAGGACGCCCCCACCTATTTGCAAATCGAAGGTTGGCCAGAAAAAATTCTTTTTATCTATCCTGAATAATGGAAGAGCGCATTGATAAAATATTATTAGAGCGCGGTTTAGTCAGTACCCGTGTACGGGCCGAAGAAATGATTAAAAAATACGGCGTAAAAGTCAACGGCAAGCTCTTCTCCAAGCCTGGAAAAAAAGTTCCAACCGATGCGCATATTGAATTACTCGCAGAAGAAATTCCCTGGGTATCCAGAGCAGCTTATAAATTACTTGCAGCACTTGATCAATGGAAAATCGAGGTGCAAGATGCTACTTACATGGATTTGGGGGCTAGCACCGGCGGCTTTACCGAAGTTTTACTCAGCAAGCATATAAAGCGTTGTTATTGCGTAGATGTGGGGCAAAAACAACTACATGATAAAATTGCGCAAGATGAGCGCGTTATCAATCTAGAAAAAACGCATGCCCGCGACCTCACCGAAAAGTTAATTCCAGAACTGCTCGATGGTTTGGTGGTCGATGTTTCATTTATTTCTTTGGAAAAAGTACTTCCTTTTACCATCCCATTTTTAAAAACGGGTGCAACTGTCATTTTATTGGTGAAACCGCAATTTGAATTGGGCCCAGGTGCGCTCAACAAAGCAGGCGTTGTCAAAGACAGCACCCAGTATCCAATGCTACTGGAAAACATCAAGCAAATGGCCTTGCGCAACCAGCTAGAATGGAAAGGTACTATCGACTCGCCAATCTTGGGTGGCGACGGCAATAAAGAATTTTTGAGCTATTTTGTCAAGATTTAAGCTATTTTTGCCGCATCATGATGGGAATTGAAGAATTAGAACGCGCCTTTTTAGATATTGATTTTCAGGCCAACCGCATTGCTAAACTCAAAGAAGTTGACCCCGAACATTTGCACAAATTCAACCAACGCTCGGAACAAATTCGGCAACAACTTTTGCAAATGGGCCTACATCCAGATTTGCACGAAAGCCTGGCAAACAAAAGTCCTATCGATGAGCAGTTCAAGCCAAAATACAATTGGGCAAAGAAGTTTTGGAATATACTGCTCTTAGGCCAACACAAAAAGCGTTATATCCCGAGGCAACAAGAAGTGTATTTCAGAAAAGAAGTCGCCGAACGCAGTCGTCTGTACGCCTATGCCAAAGGACATCTCAGCGTAGATTAATCCAAGACTTGTATCATTTTAACGACTGTACCTATATTGGTTCTCAAATGGAGCCAATAAACACCTTCACTTGTATTTTCAAGATCAAAAAATAGTGTTGTTGGGGCCTTCTTTTCATATTTAAACGCCACGAGTTTACCATGTATATCGGTGATGTCTAGTTGCTCAATTGAGAAATCCTGAGGCAGCATTATCTCGAATTGTCCACAATTTGGATTAGGATACAAAGCTATTTCTAAATTGAAATTGACTTGATCCAGACTCGCATTTGGATCGGTGTAGGTGCAAGCACATTTATTTTTCACTTCGTTGGTCTGAACAACAGCTGGTGCTTGATAAATGGCTTTTACCCAACAATGTTGACCAACTTGGGTTGCCGTAGCGTTGCGCAAACGAATGGTATGCCAGCCACTGTAAGTCGGGGTAAAACTAAAGGTGCCGTTACCCACCTGAGTCAGTGAATCGATTGGCACACAGTTTTTGTCTAAAATACTTAAAGTAAGTCCGAGTGTTGGTGCACTCGGATACCATTCAATTTGGACGCTTTCTCCTTGTTTGGCATAAATACGGCCTACAACGCGGCAATCTAGACTATTCGATGGTAATTTACCGCCTTGCTGTAAAGAATTGGCATGCCGATCGCCGAGATCGTCGTTCATTTCCCATTCTTGGACGACATTTTTGGCCGGACGTACATAGTTTGTATCTATTCCTTGAGGTGCCCATACACAATAGCCCCGGCGTCCAAAATTAGCACTGCCATCACAGGGTGGAATTGAAATATTGACTTTACCCCCGCCATAAACAGTTGTAGAATTGCTATTGGCACCTGAATAATCTACCAAAACGGTGCCATCGGGCCAGTTGGTTTGAACGCCATTTAAGTTCTGCCATTGGTTCCAGTTATCTGTAACGCCAATGAGGGCCTTTGCTCCGCGTTCAATAACCAACGCATCAGGCGCTTGCCAGCGCACAAAGTAGGCGCCTTCTTTGAAATGTAGATTCTGATGACACCATAATAGATTAACCACATCAGCGTCTAGGGGTAATGCGAGTTCGTCAGTCGGTTGGTGTCCAAATCGATTGCCATTGTAGCCTACATTAAATATGTCTTCAAAGAAAAGCTGCGGCGCACCATCAATTGCCATTACAATGGCGTGTGCGGCCGAATTTCTCGGATCATTGGGCTCTATATGCGGACTCAACTCAGATCCTGAATTCCATCCAGTGTAGTTGCCCTGGGCAGAAAGTTGCGGCCTGAAGGTGTCGTGGTTGTTCACAAAAGGAACGGTGCGCTGGCGATTTTGTTGCTGTTGCGACGGTATTTGACCTAAATCATAGTTGCCATTGCTGGTAACCATGGACGAAAGCGCAAAACGCAAATTGAAATCAAAGGTACCTGCCCTATTTTGAACCGCATCGGCCCACGCATCTAATTGCGCGGTACCACCAACCCACTCACCAACTGCAAACATTTCTTGGCCGCCGCTCGCCCACATGGAGCCAAACTGAAGGTTCCACAGGACGTCTTCAGATACATAGTTCGGAAAATGCTTTACGGCATCAAGTCGAACGCCGTCAAAACCCACTTGTTTTTTGTACCAGATGAGCCAGTTTCGCATTCCATTGCGCATATAATCAGTACTTTGAGTTGGATTATATGTAGCATTAGAAGATGTTCCAAAAGCATTGCTTTCATACGAAATATCAGGCCCCCAATAAGGCGAATTCAGGTCATTGGTACAACAAAGATTGTTGTTATTGGGATAAAAGTTTTGCCAATTTTTCGCAAAACGGCCTTCTCGAGCTAAGTAGTTGGTCGCGCTTTCAGCAGAAGCAGGTGTTTTGTAGCTGACATAACGAAAATTCTTATAGCGGTTATTTTGGCCGTCGTCCATGGCAGCGGGATCTTGGCCGCCCGATCCATTTGCACTCCCCGCATTGCTCACATGGTTAAGTACCAAATCTTGGATAACGTCAATGCCGTTGGCGTGCATAACGGCCACCATTCGCAAGAGTTCGTCTTTGTCACCAATACGTGTTTTGGTACTGTTTTTTTGAAATTTATCACCAAGATCGTAGTGATCAAAAGGCGAATAACCCACACTGTTGGTCCCCGAATTTTTGATCGTTGGTGGAATCCAGATTGCATCTACACCCATTTCGGCCAAACGCGGCGCAAGTTCAGTGAGGTAGTTTGCCCAACCATTAGGATAATTGGTATTCCAGTAGTCCCACCAATAGGCTTGCACTACTACCTGACGGTTTGTTGGATTGACCTGACTTAAAAGAGAATTGCCAAGGATAAAGGCAAAACCCAAAAGAAATAATTTTCTCATGATAACTCGAATTTCTCAAAAGCTGCTTCGTGCATGGCCCCTGCCTCGATATCGATTTGGGAACCTGCTAATTGGCAAGAAACAAGCGCTGAACCTAAATTAGTGATCGTTACTTTTTGTTGATCAATCGCTAGTGCTAATGGTTGGTTTTGATAGCGAATTTGAAATGCATAGCTTTTCCAAGGTTTTGGAATTTGCGGATTGATGGCCAAGCCATTTTCATAGACACGAACACCGGCTAAGCCTTCAACCACGGACATCCAGGTGCCGGCCATTGAAGTAATATGTAAGCCTTCGTCTGCTTCGTGGTTATAGTCATCTAAATCCAAACGTGAGGTTCGTAAATACAATTCCAAGGCTTTGTCTAGTCGCTTGATTTTGGCTGCCAAAATAACGTGCACACAAGGTGATAACGACGATTCATGAACTGTTTTGGGTTCATAAAAATCAAAGTTTTCTCGTATTACCTCTTCAGTGAAATGGTCCTCAAACAAGTACAAGCCTTGTAAGACGTCTGCTTGTTTGATAAAAATAGAGCGCAAGATACGATCCCAAGACCAATGCTTATTGATTGGGCGCTCAGCGACGGGGATATCAGAGGCCGACAACTGCTCTTTATCCATGAAGCCGTCTTGTTGTAAGTAAATGTTGGTCCCGTCGATTTGCGGGAAATAAACGTTGTCGACGATGTGTTGAAACTGCTCGATTTCTCGTGGAGCTAATTTTTCAACAAGTCCTTTGCTTACTTTGGAATTAACCTCCAAGCAATAGGCAATACACCAACGTGCAATGTAATTGGTGTACCAATTGTTGTTGACGTTGTTCTCGTATTCGTTAGGACCCGTTACACCGAGCATCACGTAGGCCTTTTTGGCTTCAGACCAATTGAAACGCTGCGCCCAAAAACGTGCAATTCCAGCCAAAACAGGCAAACCATAGGTTTCCAAGTAGTCTGTATCTCGGGTGTGGCGAACGTAATTATAAATACCAAAGGAAATTGCGCCATTGCGGTGAATTTCTTCAAAGGTAATCTCCCATTCGTTGTGGCATTCCTCGCCGTTCATCGTGACCATTGGGTAGAGTGCTGCGCCATCTTTGAAACCTAACTTTTCAGCGTTTTCAATGGCTCTACCGAGGTGATTGTAACGGTAAACCAAAAGTTGACGTGCTACTTTAGGGTCGGTTGTCTTTAAATAAAAAGGCAAGCAATAAGCTTCGGTATCCCAATAAGTGGCACCGCCATATTTTTCACCGGTAAATCCTTTAGGTCCAATATTTAACTTGGCGTTTTTACCTGTGTAGGTCTGGTACAAATGAAAAATATTGAAACGAATACCTTGCTGCGAGGCCACATCACCTTCGATGGAGATATCGGCGCTATCCCAGATGGCTTGCCAAGCGGCTTCGTGTTCTGAACGCAAAGCATCAAAACCTGTAGTATATGCCTCTCGAACGCGTTTGATGGCTTTGGCTACCAACTCAAATTCAGAATGATTGATTGTGGAGGTGATGGCCACATATTTCTTGAGCGTAAAGCGAATCCCTTTCTCTAAATAGTGTTCAAAGTTGTTTTCAACATAGAAGTCGCGTTGGGCTACATTGGGATGAATCGTGAGTAATTCTTGCTCGCGCCAAAAGCTAAAACGCATGGCTGTCGCGACACAAAAATCGGTTTTTTTGGTTCGCGTACACAATATGCCTTTTTGAAGGTCAACCTTTCTAGAATCTTCTACCCAAAAGAATTCATCGTAATTGGCATCGTGGTTACTGACTTTGCCATCGAGGTAAGGCGTAAATTTGACGTTACCACTAAAATTGAGGGGTGTCACACTATATGCAATAGCACCAATTTCTTCACGTGCCATAGAGCAAAAGCGAATGCTCTCAATTTCGAGTTCTTTACCGTTGCTAAATACGACCCTTGCGCTGCGTTTGAGCAAGCCATTTTGCATGTCGAGTTCACGGTGAAAGTGTTTAATTTGCTGCTGATTTAAATCCAGATGCTCGCCGTCTATACTGATGTCGATACCTATCCAGTTGGTTGAATTGAGTACTTTGGCAAAATATTCTGGATAGCCGTTTTTCCACCAACCGACGCGTGTTTTGTCGGGGTAATATACACCACCGATATAACTTCCCTGTAAGGAAGCACCACTGTAATTTTCTTCAAAATTGGCGCGTTGTCCAAAAGAACCATTACCTATACTAAATATACTTTCTGCTTGCTTTTGCTTACTTGGATCAAATTTGCTTTCGATGATCTTCCAAGGATCGATGTCAAATAAATTACGCATACTGCTCTACTCTAAATTCAGTCAAATCGTTCATATATATATCTGCTATGTTTGCAATGTTCGGGTTGCCAACGCCCACGGCTGTAAAGCCCCCTGCTTGGGCTGCGGCTATGCCAGATTCGGCATCTTCAAAAACCAAGCAGTTGGCCGGTTCAACACCAAGTGCTTTTGCCCCATTTAAAAATACCTCAGGATGTGGCTTGGGGTATGAAACGCCATTTCCATCAATGACAACTTCGAAAAATTCGCGGATTTGCAATTTTTCCAATATAAAATTGGCGTTTTTACTCGAAGATCCAACACCGAGGCGTACTCCCCTCTCTTTGGCTTGGGTTAGTAAATCAAGTACACCCGGCAAAAGGTTACCTTGATTCAGATCTTGGATGGATTCCAAATAGAAATCATTCTTACTGATAAGAAAGGCTTCAAATTTTTCACCTGAAATTGATTTATTGCCAAGTTCGAGGATTTTTTTCAATGAATCTACGCGACTAAAGCCTTTTAAAAGTTCGTTTTCTTTTTCTGTAAATGGGATGTCAAGTGAATGCGCGCAGCGCTGCCACGCTAAAAAATGGTTGTGTTCGGTACTGACCAAGACGCCGTCAAGGTCAAAAAGAAAGGCTCTTTTTTTAGACATTTTCCTCTTTAATGCGCAACGTTAAAACACCGGCAATGATCAATAAGATTCCGCCGACTGTTACAGCGGCAATTCGAGAGTTATCAAGCCAAGCACTCATGATGTCGCCAAAAAACAGGGAAGCGATAATTTCAGGGAGCACAATGAAAAAATTGAAAATCCCCATATAAACGCCGATTCTGTGTGGTGGTAAACAAGGAACTAGCATTGCGTATGGCATTGAAAGGATGCTACTCCAAGCTATGCCGACGAGCGCCATTATTAAAAAGAGCATCCAAGCATTATTCACATTTACAAAATTGAGCAGAAGCAAACCAGAACCGCCAATGAATAAACTGGTAAAATGCGTCCATTTTTGTCCAATTTTAGCAGCTAAAAAAGGCAATACAAGTGCAAACAAGAAAGTGATTACATTTTCAAATGAATAAGCTAATCCTGCAAGATCAGCACCCTTGCCATAAACCTCAGATCCAGGTTCTCCTTTGAATATTTCGGAAGCTACAGCAGTGGTAAAGAAAAACCACATTAAAAACAAGCCAGGCCAAGTTAGAAACTGAACAAGTGCCAATTGACGCATTCTTCTAGGCATGTTTGAGATGGCCTCTGCTATCTCTTTAACACCATGAACGAATCCTTTTCCTTGAGCTTGTTCATCTAATTGCTGGGTAGTTGGAGGATATTCTTTGGTGGTAAAAACCGTATATAAGACGGCACCTAAAAAAGCTACTGCTCCAATGTAAAAACTCCATTTAACATTTGCAGCGATTTCTCCACTATTGGCGGTTCCGTCAATGTTGAACCAATTGGTAAAAATCCACGGTAAGGCACTGGCAATTGTTGCTCCTATTCCAATGAAGAAACTCTGCATGGAAAAACCGCGCGTGCGTTGTTCGGCAGGCAATTGATCGGCAACAAATGCGCGAAATGGCTCCATGCTGATATTAATAGAGGAATCTAAAACCCAAAGCAAGCCTGCAGCCATCCAAAGTGTGGATGACGAAGGCATTAAAAACAAACAAAGCGAACTCAAAATAGCGCCAATGAGAAAGAAAGGTCGGCGGCGACCCCAAACAGGGTGCCAAGTGCGATCAGAGAGGTAGCCAATGATGGGCTGAACGAGCAGACCGGTAAGCGGCGCCGCTAGCCAAAGACCCGGGATTTGCTCAGGTTTGGCACCGAGACTTTCATAAATAGAACTCATGTTGGCCATTTGCAGGCCCCATCCAAATTGGATGCCCATGAAGCCAAAGCTCATGTTCCAAATTTGCCAGAAAGAAAGTGTAGGTTTAATTTGCATAGTTGGTTTACGTTAAAAAAATTAACGAACGTATACGGCGTAACCCCAAGGAGCAAGTTTTTCTTGGTGATTGACTTTTATGGTGAGTGCTTGACCTGAGAATAAATTTTGGTATTTACCCGCAACGCTCGGATCTTTGAGCACAACAGTTTGCTCTTTTGCACTTAGGTTGAGCACAACAAGTACCTTTCGATCGCCTGATTCTCTTACATAAGCCAAGGTGCTTTTGTCGGTGTTTTTTGTCAAGAAACGCGGTTTAGTTTGACCTTTAGCCACGATTAGTGCAGGATGCGTTTGATGTAAGTTCAATAAAGTTTGATAAAAAGGAACCAAATCCATTTTACGCCACACAATCGGATCTTTCTCAAAGAATTTGAGGCGTCTGTCTAGAGAAGTTTCTTGACCGTTATAAACTAAAGGCATGCCGTCAATAGTGG
The DNA here is from genome assembly GCA_016872115.1 of Sphingomonadales bacterium. Classification (GTDB taxonomy): domain Bacteria; phylum Bacteroidota; class Bacteroidia; order Flavobacteriales_D; family Crocinitomicaceae; genus UBA952. The sequence continues at coordinate 7,244 of VHBC01000019.1, read as the reverse complement.
CTGCAAAAACGGCAAAACAGAGTCTGGCGTCGCCCAAACGCTCCATCTCTGTACCATTCCAAGAATTTTCGTCGTGATTTGAGGTGAAATTCATTTGAAAACCATTATTTGGAAGTGCTGGTTTGGCAAAAAATTCATGAATTGCCGCAGCATTCTTTTTACCTTGAGCAATATCGTTCATAATATGGTGTAACTCCCAGCCGTAGGTCATTTCGAAAGCTTGGTATAACTCGTTTCCTTCAGCTTCGGCCAACATGAAAACCGGTTTAATCTCATCCAATGCAGTGCGGGCTTCTTTCCAGAAATCAATTGGTACCCAACCCGCAACATCACAACGGTAACCGTCGATGTCATAGTCTCGAACCCATCCTGCCATACAATTGATCATTTCTTGGCGCATGGCTTTATTATCAAAATTGAGGTCGGCGACGTCAGTCCAGTCCGTGCCAAGCGTAGGTTGTACATTGCCATTGGCGTCTAAAGTATACCAATCTTTGTGACCTTGTTGGATCCAGACGTGGTCTGGTGAGGTATGATTGGCTACCCAATCTAAAATGACTTTAATACCGAGTTCGTGTGCAGCATTGACCATTGCGGCAAAATCTTCGTGGCTACCGAATTCGGGGTTAACTTCTCGGTAATCGCGAACGGCATAATAACTTCCAAGAGAACCTTTTCGATTCAATTCTCCGATGGGGTGAATTGGCATCAGCCAAATGATGTCCACACCCATTTCTTTGAGCCGCGGCAATTGGGCCTGAACGCCGGCAAAATTGCCTTCCGGAGAAAACTGTCTCACGTTTACTTCATAGATAGTGGCGCTTTTAACCCACTCAGGCGTTTTTAATTGAGCAGCTGCTTGAAGGGATATGAGGCCGAATAATAAGGTAAGAATGAGTGATTTCATGATTTAAGCATTTACAGTTTTGAGAATGTATTGAAGGTGGTAATTCACCAATCCAATAACTGGTTTTTGAACAATAGAGGCAATTTGTATGCCAAGTTCGGCTGCAGCTTTATCTAATTCTTTCTCAAAAATTTTGGAAAGTGAACCAACAAAATGCACTTCTGTTTCTTTGTAGTTGTCGTAACAACATACATGCACTTGCATGAAATGCTTGAAGCCTTTGTATACCATTTCTGAAAAGAAAGGATGAGCTTTGTACTTTGCAATAAAAGGCATAAAAGAAGCGATAAATACATTGGCATTGTGCTCACGATACACCCTATCTACAATTTGATCTTTGTCTAATTGATAAGTCGCAATAAAATCAGCTTCGATGTCTCGGGGTAAATGATGATACAAGAAGGCGGATAACAATTGTTTGCCGAAATAACTGCCGCTGCCTTCATCTCCGAGAACGTAGCCCAAAGCCGGAACTTCCTCCAAAAGATTTTGACCATCAAAATAACATGAATTGCTGCCAGTACCGATGATACAAGAAATGCCCGGTTTACCCGAATAGGTAGCATAGGCACAAGCCAAAAGGTCGTGCTCAACTAAAATAGAGGCTGTTGGAAAAATTCTTTTTAAGCCCTCTTCGACAATTTCATTGAGTTCTGGACTTGAACAGCCAGCCCCGTAAAAGTAAATTCCTTTAATGGAAGGAACTACTTTCATAATGTCTGCGTTTTTCTTCAACTCAGCCTCAATAATATCCGCTGAATGAAAATATGGATTAAAGCCCATTGTTGAAAAAAAACTTTGGTTATTTTTGTTGTGTACTAATACCCAATCGCTTTTGGTAGAACCACTTTCAATAATGAAATACATAAGTTGTTATAGAGTGAATGTTAGCTTTGTGTCAATTTTACACTATCCAAATATATAGATAATACTTCATACGTGCAGCACAAACCAAAAAATTTCAATTCAGAACTCAATCCAAACGTCTCGGTAGACTGCGTTATTTTTGGTTTTGACCTCGAACAACTCACCGTGTTGCTCATCGATCGCGGCGAAATCTCCTCTGCTTTTGGACCGCGTTTGGCACTACCAGGCAACCTCATCTACGATAACGAAAACCTAGACATGGCTGCAAACAGGGTGCTCGACGAACTCACTGGACTCAACAATATTTATCTCGAGCAAGTTGGCGCATTCGGTGACCCAGATCGCATCCTTAAAGAGTCTGACCGCGAGTGGCTCAAAAGCATCCGTGCAGAACCTGAAGCCCGCGTAATAACCGTGGCGTACTATACACTTGTGCCCATGTCCCACTACAAACCACAGGCCTCTTCTTTTGCCAAAAACGCCGATTGGGTGCCTGTCAATCAAATAACCGAATTGGCTTTTGATCATTATGAAATTTTGCAAGCAGCCAAAGACAAGCTCAAGCAAAAAATCAAAATTCAGCCTATTGGTTTTAACCTTTTGCCTCAAAAATTCACGCTAAGTCAGTTGCACCGTCTTTACGAATCTATCTTAGACAAACCACTGGACAAACGCAATTTCCGACGAAAAATCCAAAAACTAAACATTCTATCTAGCCTACGAGAAAAACAACGTGGCGTCCCACACAAGCCATCTTTGCTTTACGAATTCAACGAAGAAAAATACCAAGAACTCACTCAAACCGGCTTCGATAACTTCGGGTTTTAAAGGCTCATTTTTTTATCCCATAAAAAAATCGTAATTTTCTGTAGTAAAAGTTATCCACTTGTAACTTTTGCGACCAACAAATTGTTCTATTGCCAGACACAATTTTGAACCGCAACGACTACAATACCTGCGTGGACCAACACAGCGATACGCTGTTCAGGTTTTGCTTGCATTTCATTAGAGATGTAGAGCCCGCACGCGATACCGTACAAGATTGCTTTGAAAAATTGTGGATCAACAAGAAACAGGTTCCAGTAGAAAAGGCCAAATCGTGGTTATTTACTTGCGCCAACCACCTGATGCTCAATCAGGTCAAACGCAATAAAATCAGGCAACAACACCTCGATTCTTTGTATTGGAAACAAACGCAGAGCAGTGAAAAACAATTCGAAAACCAACAGCTAATTGCCCTCTTGGTCGCCGATTTGCCTCCGCTGCAAAAAAGCATCTTGTTGCTTCGAGACCTCGAAGGATACGCCTATCAAGAAATTGGCGAGCTGCTGTCTTTGACAGAAGCCCAAGTGAAGGTATATCTTTTTAGAGCGAGGCTCAAAGTTAAAAAACGCATTAAAGGACAATTTGTATTGGCTTCATGAAACCAACTTTAGACAACCTAGATCAATGGCTATTTGATTCCGTAGAAGGAAATCTAAGCCAAGAACAGCAAGAATTGCTCGATCAATTTTTTGCCCAAAACCCCGAGCTGAGCCTAGAGCAAGACGCCTGGGAACAAACCAGCTATACAGCGGCGCCCATTACATTTGAGCCCAAGGCAGCATTGTATCACAAAAGGAAATTCAGCCAAAACTATTATTACGCAGCGGCTGCCCTACTCGTACTTTTATTCGCCTGGAGTTACACCTTCAAGCAAGAAGCACACGTTGCTAGCGCGGCAAAGATGTATGCCGCTAAACCTTCAATTTTAAAGAACCTGAATCAGCAAAAGAAACACTTCACACCAATCCAAGCAGCGCCACTTTTAACGACAACATCAACTTTCGTAGCTGACAATTTTCCAAATCTCCAAATCACACCTGTTTCTCTGTTCTCTTCTTCTACTACCTCTACCTTTACAACTACAACTACGGAAAACGATCTACTCTCTTTGCGATTTCCAAACCTGATCAATGGCTACCGCACCGACCTTCGCTTTGAGTATTTGGCGGGTATTGAAGTGGAAAACAATCGCAACAAAAACTACCACTGGCCGGCTATTCAGCGCATGAGTCAATTTGCCCAAAAAGAACTCGGATTATCAAATAACCAGTCCTATGATTTGCTATTGCCTGGAAAGTCCAACATAGATGCCAATATCAGCAGTGTAGGTTCTCAATCCCAGACGCGCTTCCAAAGCGCTAGTATGGCACGTACCGGCACCCAACAAGAACAAGCCTTACTAGGGCAGCGTATCAGTCTGGACGGTTATGCTAGGAATTTAAAGGCTGGTTTTGGATTACAAGCCAATTACATGCAATACGCTGGCGCAGCTATTACAGACTTTGAAATCGGTTTTATTGCAGCGCCAAAACTCATGTTGACCCGTCAGCTTATTATCGAACCTGCAGCCCGATTTCGCATGGGTTCACGTCAGGTGAATTCTGCTAAACTTGAGCAACTTTCTTTTATCGAATTCCAAAATTCAGACTTACGTGAAATCAATATTGACTCTACTCAAGGCATAGGACGTCGCTTGTTTTACCGCGACCTCGATCTTAGCTTAGCCGTCCAGACCCCTATTCTTTTTGCAAGCGCTCAACTAGAAAATGTATTTAAGCATTTTGACTACGCAATGGGTAATGAACAAAATCCGCAAAATAGCCGGGCACCCCAACAACTCACACTTGCGCTTGGTACTCAATATGCTTCGCGAAATGAAAAAATGCGCCTCTCCCCATACTTACTCTTTACCAGCAACCGGCTCCAAACGCAATTCCATGCAGGTGTTCAATTGAACATCAACAAATGGCAATTTGGACTCAACATGGGAAATAACCAACAATACCAAGCCGCTATTGGTTATTTTGGAAGACATACCGCCCTCCTCTTACAGAGTTGTCAACAACAACTCTTAACGGTCAACTCTCCAAGTTTTCTGCATCAACTCACATTCAGAATTTATTCACAAAATAGTCGCCAAGCGCGTCGTTATATCAGTTTGTAATCATGAAAAAAATAGTTTGTACCGCTGTATTTTTGGTTAGTGCATGGTCAGCCAGTGCCCAGGACCCCACGTTTACCCAGTTTTATTCAAATCCGTCCTATTTGAACCCGGCATTGTCTGGTTCGAGCGGCTGCCCGAGAGTCGCACTCAATTACCGAAACGAATGGCCTCAACTCACTGGCAATTACATCACCTATGCAGCCGCTTACGACAGCTACTTTAAAAATATTTCTGGTGGTGTTGGCCTCGTGGCAATGCATGATCAACAAGGTCAAGGAACCATTCAAACTTCTATGATTGGCGCAAGTTACTCGTACTACTTAAAAGTAAATCGGAAATTTAGACTCATGTTCGGAACCCAAGCGGCGTATTATCAGAAATACCTCGACTGGAGTAAACTCACCTTTGGCGACATGATTGATCCGCGTAGAGGCTTTATTTATCAGACCGGTGATGTGCCACGCGGCAATGGCCGCCGCGGCTTCTTCGATGTATCGGCAGGATTTGTGGGTTTTAGCAAGAATTTTTATTTTGGCGGCGCCTTCCATCATTTGAATCGTCCTGATGAGTCGCTGATTCTTGGGCAATCCAGATTGCCAATAAAATTTACTGGCCACATGGGTGCTAATATCAAACTTGGACAGCGCGGCCGCTATTCGAGCACGACCTTTTTGTCACCAAATGTCATTTACCAATATCAAAATGGCTTCCAACAACTCAATATTGGCGCTTACCTGCGCTATGAAAGCTTCACTATTGGGGCTTGGTACCGCAACAAAGATGCATTCATCTTAACTGTTGGGCTCACTACAGATAAATACAGAATTGGCTACAGCTATGACCTAACGGTTTCACCAATTGGTAATGGGGTGAGTGGCGGCTCGCACGAGGTGTCATTGGGAATCAACCTCAAATGTAAAAAACCAGTGCGCGATTTCCGAAAGCTCAGCTGCCCTTCTTTCTAACCAAAAGCAATCGCACCTGTTGCCAAATTGCGTTTTTGTAATTTAGCAACATGAAAACACTTTTATTCGCCGTTTCGATTGGAGCAAGCACACTCAGTTTTGCCCAACAAAAATGGATGGGAAACACCTCCCCAACCTATCCTGAACTCATTTCCGAGCTGCAGAAAATAGACCGTGAGCACAAAGAAATCAAGCTCTATAACATGGGGCCCTCAGATCATGGACAACCTATTTATTTATGCGTGGTGAACGGCGCCAAAGATTCGACCAAAACTTTCGAGAAAGCGCGTTCTTCTACCACCATCTTGATCAACAATGCCATTCACCCGGGCGAGCCCGACGGCATCAATGCTTGCCTCATATGGCTGGAGCAATGGATACGAGCAGGTAAACCCACAAAAAGTAGAGATGGCGCAGACTTACCACTCATTGCTTTTATTCCTGCCTTTAACGTGGGCGGTATGTATAACCGGTCGTCATCAAGCCGGGCCAATCAAAACGGACCAGAAGCATACGGGTTTCGGGGCTCGAGCAAAAACTTGGATCTCAACCGAGACTTCACCAAAATGGATGCTGTCAATACCCACACTTTTGTAAAAATTTTCCAAGCGCTCGACCCCGATGTTTTTATCGATAACCATGTCTCTAATGGCGCAGATTATCCTTATACCCTTACCTACATTAGTTCCATGAAAGAGCGCTTGGCGCCAAGTATGCAACAACTCACCTATGAAAGTTGTATTCCAACACTCAAGGAATACTGTCAGATTGGAAATTTTGAGCTTTATCCATATGTGGAACTAAAAGGAGAAACGCCAGAACAAGGCATCATTGCCTTCAATGATTTACCGCGCTACGCTATGGGTTATGCAAGTTTGTTTCATAGCCTTTCGTTTACCGTCGAAACGCACATGCTTAAACCTTTCCCAGAACGCGTTTTGGCAACCCTCCAATTTATGAATGCCACCATCGCTTATGTGATCAATAATAGCGCTCAAATTGAAAGTGCTCGAAACGAAGCAAAAATTTGGGGCCAGCACCTATCGTACTACAAATTCAATTATCAACTAAATGAAAGCCCAAAAGACAGCATTCGCTTCAAAGGATACAAAGCCGTTTATCCGATTCATCCGATCACAGGGCTAGCACAACTCGAATACGACCGCGCTCAACCATACGAGAAATACATTCCCTACTACAATCATTACACGCCGCAAGATTCAGTCAAGGTACCTGCATGCTATATTGTCGGAGGACAAGAAAGCCAAATTATTGACTTTTTGAAAATGAACGGCGTGCAGTTTGAAGTCGTTACTGATTTTGTTAAGAAAACGGTTTATTGCCAAATTGTAAAAAATTATAAAGCACCAAGTCGACCCTATGAAGGTCATTTTAAATTGTCGCAAATCCAAATTGAAACCGTTGAAAAAGAAATCGAGTTGAAACCAGGTGATATCATTATTTCCACCAAACAAGATAGAGCTTTATTTATTCATGCTGTGCTCCAAGGCGAAGC
>VHBC01000018.1 GCA_016872115.1 Sphingomonadales bacterium | reverse complement strand
AAAAATTAGAAATTGAATGTTAAGTTAACTGAATACACGCGTGGACGTGGATAGAAATTGTTGTCGATACCTCCACCAATTTCTGGATCTTGACCGCTGTATTTTGTAAGTACAAAAGCATTTTGTACAACAAAATTGACGTTTAGACCAACTTTTTCTTTCGCAAAACCTAGTTTACCAAAGTTGTATCCCACATTAATGAAGTCCATGCGCAAGAAATTAGCACTTTCCAGATAATGATCAGACATTAACTGACTTGCAGTGGTGCGCTGTACTTCATCTTGATAGTACAAAGAGCTGATGTTGTTGAGGTATTTTTTGGTACCATCAATTGTTTGGAAAGTGGCACTATTTGAATGAATATTGTTGTAAATAGTAGCACCCAATTCTGCACGTGCTGAAAAACCAGCATACCACTTTTTGTACTGGAAATTAAATGCAGTTCCAAAGAACATTTTTGGTGCTGCCTGACCAGCATAGTAACGGTCTTTGACATTGATGATGCCGTCTTTGTTGCGATCAACAAAGGCATTGGTATCTTTCCATTTGTCGGCAGCAGTAATGTTGCCATCGCCGTTCATATCGATTTCAGCTTGAGATCCTACTTCGATGACACGGCCTTGAGAATCATATTGCTGCTCAAGAACGAAGAAAGTATAGGTAGGGTATCCAATTTGATGTGCTTGGATGGTGTTACCAATACCACCGCCAATACCGCCGATCAAGACACCTGGTGATGTGGTGTCAAGCACTTGAGCGAGCTTCAATACTTCGTTTTTGTTGTAAGTTGCATTGATGGTCCAATCCAAACGCATGTCTTTGGTCGCAATGAGGCCAGAGTTCAAAGAGATTTCAACACCGCGGTTTTGCATCGCACCAACGTTGGTCAAGATTTCGTTGGTAAAATTGGTACCAGCCGGAACCGGAACTGTTGCTAACAAGTCGCGCGTATCTTTTTGATAGAGATCAACACTTCCAGAAAATCGGTCGTTTTTGAAACCGAAATCCAAACCAATATTGTAAGAGGAAGTGGTTTCCCATTTGAGGTTTGCATCGAAACCAGCAGGACGCAATACTTGGTAATACTGGCCTCCAAAAGCGTATTGAGCGGTTGTTGCACCTTGGAAATAGTTACCAATATAGGCGTAGTCACCAATGCCATCTTGTTGACCGGTGACTCCCCAACCAGCGCGCAATTTGAGCATGTTGATTGTTTTGCTGTCTTTGAGGAAATCCTCTTCAGAGATCAACCAAGCCGCAGAGGCAGCTGGGAAAATACCCCAACGTGTATCTGGACTAAAGCGTGAAGAACCATCGCGGCGAACCGACACATTGAAGACATATTTACCGGCATAGTTATAAATGGCACGACCGTAGTAAGACATCAAAACGTTGCGGGTATAAAATGGAAACGCCGCCTCTGGCGCAATAACACTGTCTTGTGCTTCATTCCAAGTTGGGAAATTAGGGCTTTCGGTATCCCAATCTTGGTAAGAATAACCGGCAACAACTTCTAAAGTTTGATCTTCCCACTTGCTACCTGAGTTATAGCTCAAGTAGGATTCGAATAATTTATTTGACTTCGATGTGCGGTATTTAGAATAACGGCCATCTGTAAAATATCCCGAAGCTGAGGTTGCAGGTGTAATAGTATATCCGGTGCCTTCTGAGTAGTCACCACCCACGTTGACGGTGGCTTTAAACGAAGGTAAAGACGGCAAGTTATAAGTAAGCTTAGCATTGGCAATAGCACGATTTACTTTACTTTGGTCCGTCATTTGCTCAATAAGGCCAAGTGGATTGCGCTGAGATAGCGTGTTCGGCTTGTTATTGTCTATCCATTCGAAATAACCACCATAAGCTTCTGAACCTGAATAAACGGGTTGAGTTGGATCAAAAAATGCAGCTCCCAAAGCACCGCGATTGGCAAAAAACGAAGCCGTTTGAACGTATTTCACATTGGCCTCTAATTGTAAGGTTTTATCCAAAAATGATGGATTCATGTTCAAACCTACTGAAGTACGCGCAAACTGATCTCTTTTTAGGATTCCGTTATCAATACGGTTACCTACTGATAAACGATATGGGAAATTTTTAATCCCACCTGTAATTGAAACATTATTGTCCGTAACTACTGCATTGCGAAATACCTGACGCTGCCAGTCTGTACTGGAGTCGCCGAGAAGCGCTTTTTGTTGAGCTGTACCGTTGGCATTTACCAAATTGCGAAGGGAGTCCGCACTGAGTACATCAAAAAATTTGGCAATTGTAGAAACGGAAGTCTTTGAATCGAGTACTACTTTCACATCATTAGATGCCGAACCTCTTTTGGTTGTAATGAGAATGACACCGTTTGCAGCTCTAGAGCCATAAATAGCTGTAGCGGAAGCATCTTTGAGCACAACAAACGACGCAATATCATTGGGATTGATCAAAGACAAAGGGTTTGCTGCACCAGCAATGCCGCCGTTATCGAGCGGAACACCATCAACAACGATTAATGGGTCATTGGAAGCATTGATTGAGGTACCTCCGCGTAAACGAAGCGTGCTACCCGAACCTGGTGCACCATCATTGGAGGTTACTTTTAGACCTGCAACCTTACCCATAACGAGTTGCTCTGGAGTGGCCAATGAGCCCTGCACAAAGTTTTTCTCGTTAATAACCGTTGCAGATCCAGTGAGGTCTTTGGTGCGTTGGGTACCATAACCAATAACAACTACATCACTGACATCCTGCGTTTTGGAAGCAAACTGAAAGTCTTTGGTAATCATTTGATTGGCCACAACCGTTACTTGGTCGTTTTGAGGACTGAAACCCATGTATTTGAATATCAAATTGTAGGATCCGGCCTTTAGACCAGTAATTTCATAGTATCCTTTGTCGTTAGATACCGCGCCTTTGCCCTGGCCCTCTACCAATACGGATGCATTGAAGAGCGGAATTCCGGCAGCGTCTGTGATGGTTCCTCGGATTCCGGTTTGCGCTAGGGCAAATGAGGAAAAACAAAGAAGCACCAAGAAGGCAAAAAAACTTGTAGTAGTTTTCTTTTGCATAGTTCTCGTTTTAGCGTTTTACAGATTAATCAGTCAAATATATTTGATTTTTTCTTAATGTCAAGTTGACACAAAGAAAAAGTTATCACCATAAAATTTCCATTTTCAACCCAGCTTGTTGAATTTTTAGTTTTGGATAATCTTTGATGAGAATAGTTTGTTCTGCTTTATTGAATTTAAATGCCGCTTTTTTGCCATTGATGTAGATGCTTTTGGGTGCGTCTGGTGTATGGATCAGCAACTTAAAATGAAAGAATTTTTCCCAAATTTTTTCTCCTATTTCAGGATTAAATAACACAGTGCAAGTGCCTCCATTATTCGAAACCGAACAAATTAATTTTTTTGCGGCACCTTGGGCTTCCGCATCAAATGTGTAGCCATCATCTTCGTACCAGATAAATGACGACGTCTCTTCAGCTTGGGGGTCGATATAAAAATGAAGTATAACTGCGGTATCTCGATAGTTTTCTGTTGCTTGCACTACAGGACTCATCGGAATGAAGGATCCAGAACGCACAAAAATTGGAATATAATCGAGCATTTTGGTTGTAGACACTACATTGTAGTTTCCATTATTGGTCATATTTACCTTTGATTTAACAACCAAACAACCTGTATGATAATCAAACCAGGAGGCATCCGCAGGGAGATTTGTTTTGTATACCTTTTCCTTTGATGAACTCATGGAGTCAGTAATGGCATGCACTAAAAAGGACGGTCCCCACATATAGGTTTCTGTTTCAGAAAATGACCATTTAGCCGTTGGGAATTCCATGAAAATAGGTCGCAACAATGGAATTCCTGTTGTTGCATTTTCATAAGCTAAGCTGTAGTTATAGGGCAATAATTGATAACGCAACTCAATTGCCGCCTTGGCCAGTGCTTTTGTTTGTTCATCTTTGAAAACAGCCTCACTTGCTACTTCTTGCTGCGCATGCGGTCTAAAAATAGGCTGAAACACGCCGTATTGTAACCAGCGCACATAAAGCTCGGGATCGTTATTAGCGCCTGCAAAACCACCCAAATCAGAGTGCATGTAAGCAATGCCTTGCAAGCCCATTTGCATGGAAATTTCCATTTGAGGTTTGAGTCCACCCCAAGTGCGGTTGACATCGCCTGACCACGGCACCATACTATAGTGCTGTGATCCAGAATAACCAGCACGCATTAAAATAAAGGGACGCTCCGTTGGATATTCTTTACGATAACCATTGTAAAGTAAGCGTGCCCAATCGTGGCCATAAATATTATGCACTTCATCAGCCCATTTGTCGCCATGTTTGAGTTTGGTAGGATGTACTTCTGGCTCACCGAGATCGCCCCAGAATCCGGCTACCCCGTATGCATGCAATTTTTTGTAGATTTCCCAGAACCAAACCCGTGCTTCAGGTTTATACAAATCAATAAGCCCTGTGTTTCCGAAGTAAAAATCATAGCGAAAGGCAGACCCAAGTGAATCTGTACCGAGAAGCTTCTTCTGCTCGGCTTCTTTCCATGTTTTAGAGGTGGTCAGTACGAAAGGTTCTGTGATGAGTACAGTCTTTACATTCTGACTTCGAAAATCTGCGATCATTTTCTCACCGTTTGGAAAAGAGTCTCTGTAAAATTCAAAATTACCTAAGGTACCTTGAATGTCTTTGCCAAACCAATAAAGGTCGAAAACAATAGCATCCAATGGTATTTGTTCTTTTTTAAATGCAGCCACCACTTGCTTTGCCTCGGCTTCAGAATGGTAACCAAAGCGGCTCGAAAAATTACCTAGTGTCCAACGCGCTGGCATGGGCTGACGGCCGAGCAATGCGGTTAACGAGGTGGTTAAATCTTTCCAGTTTTCTGAGAAAATGACTTGGTAACGCATTGGTCCTCCGATAACCTCATAAGTGAGCTTATTTTCTTTTTTTGAATCTAAATCAAGCCAACCGATTTGCGGATTATCAAAGTGAATGGCATAACCTTTATCCGAGAGGACAATTGGCATCGTAAAATTCATGAGTTCAGAATGCGTTTCGTAACCGTAATGCGCACGATTGTACAATTGCAAACGAAAGCCACGACGGTTCATGCCAAGTGACCTGGCACCCGCGCCCATTAATATTTCTTCAGGTTCTAAGTCAAATTCAATTTTCGGCGTGTGCTCAAAGTAATAACCGCGTGCCTCCGATACTTCTGTCGTTTTGTAGAAATAAGAGATGTCAAACGGTTGGGTAAGGATCTTCACGCCGATAGCGCCACTTTTTAAGATGTACATTTTACTTTTTACTTCCTTTACTGCTTCGGTTTGCAAATCCTGGAATTCCCAAGAATTTGCCTGATATTGTAAAAGAACTGCATGTGAACTGTCCGATTTTTCAGCTTCTCCCTTCGGAATAAATGCAGTCTGAATGATACACTCAGATAACTTTGAAATGATATATTTACCATCAGAAACCTGAATTTCGGCACCTTTTTCTGTCAGTTCGATGCCAACAAATTGTCGCTTTGAGTTCTGCCCAAATAAAGCAGTTGCTGCAAATAATACAGCAAATAATAGGGATTGAAAATGCATTTTAGTGTTGAAGTTTAATGATGTAAGCTGTTTTAGCTTGGATTTTGCCCGTTTTTTGTTCGAAATCAAAAGTTTGATTGGTGAGAACATCTTTGCCAAATTCAAAACCATGTAATCCTTCAGCGTAACGACTCCAGGCTATTTCTTCTTCTTTGGATGAATTATTGAGAATGACCATGATTACTTCTGGATCTTGACTTGCCGCTTTTTCAGGACGAATATACCTGAAGTAAACATATACATTATTTTGTGGCACGTATTGGAGTAATTCGCCTTCGTGGATGACTTTTTGGGAAGACCTCCAACTAAAAAGTCTTTTGGTAAACTGGTAATAGGCCTCTTGCTCTGGCGTTCGCTCTGCGCTCACTGCACCTTTAAAAAAATCGCGGCGAATATCGGCGTCTCCGGCTGCTTTACTTCCACGCATGCCAATTTCCGACCCATAATAAATCTGTGGGATGCCGCGTGTAGTGGCTATGAGGGTTAATCCCAACTTGTAATTGGCTAAATCTGGGTACGTTTCATTAAAGCGCTGGGTGTCGTGATTTTCCAAGAAAACCAACAAATTCTTTGGATTCGCATAAAGGTAGTCTTGAGTAAAGTTTTCATAAAAACGCACCATACCCTGATCCCATCCTTGTTCTTTTTCGTTGAATCCTTGCATCATGGCATCGTGTAAAGTAAAGTCCATGACAGAAGGCATGTAGCTGTTGAACGACTGCAAAGCACCAAGAGGGCTATCTTTTTGCCAAAAGGCCATTTGTGCTTGGTCGTGCATCCAAACTTCGCCAACGATGTTCAAATTCGGATATTCGTTCATGATGGCTTTAGTCCAAGCCGCTATTGCCGCTTTATCGTTGTAAGAATAGGTATCGACACGCAAGCCGTCTAGATCAGCATACTCGATCCACCAAATGGTATTTTGAATGAGGTAGGTCAGTAAAAACGAATTATTTTGATTCATATCCGGCATGGTGGTATCAAACCAACCATCGGCTGATGCCTTTTTATCAGCCTCAGATGCGTAAGGATCAAACTGAGTGGTGGTTCGGTAACTTGAGCGGGTAAACTGATCGAATTGATGCACCCAAGTGCTAGTAGGTAAATCTTGTATCATCCAGTGTTTGCTCGACCAATGGTTTGGTACTTCATCTTTAATGACTTTCAAACCAAGTTGGTGCGCATTTGCAACAAGTGTCTTGAAACTATCGTTGGTCCCATAGCGCGGGTCCACTTTATACAAATCGGATTGCGCGTAACCATGATAAGAATAAACTGGTTCGTTGTCCTCTAAAAATGGCGTCATCCATATTGTGGTTGCGCCAAGGTCTTTGAGGTATTGTAGGCGGTCATTTACACCTTTGAGATCGCCACCATGACGGCCACCTGGTAAAGTTGGATTGGCTTGCTCTTTCATGCCCTGTTCAGAATCATTGGTCGGATCACCATTCGCAAAACGATCTGGCATGAGCAAGTAGATCACATCAGAACTGCTGAAACTATTTCTGTAGCGAGATTGGGGTTTTCGCTCTAGTAAGGTAAAAGTGTGCCTTGCGACTTCCTTCTTTTTATCTATCAGGCGAATCGGATAAGTGCCCGCAACTTTCTGAGCCGTTTCTAAAGTCAAGAAAATATAATTTGGATTTTCGGTCCTGATTTCCTCTATTATTTGAAGGCCAGAGACCTCTACTTTATACTTGGCAATTTCTTGACCATGCAACAAGACCTGAACTTGGTGGTGTTCCATTCCTGCCCACCAGTTGGCGGGTTCAACGTGTTGAAGCACTTGTGCACGAAAAGCACCAAAAAATAAAAAGATCAAAAAAAGGTTATTCCATTTCATAAACGCGTTGTTGGGTTCCATTTTCAAAGTTCAGGATTTTTATACAATTTTTAGTCGCAGGATCTATTATCCTACCAATGATATCGGTTACAAAAAGTACTTGACCTTGAGGTAAATTCAATTCATCAAGACCAATTGAACAAGGATTCGGCAAAGCCGCATAGGGACTCAGCTGCGCAAGTGCACTCGTTTTCCTATTTTGTAAATAAGGTACTATGCCACTTTTGACATGTGCTCCCCATGTTTGCTGTAGTGCATTTAAAAAGTCTTGATCGGTAAAGCCATAATCCAATCCTTTGTAATCGTCATCTAAGGCAGCCGGAGCAATGAGTTGTTGTTTTTGCTCGAGTAGCAATTGTAAATCATTGACATTCCAAATCGTATTAAGCAAATCCAACATATGGTATGTAAAACGATCCCTGAAGTAAGGGTTAGCCATAAATTTGGTATACAACGGCCGGGCTTGATTTGAAGGCGACCACGTATATATATTGCGCTGTGCCCAATTGATATTGAACCAATCGATGCCAAAAGTATTATCTAGGTCGTAAGATAAAAAAACGATCTTACCGTCGCTTTCACGTTGGTAGAGGTAGTAATTATTTTTGTTGTAGGCATAACCGTCCCACTGGCCTATCAATATTTCTAGGGCAATATTGCGCAAGAATAACTCCACATCAAAGACCTCTTGAATTGCACATATAAAGCCACTTGCAGGTGTATTATTGAGCACGTCAATAAAGTGTATCAAGGCCGAATAATCAGCTGAATCTTTGTTGGTTTTAAGCTCATAAACCTGATCATAATTGGTCGGATTTGTGCCCCACCATGTCAAATCTGCGCCGTAAGCACTCTTCCATAAATTACCGTTAGCCTGGCCTGGGAAACGCAAGTCTAAAAATTCATCATCGAGGTGCTCAACATTGATGTATAGTCCTTTATATTCATTGTTAATGTATAATTTCACATAACTTGTCCGAGCCGACGCAAGACCAGCAGAACGCAATAAATGATGAGACAAAAAAGATCTTAGTATTGAAACATCGTTGTGTTCTCCGTTCAGGTTCATTTCCTCTAAACCCTGAAATTTCTGACTTTGTAAAAAACGATTGAAATCGACCTTGAAAGATTTCTTCTGTGAGGCCAAGGAGGTGTTCCCGCGCGCTCTAAAACCGATACTGTCAATTGTAGTGGTAAAATTGGCGCTTTGATAGGTAACCGTGGCCATAAACTCATATGCCGCATATAGGCTATCGCCTAGCAACATGTTTAATGAATCTGGTGAGATATCAATGTAAACAGCAGCAACTTCATTTTGAAGAAAAGCCTCATTAAAAGCAGGTTGTGGTATTTGCCCTTCTACAATCCCAGAAAGATAACAACCAAAAAAGATGGAGAGAATGAGCTTCATTTCCTCATTAATCCACCTTTACAAAACCTTGATTCGCGATTGCCTTTCCTACTTTTACCAAAAAGTGATATTGGGCACTTGGTAAATTTTCAATTTGGAGTTCAATAAGGTTGTCACCATTGTTGGTCATCCCTTTCCTTTGCAAAATTACTGCTCCGCTTGCGTCAAGCAGTAGGATTTCATAAGGTTCTATTTGAAGTGCGGAAAAACCAACATGGACTTGAGCTTGGCTCGGATTAGGATAGATCAATAAATCAAAATCTGAAACCAAAATATCATCGATGGATGCTGGTGCGTCTGTAATTTCTGGTTGAGCTAATTTAACATCTGTGTAAATGCGGTACTCACCTGCTTGTAAACTAATGGGTGCGAGCGCATTGGTTACATTCAGGCTATCTCCAGTAAAGTACTCGTACCACCAACCGGCATGCTGGAAATTAGGAATACCACTTTGCGTACTGTTGGCAAAGTTGGCCATAGAAACACCGTTCATAGTGCTGTGATTCATGTTGATACGCTTTACTGCACCGGTTAAACTATATTGAAAGCTCAAAGAACGGAAGGTTTCATAGTCATTTCTGAGGGCAAGTGTTGCGGCGTACACATCGTAAAGTTGACGTCTTCTGGCTTGCGTGTAATAATTCCAAAGTATGGGTTTGTTGCAAACTCGGCACGGAACCTCAATGGAAATATCATACCCCAACTCTTGAAACTGCCAGAGCATTCTTGGACCTGGTTGAGTTAAAAAGATGACTCCTAAAGCTTGTGCCCTTCCTAGAGCCGTATACAAATCTCTGGCGTTATGTGCGGCATTTGTATTGTTACCGTAAGTCAATGCCTCAAACATGGTGCGTTCTTCATCGTGGCTTTCGGCGTAAGAAACCAAGTGCGGAACAGTCCAACCACGGTTGCTATAAATACCCGAACTGATATTTGAAGAATTAGGAAAGGCCATCAATGCTTGTTGGTAGTTATAGGTTACATTTCCCCAAAGCATCATGCCATGATCTGCTAGTTGTTTTTCTTCGTTGTTGTCACACCAATGTTCTAAAATGACGTAAGCATCTGATTTATAAGACCAAATTTCATCGGCCATGCGCTTCAGTAAATTGATGCGTTCCATGCTGTAGGCATTGCCATTATTGATAAATCCCTTGGTATAATCAAAACGAAAGCCGTCGATATTATACGTCTCGACCCAATATTTATTGATTTGGTCAATATAGTTCTGAGTGGCTAAACGGGTATGATCGAAGTCATAGCCCCAACAATATGGTTCATGCGGGCAAATGGCATTGAACCACGGATTATTCGCTGCCGGGCGATTATTCGCTGCATCCCAGTACATTTTTACCATCGGGTTTTGGCCAAAAGCATGATTCAAGACCATATCGACGATAACGGCTATTCCGCGTCCATGACAAGAATCTACAAACTCCTTGAATTTTTCGGGCGTACCGTAATATTTATCTAAGGCCATATGAAAAGATGGATTGTAACCCCAACTTTCATTATTTTCAAATTCTCCTGGCGGCATCAATTCAATCGCATTGATGCCTAATTTGCTCAGATAATCTAGCGTATCTATTAATGTTTGGTAATTTCGTTTGGCTACGAAGTCGCGAACAAGCAATTCATAAATAACTAAGTCTTTTTTCTCAGGGGCAGTAAAGTTGGTGACAGCCCAATTGTACGGTTGCGCACCGGGCTGCATAACAGTAACAAAACCAGTTGTTAAGCCTGTTGGGTACGGATGTGGCGTTGGATTGGTTAAAGCCCCAATGTTGTTGTCATTATTTGGATCGAGAATCAGAGGGCTTAGCGGATCTGCAAAGCGCATATTGCCATCTATTAAATATTGATAGCCGTATTTTTGACCAGGCGTTAAACCTGAAATTTCTAGCCACCAAGTTGCGTTGTTGGTGGACAGATTCATATGATAGTTTGCCGTTGGAGACCAGGCATTGAAGTCGCCAATGACGTAAATGTGTTCTTTTTGAGGAGCAAATAATTGCAAAACGACTGTTGTGTCGTTGATGTAGTTGATACCATTCACTAGGTTGGAATATGGCGGATCTTGAATAAGCACTTGCGGATTTACCGTGTAGTACGCCGTATCAATGATTTGTGCTGAACCATTGTCAGCGATGAATTCTAATAAATGTGTGCCAGCAGAGGTAGCTGTCAGGTTGTAAGAAAGTTGGGTGGAATTTGTCAAGGTTTGCAATACATTTCCATCTTCTTTCAGGGTAAGCGTTGCAGCTTGGTTAGAAGCCGCCGCTACAGGAAGTACCTGATTGATATCCAAAATGGTATTGTTGCTTGGATGAAAAAAACTAGCAAGTAAACCGGCATTTACTGGGTAAATATCATAGTAAATATCGCTGCCGTCAGCTGCTCTACCTACAATACTTCCGTTTGCTGTTCTAAAAACAAATGCCAATTTGAGCACATTTGTACCTTGTGGAAATCCATAAAACTGATCGATATCAATTGTAATGGTGTGCTTGTTATTGCCGATGTTGGTCATGGCCACTTGCGGATCTACAGTGCCCCAATTACCTTGGACAAATTGCCAATTGGTTGGAGAAGTACTTGCAGAGGTTATCAGGCCTGCATGGCAATAGATTTGCGATTGACCCACCAATGCCGCATTTCCTTGGGTAGCATCGTAAGTTACCGTGACTACGTCATTTACCGTAGGAAAAGCCGGGTTCAATTCTAGAATTTGTGCTTTCAACAAAGTTGTCATGGCAGCAAACATTAAAAATAAAAAGAACTGATGTTTCATCACAAAAAAGTTTATCAAATGAAATTTAAAAAGACTAAAAAAGCCCAGGTGTTACCACCCAGGCTTTTGAAATGAAATTGAAATGGCTTATTGCTTGATCAATTTACCAGTAGCAACTTTGTCACCTGCAACAACGTTGTAGATGTAAGAACCAGCCTGCAAAGCAGTTGTGTTCATTTCTACACTTGTTAAAGCGGTAGTAGCAACTGTTTTAGTAGCTACGACTTTTCCAGCAAGGTCAAATAAAGTTACAGTTGCGGTAGCTGCATTGTTCGCTTCGAAAGTGAAGTTTACAACATCAGATGCAGGGTTTGGAGCTACAGTAAGGTTAGCAATTGCGTTTTCAGCAACTGATACACCACATGCTGTACAAGCATCCCAAACATAACATACAGTACCTGGCAACAATGCATAAGTACGGTTGATGTTACCAGCACCATCGTCAACACCACAAGAGTCAACAGCGATTGTGTTGGCTGCGTCAGTACCTTCGTTTGAACCCCAGTCACCGTTTACAAATTTGTAAAGTTGTGTGGCACCCAAAGAAGCAACAGGGTAAGTTACGGTAATTGCCCAAATGTTGTTTCCTTCGTCTGTCATCGCAGAGTTAGCATCTCCAGGAGACCAGTTAGCAACTGCACCAGCAGCTACAGAACCACCAAAGTCACTGAAGTTACCACCAACGCGGATTCCGTTAGCTGCCAAAGTTGCACCACCAGCTAAATAGTTAGTGATATCTACTTTGTAAGTTACATCAAAGTTTGTTTGGAAGCTGTACATACCAGTTGTGCGGTTGAAAAGAACAAGGTAAGTACCAGCAGCAACAGGAATGTTTGGACCATCTTGAACGCCTACGCCAACAGGAAAGTCAGCAGCACCCCAGTTGATCGCCCAAGCGTCGTCTTGACGGAATTTTGCTTCACCTGCAACGCAAGTTACAATTCCAGCATACATTTCGCCGTCAACAGTAATCATGTCGACATCAACAGACCAGTCGTAAGGCGGAACTGCTGATCCGATGATACCTACGGCAGGAAATTGTGCGTAGGCGACAACTCCCATTACAAGAGCAGTTAAAAGTGTAAAAATTTTCTTCATACTTAATTAATTAATAGGTTAATAATACTTAGTGTCAAGCTGACAAGTTCAAAAATATAAAAATATTTCTAAACCAAATAAATTCAATGTAAAAATGATAGGCGTATTTGAAAAGAAAATTCGGGTAAAAGTCACATTTTTATTAAAAGTCCCAAATTCCTGAGTAGATAATGGTTTGGGGTTCGATGCCATTTAGGTTGAAATCTTGCTCCAAATCAAATAAACCAAAAACGGATGATCCACTTCCAGACATTGCAGTGTAAAAAGCACCTGCACTCCTAAGTTTTTCTTTAAGTTCAGCAATTGCTGGAAATGCTTTGAAAACACTGGGTTCAAAATCGTTTTGAAGTGAATCAAGCTTTTTTTCTTCGCCAATTTCTTGAATACTTTTTCGGCTTGAATTTGGTATTACGCCACAATATGCTTGTGCAGTCGAGACATGAATGCGCGGATTACACAAAACGAGCTGAACTCGTCGGTTAAAAGATGGAAACTTCTGTAAAATTTCTCCACGACCTTTGGCTAACTGCAAGCCACCTTCAATAAAAAAAGGGCAATCACTACCGAGTTGGGATGCCATTGATGCAAGTTCTGCTACTGAAAAACCTAAATCAAATAATTCATTGAGCCCCATGAGCGTATAACTGGCATCGGCAGAACCACCTCCTAATCCGGCTCCTATTGGAATTTGCTTGCGTAAATGAATGCGCACTTTCGGAAAATTGATTTTTGACCTTAGTAAACTTAATGCTCGCTCACAAAGATTGGCTCTGTCGTCGGGAGGCACTAATATACCTGTTTGTAAAAAGTAATCCTGTCGGTCTTCTGTTATTTCCAGTATATCGAAAAGAGGCACCTGTGCCATAATAGTTTCAATTTCATGGTAAGCATCTGGGCGCTTGGCTAAGATATGCAGCCCGAGGTTGATTTTGGCCGGTGGATACAAGATCATTTGGTAAAGATAAGCAATTGCCGAAAATCCGTATTTTTGTAAAACGAAATGAACAAATATGAGCACTACTTATCTTGATTTTGAAGAACCCCTACGCGAACTTGAAGAGCAAATCGAACAAACCAAAATGCTTGCTGGGCAGACCGAAGTAGATATGCAAGATAAAATCACCGAATTAGAAACGGTGCTTGCAGCCAAAACCAAAGAAGTATTTACAAATCTAACTCCTTGGCAACGCGTTCAATTATCCCGTCATCCAGATAGACCTTACACGCTTGCCTATATCAACGCCCTGACCAACGACCAGTTTCAAGAACTGCACGGAGATCGCAATGTAAAAGACGACAAAGCCATGGTAGGTGGCTTTGGTTTACTTGATGGACGAACCGTCATGTTCATTGGTCAACAAAAAGGAATCAACACCAAAATGCGACAATATCGCAATTTTGGAATGTCGAACCCAGAAGGGTACCGCAAGGCTTTGCGACTTATGAAACTCGCAGAGAAATTCAACAAACCTATCGTAACTTTCATCGACACACCAGGCGCTTTTCCAGGTCTTGAAGCTGAAGAGCGAGGCCAAGGCGAAGCTATTGCACGTAATATTTACGAAATGATGCGTTTAAAAGTGCCCGTCATTTGTGTCATAATCGGCGAAGGTGCCTCCGGTGGCGCACTAGGTATTGGCGTCGGCGACAAGGTAGTGATGTTAGAAAATACCTGGTATTCTGTCATTTCTCCAGAAAGCTGCTCTTCTATTCTTTGGCGTTCTTGGAATTACAAAGAAATTGCAGCCTCTGCCTTAAAACTCACTTCAACCGATATGAAACAAAATGGTTTGGTAGATGATGTCATTTCTGAGCCTAACAACGGTGCACACCGCGATCAAGAAGGCATGTTTGAAATCTTGCGCAATAAATTGCACGCCTACCTGACTGAACTCGATGCCAAAAAACCAGATGAACGCATTAACGAACGCATCGACAAGTTCAATAAAATGGGCTACTGGAAATAACACTTCGCCATGAATGCGCTACTTGCAACGCCCATTGCCTACCTTAAAGGAGTTGGTCCGCAAAAAGCGCAAACCTTACAAGAAGAGCTCGGAATTTACACTTTCCAAGATCTTTTGTTTCATTTCCCGTACCGCTACCAAGACCGTAGTACTTTTCACGACATTGCACACATAAGCACTGAAGAACAATTCGTTCAGCTCAAAGGTAAGTTGACGCATATCGGTGAAATGGGCAGTGGCCGAAACAAAAAACTGCACGCTCGTTTTACTGACGGTTCTGGCTACATCGATTTAGTATGGTTTCAAGGTACACAATGGATCAAAAGTAAACTCAATGTACAAGATGAGTTTATCGTATTTGGTAAACCCAAGTTTTTTCAAAACAGCTGGAATATTCCTCATCCAGAATTACTCAAAGTAGTGCCAGGAATGGAAAGAAAAGGATACGAAGCCTTTTATCCTAGTACCGAAAAATGCCAACAAAAAGGACTGGCAAGTAAAGGTCTAAGTAAATTAATTGCAGTTCTATTAGAGCTAGTTGCTGGTCAAATTCCAGACAACCTACCCAATTATTTAGTGGCGGACTTGAATTTAATGAGTCGAGGCCATGCATTGAAGGAAATACACCAACCCAGTTCCGAAACACAAATCAAAATTGCACGCTACCGTCTCAAATTTGAAGAGCTTCTTTTTTTACAGCTTGAATTACTGCTACGCAAAGGAGCTCGGCAGCAAAAACTCAAAGGTTTTTCACTACCAGAAGTCGGCTCTGCTTTTCATGAGTTTTACCAAAATCACTTGCCTTTCGAACTAACCAATGCTCAAAAACGCGTAGTGAAAGAAATCAGAAAGGACCTCGCTGAAGGCAGCCACATGAATCGCTTATTGCAAGGTGATGTTGGAAGTGGAAAAACGCTGGTTGCATTGCTTAGTTTATTGTTAGCGATTGGCAACGAACTCCAGGGTGCTTTGATGGCTCCAACTGAAATTTTAGCCAATCAGCATTTTATAGGAATTAGCGAACTTTTGGCTCAAATGAAGATCAATGTGGCGCTTTTAACAGGTTCTACGAAGAAAAGCGAGCGCGAACGCATCCATAAAGGCTTAGGCGATGGCACAATTCATCTGCTTATTGGTACGCATGCGCTATTGGAGGATACAGTACAGTTCAAAGCACTTGGGCTTGTTGTAATTGACGAACAACATCGGTTTGGTGTTGCCCAAAGAGCGCGCATGTGGCGTAAAAACAAAATTCCACCCCATGTTTTGATCATGACGGCTACTCCTATTCCTCGAACACTCGCCATGACTTTTTACGGAGATCTCGACGTCTCGGTCATCGATGAAATGCCTCCAGGAAGAAAGCCAATTCATACCGTCCACAGAAGAGAAAATCACCGCGAAAAACTTTACAGTTTTATTCATGAGCAACTCCAATTAGGTCGGCAAGCGTATATTGTTTTCCCACTTATTCAAGAATCCGAAAAACTGGATTTTAAAAACCTTGAAGATGGCCTTGAACAAATAGTAAGTTACTTTAAGCCGTTAGGTTTTCTTACG
Source organism: Sphingomonadales bacterium (assembly GCA_016872115.1). Lineage (GTDB taxonomy): Bacteria > Bacteroidota > Bacteroidia > Flavobacteriales_D > Crocinitomicaceae > UBA952. The sequence goes on along the minus strand of VHBC01000018.1, from coordinate 28,218 downwards.
ACTATGGTCCATGGCAAAATGAAACCTGTCGATAAAGATGCCGCTATGCAAACCTTTGTTCAAGGACAAACACACATATTGGTGGCAACAACGGTAATAGAGGTCGGCGTTAATGTTCCGAATGCTTCGGTGATGGTCATTGAAAGCGCAGAACGATTTGGGCTGTCACAATTGCACCAATTGCGCGGTAGGGTTGGCCGTGGCGCCGAAAAGTCTTATTGTATTTTAATGACCGGAGATGGTATTTCTAAAGAAGCCCAAAAGCGCATAGACACCATGGTGAGTAGCAACGATGGCTTTGTACTTGCAGAAGTAGACTTACAATTGCGTGGCCCCGGTGACCTCATGGGGACCCAACAAAGTGGCGCGCTTGCGCTCAAAATTGCCGATTTAGCCCGTGATGGTCAAATCGTACAACTCGCAAGAGAAAACGCAAGAACCATTCTCGATGAAGACCCCACACTAGTACTTGAAAAGAACCGTTACTTGAATTTAGCCTTGCGTGAAGTCTTGAAAAATAGACCAAACTGGGGAAGAATTTCCTGAGCAAAAATTTTAAAAAAGCGCTTTTTGGCGCATAAAAAAAGGCAGCCAAATTGGCCGCCTTTTTATTTGTATTGAAATTGCTTATTGGGCGTCTTCCATAAGTTCTTCGTAGGCTTCTTTCGAACCAACGATGAGGTTTTGGAAATGGCGCACACCTGTACCTGCCGGAATGAGGTGACCTACAATTACGTTTTCTTTCAAGCCCAATAGGTGGTCTTCTTTTCCTGTGATTGCGGCTTCGTTGAGAACTTTGGTTGTCTCTTGGAAAGAAGCTGCGGAAATAAAAGACTGCGTTTGTAGTGAAGCACGGGTAATACCTTGAAGCAAAGGTGTTGACGTTGCTGGCATGGCTTCACGAGCTTCAATCAATTGTTTGTCTTCGCGCTTGAGTCTAGAGTTTTCATCACGCAAACGACGCACACTTACCAGCTGTCCTTTATGCAGTTCTGTAGAGTCGCCGGCATCTGTTACAAACATTTGACCGAATAGCTCGTCGTTGGCTTCCATGATATCTGCCTTGTGAACGCTTTGACCCTCGAGGAAGCGCGTATCGCCAGAATCTATAATCTCTGCTTTCAACATCATTTGACGTACAATAACTTCAAAGTGTTTATCGTTGATTTTTACACCTTGCAAGCGATATACTTCTTGGATTTCGTTAACGATGTATTCTTGAACTTTTGTTGGTCCTTCGATATTGAGGATATCGTTTGGTGTAATTGCTCCATCAGAAAGCGGCTGACCAGCACGAACATAGTCGTTTTGCTGAACAAGAATATGCTTAGAAAGTGGAACTAAATACTTGCGCACCTCTCCAAGTTTTGATGTGATGATGATTTCACGGTTACCGCGTTTTACTGATCCGTAGGTTGCTGTACCGTCGATTTCAGAAACAACAGCAGGGTTAGATGGATTACGTGCTTCGAATAATTCGGTTACACGCGGAAGACCACCAGTGATATCTCCTGTTTTACCAGCGGAACGTGGGATTTTCACGAGGATGTCGCCGGCAACAATTTTATCTCCTTCAGCAACCGAGATGTGTGCATTAACCGGAATAGAGTATTCGCGGAGCACTTCTTTGGTTTTTGGATCGATTATATGAATTGCTGGAGACTTTTTCTTGTCGCGAGATTCGATGATTACCTTTTCGGTAAAGCCTGTTTGCTCATCGACTTCTTCGCGGTAAGTAATGTTTTCAACGATGCCGTCGAATACAACTTTACCAGCTACCTCGCCAATGATAAGTGCGTTGTATGGATCCCATTTACAAATAACATCTCCTTTTTTGATTTTGGAGTTGTTTTTGACCATGAGGTCCGAACCGTAAGGAACGTTTGCGGTCATGACCACAATACCCGTTTTCTCATCTGTAATGCGCAATTCAGCCGAACGTCCTACGACAATAATGCGGTCAGTGCCATCGGCATTTTTGCGCTCGATGGTGCGGAGTTCATCGATTTCGAGTTTACCATTTGCTTTGGCCTTGAGGTCAGAGATATCTGCAATGTTCGAGGCGGTACCACCAACGTGGAACGTACGGAGTGTAAGCTGCGTACCTGGCTCACCAATAGACTGCGCTGCGATTACCCCAACAGAGTCACCGATTTGTGCCAAACGGTGGTTGGCAAGATTGCGACCATAACATTTCGAACAAACACCACGACGCATTTCACAAGTAAGTACAGAACGAATTTCAATTTCTTCAATTCCTGCTTTTTCAATGGCTTTAGCGACGTCTTCTGAAATGAGTTCACCTGCATGAACAATGATTTGATCTGAGTCTGGCATGTAAACGTCATGAACCGATGTGCGACCCAAAATACGATCGTAAAGTGGTTCTACTACTTCATCGTTTTTCTTGAGAGCAGTGGCAACAATACCACGAAGGGTACCACAGTCGTCGGAGTTGATGACAACGTCTTGTGCGACATCTACCAAACGACGGGTAAGGTAACCGGCATCGGCCGTTTTGAGGGCGGTATCGGCCAAACCTTTACGTGCACCGTGCGTTGAAATAAAATACTCTAGAATCGAAAGTCCTTCCTTAAAGTTGGACAAGATCGGGTTCTCGATAATTTCTTGAACGGTTGCACCTGATTTTTGAGGCTTCGCCATCAAACCACGCATTCCTGATAACTGTCGAATTTGCTCCTTTGAACCACGAGCACCAGAATCAAACATCATGTAGATGGAGTTGAATCCTTGGCGGTCGCTCTTGAGTTGTTCCATGAGCGTGTGTGTAAGTCGCGAGTTGGTATGCGTCCAAATATCAATAATTTGGTTATAACGCTCGTTGTTGGTGATCAGACCCATGTTGTAGTTCATCATGACTTCTTTCACTTCGTTCTCAGCTTTGAGTACAAGCGTTTCTTTTTCTTTAGGGATGATGATATCGTCAAGGTTGAAAGAAAGTCCTCCTTTGAAGGCCATCTCGTAACCCAATTGTTTGATATCGTCGAGGAATTGAGCTGTACGCGAGGTACCACATACTTTCAATACTTCACCGATGATGTCACGCAACGCTTTTTTGGTCATAACGTCGTTGATGAAACCAACCTGGCGAGGGACTTTGTTGTTGAACATGACGCGGCCGCAAGTCGTTTCAACCATCATGAGGGTTGGTTGACCGTCTTCACCGAGATCGTAGGTTTTTACTTTGATGTGCGCATGCAAATCAAGTTTACCTTCGTTGTAGGCAATAATGACTTCTTCTGGTGAATAGAAAATACCGCCTTCTCCTTTAACGATTTCGGTTTCGGTAGTGCGTTTCCCTTTGGTAATATAGTAAAGACCCAAGACCATGTCCTGAGATGGTACAGCAATAGGCGCACCATTTGCAGGGTTGAGGATGTTGTGCGATGCCAACATGAGCATTTGCGCTTCCAAAATTGCAGCATTGCCAAGCGGCAAGTGAACCGCCATTTGGTCACCGTCGAAGTCCGCGTTGAAGGCCGTAGTTACAAGCGGGTGTAAGCGAATAGCTTTTCCTTCAATAAGTTTCGGTTGGAAAGCTTGAATACCCAAACGGTGAAGTGTAGGTGCACGGTTCAAAAGGACCGGGTGACCTTTCAATACATTTTCAAGGATATCCCATACAACCGGCTCTTTTCGGTCAACAATTTTCTTTGCTGATTTGACCGTTTTAACAATGCCACGCTCGATCATTTTGCGAATGATAAACGGCTTGTAGAGTTCGGCAGCCATATCTTTTGGTAAACCACATTCGTGGAGTTTGAGGTCTGGTCCTACAACAATTACCGAACGAGCAGAGTAATCTACGCGCTTACCAAGTAAGTTTTGGCGGAAACGACCTTGTTTACCTTTAAGTGAGTCAGAGAGTGACTTGAGGGCACGATTCGATTCTGTTTTGACCGCTGAGGACTTTCTCGAGTTGTCGAAAAGTGAATCGACAGACTCTTGAAGCATGCGTTTTTCATTGCGCAAGATTACCTCTGGCGCTTTGATTTCGATCAAGCGCTTTAAGCGGTTGTTGCGAATAATGACACGACGATAGAGGTCGTTGAGATCTGAGGTTGCAAAACGTCCGCCATCTAGTGGAACCAACGGTCGCAATTCAGGTGGAATTACAGGTACAACTTTGACGATCATCCATTCCGGACGGTTGTCAATGCGTTTTTGAGAGTCACGCATGGCTTCTACAACTTGTAGACGCTTAAGTGCTTCATTTTTACGCTGAACTGATGTTTCGGTTTCAGCTTGGTAACGTAGGTCGTAAGACATTTGATCTAGGTTCAAGCCACCCAACAAATCGTAAAGCGCTTCAGCGCCCATTTTAGCAATGAATTTGTTCGGATCGGAATCGTCGAGGTAATGGTTGTTAGCCATTTGCTCGAGGTCTAAAATGTCGAGATATTCTTCTTCAGTGAGGAAGTCCATCTTTTTGACATTAGCCCATTTGTCTGTACCCGTTACAGCTCCTGGTTGAATCACAACATAGCGCTCGTAATAGATAATTTGATCGAGTTTTTTGGTAGGAAGACCTAACAAATAACCAATTTTGTTTGGAAGTGAACGGAAGTACCAGATGTGTGCAACCGGAACCACCAAAGAGATGTGGCCCATGCGCTCACGACGTACTTTCTTTTCTGTTACTTCTACACCACAACGGTCACAAACAATTCCTTTGTAACGGATACGCTTGTATTTACCACAGTGGCACTCGTAATCTTTAACGGGTCCAAAAATGCGCTCACAGAACAAGCCATCGCGCTCCGGCTTATAGGTGCGGTAGTTGATGGTTTCTGGTTTCAAAACTTCTCCACTAGAATGCTCCAAAATAACTTCTGGTGAAGCCAAGGAGATAGTGATTTTGTTGAAGCTACTTTGCTTTTTGGGGGTTTCTTTTTTGAAAGCCATTTGATCTCGACTATTTACGTTAGTATTTTGAATTAATCCATTGAAACATTCAGGCACAAGCCACGCAATTCGTGGAGCAATACATTGAAGGACTCAGGAATACCTGGTTCTGGAATGTTGTCGCCTTTGACAATAGATTCATATGCTTTTGCACGACCCATGACGTCGTCAGATTTGACGGTAAGGATTTCTTGTAGAATATTGGCAGCACCAAATGCTTCCAATGCCCAAACTTCCATCTCACCAAAGCGCTGACCACCAAACTGTGCCTTACCACCCAATGGTTGTTGGGTAATGAGCGAGTATGGTCCGATAGAACGCGCGTGCATTTTGTCATCAACCATGTGTGAAAGTTTCAACATGTAGATGATACCGACAGTTGCAGGTTGGTGGAAACGCTCACCGGTACCACCATCATAAAGATAGGTTTTACCTGAACGTGGCACGCCCGCTTTGTCTGTCCATTCGTTGATTTCTTCTGGTTTAGCACCGTCAAAAATAGGTGTAGCAAATTTAACACCGAGTTTCTCACCAGCCCAAGCCAATACGGTTTCGTAAATCTGGCCAAGGTTCATACGAGATGGTACACCAAGTGGATTCAAGACGATATCAACTGGTGTGCCGTCTTCGAGGAAAGGCATGTCTTCTTGGCGAACGATGTTGGCCACAATACCTTTGTTTCCGTGACGACCCGCCATTTTGTCTCCAACCTTCAACTTGCGTTTCTTGGCGACATATACTTTCGCTAATTTCACGATTCCTGCAGGGAGTTCATCACCAACAGAAATGTGGAATTTTTTGCGTTTGTAGATACCTAGAAGGTCGTTTGCTTTGATATTGAAGTTGTGGATCACGCGGGAAATCAATTGGTTGGTTTCTGCATCGGCAGTCCAATTGAGTGGATTCACAATCGAATAATCGAGAGCACCCAAAGCTTTGTTAGAAAACTTCGTGCCTTTTTTGATCAACTCTTCTTTGAAATTATTGAATACACCTGCCGATTTTTGCTCGCCAAGAATAACGAGTAGTTTGTCGACAAGTTTGTCGCGGAGGGCTGCAAAATCTCTTGAGTAGTCTGCATCGAGTGCTTCGAGTACAGGTTTGTCTTGTGATTTTGACTTGCGGTCTTTAACAGCGCGTGAGAAGAGTTTTTTCTCGATAACCACACCACGTAAAGATGGCCCCGCTTTCAAAGATGCGTCTTTGACATCGCCGGCTTTATCGCCGAAGATGGCACGAAGAAGTTTTTCTTCTGGAGATGGGTCAGTTTCTCCTTTAGGCGTGATTTTACCAATCAGGATATCTCCTTCTTTGATTTCAGCACCAATACGGATCAAGCCATTTTCGTCGAGGTCTTTTGTGGCCTCTTCAGAAACATTTGGTATATCAGAAGTAAGCTCTTCCATACCGCGTTTTGTATCTCGGACTTCGAGTGAATACTCATCGATGTGAATTGAAGTAAAGATATCGTCGCGAACTACTTTTTCGGAAATCACGATGGCATCCTCAAAGTTGTACCCTTTCCATGGCATGAAAGCCACTTTGAGGTTTTGACCGAGCGCAAGCTCACCAGATTGGGTTGCGTATCCTTCACATAGCACTTGACCTTTTTCAACGCGGTCGCCTTTTTGAACAATTGGCTTGAGGTTGATACAAGTACTTTGGTTGGTTTTCATGAATTTAGTCAATGAATAGCGTGTGACTTCGCTGTCAAAACTCACTAATTTATCTTGGTCGTTCCAATCGTAGCGAATCACGATTTCGTTAGCGTCTACGTATTCTACTGTTCCAGTACCCTCTGCGTTAATCAAAACGCGAGAGTCGCGGGCAACAAGTTGTTCGATACCTGTACCAACTATTGGTGCATTTGGACGCAATAACGGAACAGCTTGACGCTGCATGTTTGAGCCCATTAGTGCACGGTTGGCATCGTCGTGCTCGAGGAAAGGAATTGAAGAAGCCGCTATCGATGCAATTTGGTTTGCACCTACATCCATGAGGCTCAATTGGTTTGGAGCCACAACTGGAAAGTCACCTTCGTAGCGTGCTTTGACCAATTCTGACAAGAAATTACCTTTGTCGTCGACTTTGGCATTTGCTTGTGCAATGGTTTTTGAATCTTCTTCTTCGGCTGCTAAGTAAACCGGCGTTTCTTCAAAAACAACACGACCGTTGTCTACGCGACGGTATGGTGTTTCGATGAATCCGAGTTTATTGACTTTTGCAAATACACAAAGTGAAGAAATCAAACCAATGTTAGGACCTTCAGGTGTTTCAATGGTACACAAACGACCATAGTGCGTGTAGTGAACATCGCGAACTTCGAAACCAGCGCGTTCGCGAGATAGACCGCCTGGCCCAAGTGCAGAAAGACGACGCTTGTGTGTCACTTCTGAAAGTGGGTTGGTCTGGTCCATGAACTGAGAAAGCTGATTGGTACCGAAGAAAGAGTTGATGACAGATGATAAAGTCTTGGCATTGATCAAGTCAATTGGTGTAAAGACTTCGTTGTCACGAACGTTCATGCGCTCACGGATGGTACGGGCCATACGGGCCAAACCAACACCAAATTGCGCATAAAGCTGTTCACCTACCGTACGCACGCGTCGGTTAGATAAGTGGTCGATATCGTCGATATCAGCTTTTGAATTGATCAATTCAATCAAATACTTGATGATCGAGATAATATCATTTTTGGTGAGCACACGAGATTCCTCTGTGCTGTCTAAGTTCAACTTTTTGTTGAGTCGGTAACGACCTACTTCACCTAAGTCATAACGAGCGTCGGAAAAGAATAATTTTTCAAATACGCCTTTAGCCGTTTCGTAGTCTGGTGGATCTGCATTACGTAACTGACGATAGATGTGTTCTACTGCTTCTTTTTCAGAATTTGAAGTATCCTTTTGAAGCGTGTTATAGATAATAGTGTAGTCCGTAGAGTTTCCGTCCTCTTTGTGCAAGATGAGCGATTTAGCACCAGAATCCATGATGGCATCGAGGTGTTCTTCACCAATCAAGAGTTCGCGGTCCAGGATGACCTCGTTACGCTCGATAGAAACAACTTCGCCAGTATCTTCATCGACGAAGTCTTCAATCCAGGTTTTAAGGACCCTTGCTGCCAAACGACGTCCGATTAATTTCTTTAGATTGGCTTTGCTCACTTTTACCTCATCAGCCAACCCGAAAATATCGAGGATATCTCGGTCAGTTTCGTAGCCGATAGCCCGGAAAAGTGTGGTTACAGGTAATTTCTTTTTACGGTCGATGTAGGCATACATGATATTGTTGATATCTGTAGCGAATTCTATCCATGAACCTTTGAAAGGAATAATACGTGCCGAATAGAGTTTCGTGCCGTTTGCATGGCGAGATTGACCAAAGAAAACACCCGGTGAACGGTGCAATTGGGATACAATAACGCGCTCAGCGCCATTGACCACAAATGATCCTTTCGGGGTCATATATGGAATTGTACCCAAATAAACATCCTGAACAATGGTCTCGAAGTCCTCGTGTTCAGGGTCGGTACAATACAATTTCAATTTTGCTTTTAAAGGCACACTGTAGGTGAGCCCTCTTTCGATACACTCTTCAATGGTGTAGCGAGGTGGATCAATAAAATAATCCAGGAATTCTAGAACAAATTGATTGCGGGTATCCGTAATGGGGAAATTTTCAGCAAACACTTTGAAAAGTCCTTCACTTTCACGGTTCTCCGGGGTTGTTTCCAACTGGAAGAATTCTTGAAAAGACTTTAATTGAATTTCCAGAAAATCTGGATATTCACATTGGTTTTTGCTTGAAGCAAAGTTAATTCTGGTTGAATTAGTTGTTGTTGCCAAGGCTTTTTTGTTTTAATGTTTTGTACTCTGTTGAAATCAACATGCAAAAAACAGGACAAGGCACCCGCCTTTGGGCGGTGCCTTTCCTGCATATAATGAAACTAATTACTTAATTTCTACTTCAGCTCCAGCTTCTTCAAGAGACTTCTTGAGGCCTTCAGCTTCATCTTTAGAAACAGCTTCTTTCAGTGTAGAAGGAGCTGCATCAACTAGGTCTTTAGATTCTTTCAAACCATTACCAGTCAATTCTTTAACAAGTTTAACTACTGCGAGTTTGTTAGGGCCACCAAACTTAAGGATAACGTCAAACTCAGTTTTTTCAGCAGCAGCTTCGCCACCACCACCAGCAGCAGCACCACCAGCTACCATTACTGGAGCAGCAGCAGCTGGCTCGATGCCATACTCATCTTTCATAATTGTTGCCAACTCGCTTACTTCTTTTATTGTAAGGTTAACTAACGTTTCTGCAATTTGCTTTAAATCAGCCATTTTATTTAAATTTAAAAAGGTTTAATAATGAAATAATTATGCTCTTTCTTCGAGCGTTTTAAGGATGCCGGCAATTTTGCCACCAGCTCCCTGAAGACCAGACAATACGTTTTTAGCTGGGCTTTGCAACAAGGCAATGAGTTCGCCGATGAGCTCTTCTTTGCTCTTAAGCGTTTCTAATGCACTAAGTTGGTCGTCACCAATAAAGATAGCTTCGTCGATATATGCGCCTTTCAAAAGTGGTTTTGGTGATTTCTTACGGAAATCAGCAATCAATTTGGCAGGTGCATTGGCAACGTCAGAGATCATTACAGAGGTAGCGCCTTTTAGTACGTCGCGTAACGCACCAAAATCTTTACCTTCTACTTGATCCATTGCTTTTTCAAGCAAAGCGTTCTTTACTACACGCATCGAGATGTTTGCTTGGAAACATCTTCTGCGGAGGGTGTTAACAGCCTCAACGGTCAATTCTGCAGTGTCTGTCAAATACACAACGTTAGAAGCAGCTAATTGTGCTGCTAGTTCGCTGATGTACTGTGCTTTTTCTTCTCTTGTCATGTGTTCTAAGTATTAAGCAGTAACAGACTTCGCGTCAATTTGTATTCCAGGACTCATTGTTGAACTTAGGTAAATACTTTTGATGTATGTACCTTTTGCAGCAGACGGCTTTAGTTTCACAAGGGTTGAGATCAATTCGGAAGCGTTTTCACGAATTTTAGCACCCTCGAAACTTACCTTACCGATACCAGCATGAATGATACCGTATTTGTCAACTTTAAAGTCGATTTTACCGGCTTTCACCTCTTCAACTGCTTTTCCAATTTCCATGGTTACAGTACCTGTTTTCGGGTTTGGCATTAAGCCTCGTGGACCGAGGATACGACCAAGCGCACCTACTTTACCCATTACAGAAGGCATCGTGATGATGACATCAACTGCAGTCCAACCAGCTTTGATTTTGGCGATGTAATCGTCAAGACCAACGAAGTCTGCACCTGCATCTTGCGCTTCTTTTTCTTTGTCTGGTGTACAAAGTACGAGTACTTTGACATCTTTACCAGTACCGTGAGGTAAGGCAACGGTTCCACGTACCATTTGGTTCGCTTTGCGCGGGTCTACACCCAAGCGAACACAAATATCTACAGAGGCATCGAATTTAGTGGTAGAAATTCCCTTCACCAAATCACATGCTTCTGATAGAGTGAAAGCTTTTGACAAATCATATTTTGCCAAAATTTCTTTTCTTTTTTTAGAAACTCTTTTCATAGTAGATGATTATTTGGATTTTGGAGCTTCGCCACCTTTAACGGTAACCCCCATACTTCTTGCTGTTCCTGCTACCATGCGCATCGCAGAGTCAACCGTAAAACAATTCAAATCAGGAAGTTTGTCTTCGGCAATTGCACGAACTTGATCCCAAGTAACGGAACCAACTTTCACACGATTGGGCTCAGACGAACCTTTCTTAATTTTGGAATGTTCAATGATTTGCACCGCTGCTGGCGGGGTCTTCAGAACGAAATCAAAAGATTTGTCACCGTAAACGGTGATGACAACCGGAACCACCTTACCCATTTTGTCTTGTGTACGCGCGTTGAACTGCTTACAAAACTCCATGATGTTCACACCTTTTGCACCTAGTGCTGGTCCAATTGGTGGTGAGGGGTTGGCTGCGCCTCCTTTGATCTGTAACTTGATCAATGCTGCTACTTCTTTAGCCATATATATATACAAATTATGTAGTTAAAACGAGAGCTACTAGACGGGAAGCTTTAGTCATCAGGCCCTCTCCTACGGTTAATACAACTTTACGACTCTTTCTCAACCTGCATGTAGTTGAGTTCGAGAAGGTTTTTGCGGCCAAAAATTTTGACCATTACTTTCAGTTTCTTTTTCTCTTCGTTGATCTCGTCAACAACACCACTAAAATTATTGAACGGACCATCAATTACCTTGACAGACTCACCGACAACAAATGGTATTTTGAGCTCTTCTTCAGTGACAGATAGCTCGTCAACCTTACCGAGAATACGGTTGACTTCAGCCATTCGCATTGGAACAGGTACACCGCCTTTTTCGGTTCCTAAGAAACCGATTACGTTCGGTATACTTTTAATCACGTGAGTCACTTCACCGACCAATGCAGCCTCGATTAGCACGTAACCTGGAAGGAAGGCCTTTTCTTTATTGACCTTTTTTCCGTTTTGGATTTTGAAAACTTTCTCGGTAGGAATCAGTACTTGGTTGACGTAGTCTGTCAATTTAGTGCGCGCAATCTCTAGTTCAAGGTATTCCTTGACCTTTTTTTCCTTGCCACTGACAGCACGGACGACATACCATTTCTTTGCTATTTCAGCCATTGTTCTGGGTGTTAGAATGATCTGTAGATAAAGCCAAGCACACCCTTCCACAATGAATTTTCCTCTCCGGTAATACCGAAGGTGAAATCCATGGCAAAGATGACAAGGGAAATGAGCACAGAAGCTACGACGACTAGAATGGTGTTATTTTGTAACTCCTTCCATGTAGGCCAGGTTACTTGATGGACCATCTCGTTATAGATGTCGATGATGTATGATCTTAATTTTAACACGAACTGTTGTTTTAATTGTGCACGGGCGGTAGGATTCGAACCCACGACCAATGGTTTTGGAGACCACTACTCTACCAGCTGAGCTACACCCGTTTAAAAAGGGGAGCTGTTAACTCCCCTTACTTGAAGCTTTTGGTAGAATCTTAAGCTACGATTTCAGTAACCTGACCCGCACCTACTGTACGTCCACCTTCGCGAATTGCGAAACGAAGACCTTTGTCCATCGCAACTGGTACGATCAACTTCACAGTGATAGATACGTTGTCACCAGGCATAACCATCTCGCGACCATCGCTAAGGAAGATCTCGCCGGTTACGTCTGTTGTACGGAAATAGAACTGAGGACGGTATTTGTTGTGGAAAGGAGTGTGGCGACCACCTTCTTCTTTCTTCAATACGTAAATCTCAGCTTTGAATTCGATGTGTGGTGTAGTTGAACCTGGCTTACAGATAACCATACCACGCTTGATTTGTGTTTTCTCAATACCGCGAAGTAACAAACCAACGTTGTCACCAGCTTCACCGCGGTCTAGGATTTTGCGGAACATCTCAACACCTGTTACAGTTGAAGTCAATTTAACTTCACCCATACCAAGGATCTCAACTGGCTCACCTGAGTTGATAACACCTGTTTCGATACGACCTGTTGCTACAGTACCACGACCAGTAATTGTGAATACGTCTTCAACTGGCATCAAGAACGCCTTATCAACATCACGTGGAGGCAATTCGATGTAAGTATCTACTGCATCCATTAATTCGTCGATTTTCGCAACCCATTCTGCTTCACCGTTCAATGCACCAAGTGCAGAACCTTGAATTACAGGAGCGTTGTCACCATCATACTTGTAGAATGAAAGCAATTCGCGGATTTCCATTTCAACCAATTCGAGCAACTCAGCATCGTCTACCATGTCCACTTTGTTCATGAAAACAACCATGCGTGGAACGCCTACCTGGCGACCAAGAAGGATGTGCTCACGGGTTTGTGGCATTGGTCCGTCTGTTGCAGCTACAACGAGGATAGCACCGTCCATTTGAGCAGCACCTGTAACCATGTTCTTAACGTAGTCGGCGTGACCTGGACAGTCAACGTGAGCGTAGTGACGGTTAGTAGTTTCGTACTCGATGTGAGACGTGTTAATGGTAATACCACGCTCTTTCTCTTCTGGAGCGTTATCAATTGAGGAGAAGTCACGAGCCTGTGCCAATCCTTTGCTTGAAAGAACGCTAGAAATTGCAGCAGTCAACGTAGTCTTACCGTGGTCAACGTGTCCGATTGTACCGATGTTGACGTGTGGTTTGGAACGGTCAAAATTTTCCTTAGCCATTTTTGTATTTGTTACTTAGTTAATAATATACTTATTTATCATAAAGGTCCGAGGCGCAGGGCGCAACGGACTTCAATGCAATTAATCTTGAGCCAATGACGAGATTTGAACTCGTGACCTCTTCCTTACCAAGGAAGCGCTCTACCCCTGAGCTACACCGGCGCTCAAACAAAAGGATTGAGCGGGAGACGAGATTCGAACTCGCGACGTTCAGCTTGGAAGGCTGACGCTCTACCAACTGAGCTACTCCCGCTTGTACTTTGTTAGTGTTTGTGGGGAGAGCAGGATTCGAACCTGCGAAGGTGTACACCAGCAGATTTACAGTCTGCCCTCGTTGGCCGCTTGAGTATCTCCCCAACATTAGAGCCGATGGAGGGATTCGAACCCCCGACCAGCTGATTACAAATCAGCTGCTCTGGCCAACTGAGCTACATCGGCTTTATTTGTTTGAATGTTGGATATTCACAAAATTTCAAAAGAACTTTTCCCCTAAACCTGCGTTTTGGGATTGCAAATGTACAAAACTTTTTTTTATCACAAAGAGTTTTTGAAAAAATTTCGAGAATCAACACCGAGCGCTCTTTGCAAATGCAGGCCTTAATTATGGGAATTCGTTACTTTTGTTTCGATGCGCCAGAAAAGAGTATATATGACCGTCTCCAGCGACCTCGCAACTGACAATCGGGTACACCGCAGTTGCACTGCTTTGAGCGAACTCGGTTTTGAGGTGCACTTAATTGGTCGCCAAAAAAGGAATAGCCCCGTCATGCCTCCGCGAGGCTACCAAACCAAACGGATCAAACTCGCTTTTGAAAAAGGTCCTCTTTTTTATATGGCATTAAATATACGGCTCTTTATTTGTTTGCTATTTGACCGTTACCACTTTATATACGCCAACGACCTCGACACCCTTCCAGCAGCATTTTTAGCGAGTAAAATACGGAGAAAGCCATTACTCTACGATAGCCATGAACTTTTTACAGAAGTGCCCGAGTTAGTCGATCGACCACTTATTCAAAAATTTTGGAAAAGTATAGAAAAACGCATACTTCCGCAATTAAAAGAAATGATCACCGTCAATGAATCAATTGCCAAGATTTTCAAAGCCCAATATAAAATCAATACAAGTGTTGTACGTAACGTTCCTCAGCAACTCGAATCACTAAACGCGTTAAGCAGAATCGAACTAGGGCTTGAAGCACATCAGAAAATGCTCATTATTCAAGGAAGCGGTTTAAATGTGCAACGCGGCATTGAAGAAGCTGTCCTGGCAATGGCGCAAATCGACAATGCCATTCTTTATCTTATTGGCGATGGCGATGTCATTCCGGAAGTCAAAAAATTGGTTGCGCAACATGCACTTCAAAACAAAGTTCGGTTTGTTCCTCGCTTACCGTATCATGAATTGATGCGCTACACCGCGGCTGCAGACCTCGGTTTGGCTCTGGACAAACCACTAAGCCTCAATTATGAGCTTGCACTACCCAACAAGGTTTTTGACTACATCCAAGCAGGCACGCCAATCCTAACAAGTCCATTAATCGAAATCCAAAATATAATTGAACAATATGATTGTGGAGAAATCCTGGAATTGGTAAATCCTGCGTGTATTGCAAAAAGTGTCATGGAATTAATCAATAACCCCGTAAGATTAGCACAACTCAAAAAGAACTGTTTGGTTGCAGCTCAACAAGAACACTGGGAAAAAGACCAAGAAATATTAGCGCAAGTTGTTCGACGCGTTTTTATCTAATTGAGAGAGCCGTCCGAGCCGGTATACGTCAAATATGAAAATTGGAGATAGACCGGTTAGCAGGAGCCCTTTTAAAAATAGCGTGGCCAACGATAAACTTTTTAAAAGTATTAAAAATACACCTCCTCTTTTTTTCCATATAAAATATTGCTGCAGTAAGCGACTTTGTAAATCAAGTGACTTCAAATTGTAATTTGCATGAATCCAAAGTAAGTTACGCAGCGCCTGGTCGGTCTTTTGAATAAAAACGCGATTGGTATCAATATGAAGATTCCAAACAGGGTTGTCTAAGTGCTCAATGGGTATTTGGTTTTGCTGCAATTGCAAGCCAAATAAGGTATCTTCATGCCCGTAGCCCACAAGATTTTCATCAAAAGGATTTTGCTCAAGTATTTTTCTTGCTACCAAAAAGTTATTGGTCTTGAAACCGTGTGTTGGATTTTCTTTTCGGACCGAAAAAGACAAGCTTTCCCTTTTTGTTGAATATTTCCAACGTAGGCGCCTAGAAAAAGCAGGAGCATTTTGTTGGTAACAACTTGCACCGACCAATACTTTAGTTGCAGGGTGCATGTCGAGGTAATTTTTATAATCTGCTAAAAACGTCCGGGATTTAATTGTACTATCTCCGTCAATAAAAAGTAAGTAGTCAGCATTGGTATGCCTCAGAAATGCATTGCGAATTTTAGCCCGGCCAACGTTTTGAGGAAGTACCGCCAACTTTACCCTCGGATTTGCAAATTGATTGAGCGCTTGAAAATGCGGAATTGATGCATCGTCAAGTAAAATCAAATCGATTTGCCCACTTGAAGTAGAATCAATTTGCGAACAGAGTTCAGCGACCAATGCGCGCACATCGGTGTTATATAAAGGAATACAAACGCTGAGCGTCCACATAGTCGTTCTATGCCATGGTGCTTGGCGTACCGAAATTCATAGGTGGGAAACCTGCTTGAGGCTCGTCGATAGGGCCAAATTGTTGTTCGTATTTCTCAATGTTTTCGGCTAAAGCATGCAAAAAACGCTTGGCATTCTGCGGTGTCATGAGCACTCTTGAGCGCACTTTGCCTTTGGGCATTCCCGGCATGATTTGAACAAAATCACAAACCACCTCGGCAGGTGAATGTGTGATAATGGCGAGGTTAGAATAAATACCCAAAGCGATGTCTTCGGATAATTCAATATTCATCTGATTTTCTTGGTTTTCCATTTTTAGATTTGTTTTTTAGTTTCATTAAAAATAAGGCCAAATGCTTCGAGTTCATTGAGGATGGGTTCATAAATTGCTGCGCTTACGGGAAGCGTTACCCCTTTTTCATGAATTTGGCCAGTCATAATCATCTTACAAGCGATTGCTATGGGCAGGCCAACCGTATTGGCCATTGCAGTGTAGCGTTCGTCTTGTCCTTCAACTACAAGTGAGCTGTCTATTTGATAACGTTTAGAATCTTGTTGATATTGTATCTGATGTACCATGACAATCATGTCTTTATCACCTTGATGTAAACGCCATTTATCCATTAGAATATGTTGCAATAATTGTGCAGGACTTGCGTTCGAAAGACCAATTGGTGCATGATCTTCAAAAAGTCCAATTGCTTCAAAAAGTTCAAAAATTTGCTGGTTCTTTGCAACGAACAGCAGAAGTTTATCCTCTACGCTAACGCCTTCTTGAAACGGTAAAAAAGCATTCAAAAATTGTCGGGGGGTGAGCTTTTCTGATCCGTGGATTTGAAAATGATCTTCGGTCATTCCCAATTGTACAAAAACATTCCATGCTTCACAAAAAGGTGGACGGCGCAATGTGCCTCGGAAAATGGTTGGGATATCCTCAATGCCGTAGGTGCTCATGTAACTTAAAGTGTCTCTATTAGCATAACCTTGGAAAGTGCCATAGTTTTCAATTTCGATGGTATCCAGTTGCTGAAATAGGCGCTGATAGGTCACGTATTTGAGCTCGTTCATTTCGCGGTAGCAAGCCGCCGGCCCTTGGCCAGCCAATACCACATTTCTAGGGTTCCAGGTAAATTTGTAATGCCACGGATTGTTATCAGAAGCAGGCGCTATCAAACCACCACAAAACGATTTAAAAGATTTCAGAACACCACCTTTGCCTTTAATACGATCAATAATGCGCATTGCGCTCATGTGATCTATTCCTGGATCGAGACCAATTTCATTTAAAATGAGGATGCCAGCGGCTAATGCCTCTTGATGCAACGCCCGCATTTCACTTGAAATGTAGGATGGGGTGAGTAGATTTTTTTGCAAGGCAATACAATCCTTGGCTACCTCGACATGATGTATAGCGGGCAGCATGGAGATCACGATGTGTGCCTGGGCTATGTAAGGTCTGCGCACTTGCGAATCAAGTGCATCGAATAAATGCGCAATACCTCTAGGGTGTCCATTTAATTTCTGTTGTAGTTGCGCGCTATTCTGATCGACAACATGAAGCATCCAATCTTCTGCTTCACAGCGATCTAACAAGTATTTAATAAGTGTTGATGCTGATAATCCAGCGCCTAAGAGTAAAATATTTTTCATGCTGTTGTGCGTTCTACAAAGGTAGCAAACTATTGTGAACGGTTGTCCGTAAGCATGAACAATATCGGGACATCTAGGCGTTTAGCCCAAGATTTTTCGTCATGGGCAGCCCCTTGAACAATAGCCTCTAAAAATCTTGGACTCTGTGTGTTGTATCCGATTCTCGCTAGCGTATTCAAAAGTCTGTCGTGGTAAGGAGCGTAGTACGCGTCTAGTGTTTCGGTGCCCCGATCGATGTAGAGCTTATGTTTTTTATCAGCTTTTAATTCTTGCTCCAAATAGATATTAAACGGTATGACCATTGCCTCAACCATTCCTTCCTCAAACATGCCAAAATTAATCATTGGCGTATGTATTGATAAACAAGCAGCAGCGCCAAAAAGTTTTGGTTTTTCACATAAAGCATAAAGTGAAATGAGTCCACCCATGCTCGAGCCTAATACCATTCTGTCTTTTGTTTTAGTGCTGACATTAACACAAGCGTGCTCAATGAAAGGAACCAAAGTATCTTCAATCCAATTCAGATAGGCATCTGCCCTCAATTGGCCATTCCACAATTTTGAGAGCAATTGATTGCGATAGCTGTCTGGCATGTAGTCAGCTACTTTCTGGGGGAAAAATTCGGCGTACCGATTTGGTGGATCGTTATAAATCCCTACGACTATAAAAGGCGGATATTGAAGGCCTTTGAGCTGCTTACCAAAAAGTTCGTCAACGCCCCACTCTTGCTTATTCCAAGTTTGGGTACTGTCAAAGAGCATTTGGCCATCGTGCATATAAAGCGTTTTGACTTTTTGCTGCACATTGTAATCACTGGGGATATAAACATCTACCGTACGCGTTGTATCACAAAATGGCAGTTCATAACGATAGAGCACTCCTTGTGACACATTTAAAGGGTGAGGCCGCAAGTACTGTGCTGTATTCCAAATATTTTTACGGTTTTTTTGACCAAAAACAGAGAAAGAAATAAGCGCAAATAGTAAAAGATAGAAACGCATCGTTTTTTTTTTGACAAGATTAAGGGCTTTCTATTAATGTTGCGCATACAATGGCTATTTTTGTCAAAAAATTCCTCGGATGGACAAACTCCTCTCTCAATTATTTGCAATGCGCTGGGCGAGCGTAGGTTTAATCGCTTTTTTTGTAGCCATTGGTACTGCCACATTTATCGAATCAATACATGGTACTCAAGCTGCAAAAATCACTGTTTACAACGCCTTTTGGTTTGAGGGGCTACTTTTGTATTTAACATTGGCACTCATATCCAATATTTTCCGCTATAAAATGTGGAGCCGTGAGAAAATTGCGATGTTGAGCTTTCACCTTTCATTTATCGTCATACTTGCCGGAGCAGCCATTACGCGCTACATCAGTTTTGAGGGGCAAATGGTCATTAAAGAAGGAGAGAGTAACAACTTTATTCATACGGCAGATCCTTATTTACTTATCAACGCGCAGGATATCTCACAAAAAAATGGCGCCACCGCTCTTCAGGCCTGGAAAACTTATTTGAGCGAATTCAACAACAATGATTTCGAGTATCAAACGAATATTGGCAAAAAAGAAATTACTATTCGTTACATCGATTTCATGTCTGATCGCATAGACTCACTGCAAGTCAATCAGAAATTCAAAGAAAATGCGCTCGAAATCGTTACGGAGGGTAAAAAATCGAACTTTTTAACTGAAGAGGATATCTTGATGGTAGGTACCACGCCTTTTTATTTTTCAGCACAACGTCCAAATGCGCCTAACCAAGCACCAGGTGTTTATTTGCAAGTCAGAGACGATAAAACTTGGGTGTATCCAAGTTTAGAAATGAAGTCTTTGCCTATGACGGAAATGGAAAAAGTACGCGCAAGTGGTCAAGCTCCTGCCGATAGTCTTTACATTAATTATCCGCTCAATGAATGGTCTGAATTCAAGACTTTCTCACTTTATTTGGTGGGTGGTCAGCAGGTTGTATACAAAAGACTCATTCCCCATGCCAAGAAAATGCTCGTCAAGGCGCCTGTTAAAAAAACAGGTAAGGATTACCTCACGGTCGAACTTAACGATGGCAAAGCCAGCAAAAAAATCCGACTAGAAGGCGGCATCGGTAAATTCCCCAAACCAGAGCGTTTTGCCATGAATGGGGTGGTGTATCAATTAGAATACGGCTCCATTCAAAAAAATATCCCCTTCTTTGTGCGTTGTCGAGATTTCAGACTTGACAAATATCCTGGCTCCAATGCGCCATCTTCTTTTGAAAGCGAACTTACTCTTGAAGATCCCCGCAACAACGTCAAACTAGACCGCCGCGTATTCATGAATAACGTCATTGACTACGACGGCTACCGCTTTTTTCAGTCGTCCTATGAACTAGACGACCCAAGCACCCCTCAGAACGAAGAAGGCACCGTGCTGAGCGTCAACCATGATGCACTTGGAACCAATATTACGTATTTTGGTTACCTACTCATGGCCTTGGCCATGATTTTATCGCTCTTTGCCCCTGCTGGTCGTTTTGCTTTTCTTTCCGAACAACTGCAGAAAATCAAGGTCAAAAAAGCAAGTTTAAGTGTCATCCTATTGCTTGCAGGCAACACCTTTGCCCAACACAACCAAAGTGATCACAACCATGCAGAGCAAACGGTGGCGACAACCAAACCCCAACATTACGAAGTCAGTAAGGATCACGCCGAAGAATTAGCTTCCTTATTGGTACAGGACTACGAAGGTAGAATTGTGCCTTTCCATACCCTCGCCGATCAGCTCACGCGCAAACTCACCCACGACTACAAATACAAAGATTTGAACGCAGTTCAGTTTATCCTGGGTTTGCATATGTATCCATCCTATTGGGTGAATAAACCCTTTATTCAGATTCCACGCAATTTACGTGAGCCTCTCAAATTGAAAGAATTTGAGAGCATGATGTCGCTTACCTCGAAAAATTCGGAATTTAAATGGTTGGCTCAATACAAAACGGCGCACCAAAAATTAGAGTCGCAACGCAACGAATTTGATAAAAAACTGATCAAGCTCAACGAAAAATACGAGGTTGCCAACAACATTTTTATGTGGCAATTCATGCGCGTAATTCCCGCTAAAAATGATCCAAACCATACCTGGTATGTGCCGCTCAGTATAGAACTGAATCAACAAAAAGACACCCTCTCCTCCAAGCTATTCGTGAATTATTTGTCGGCAGTCCACGAGGGTGGAGAAATACAATCGTTTGGACAGGCCAATGATTTGATGACCGAATTCAAAGCATTTCAACGCCAAGCAGGGAAAGCTTTAGCACCTTCAGAGAGCATTGTTCAAATGGAAATTCGCTACAACAAAATGCAGGTTTTTAAACGGTCGTATCAGCTCTATTTATTGAGTGGAATGCTGCTACTCATCGTATTTTTTATCGGTATCTTTTTTAGAACCGAGCGCAACCAAGCCAAACTCAAATGGCCAAAACGCATCCTGATTGGCTTGACTATCTTTACATTTATTTTCCATGGCATTGGTTTAGGCATGCGCTGGCTTATTTCTGGTCACGCACCTTGGAGCAACGGCTATGAGGCCATTGTTTTCATTGGTTGGGTCACCATGATTGCCGGATTTGTTTTTGCCAAGAAAAACCAAGTTGTTTTGGCAGGTGCAACCGTACTAGCTGCCCTTATGCTTTGGGTATCAGAAATGAACCTCATGGACCCAGAAATTACGCCGTTGGTTCCCGTCTTGAAGTCCTATTGGCTCATGATCCACGTAGCTATAATTACTGGCAGTTACGGCTTTTTGGGACTGGCTTTCATACTTGGACTGATCAATCTCAAGCTGTATTTATTGCAATCGCAAAAGTCGGCAGCACTCATCCGACTAAACATTCAAGAAATTACCTATATCTCAGAAATGACCATGACTATTGGGCTCTATATGCTGACTATCGGAACTTTTCTGGGTGGCGTTTGGGCCAACGAATCATGGGGCCGCTATTGGGGCTGGGACCCCAAAGAAACCTGGGCTTTGGTATCAGTGCTTGTCTATGCTGTCATTTTACACTTCAGACTCATTCCAGGGCTCCAAGGTCGCTTCCTGTTCAACGCTCTCTCCTTTTGGGGGTATGCTGCCATCCTCTTTACTTTCTTTGGTGTGAATTTTATGTTGGTGGGCTTGCATTCCTATGCGCAAGGTGAGGGCCTTGGTCAGTTCCCTACTTGGCTCATTTACCTGATCATCATTTTTGCGGTACTTACTTTGCTTGCTTATTTACGTAACCGCCAAATTGAAAAATTGCAAAAAGAAGCTTTGCTCAATTCATGATTTCGGAGCGCATCCTATACGAAGACAACCACATCATTGTGGTCAATAAATTACCCTCGGAACTCACCCAAGGTGACAAAACTGGCGACGCCACCTTGCCTGACCTCATCAAGACCTACTTGAAAGAAAAGTACCAAAAACCAGGTAATGTATTTTTGGGCGTGGTGCACCGCCTAGACAGGCCAACGAGCGGCGCGCTTGTTTTTGCCAGGACCAGTAAAGCATTAGAACGACTCAACGCCCAATTCCGCAACAAAGAAACCAATAAAGTTTATTGGGCAATTGTTGGGCAAAAACCGAGCAAACCCAAGGGTACACTCGTTGACTTTCTCAAAAAAAATGAAGCGCAAAATAAAAGTTATGTGGTCGCTGAAAATTCACCCGGTGCAAAAAAAGCCATTCTGCACTATGCGCTCGTTGGCAGTTCTGAGCGCTATTTTCTACTTGAAATTCAATTGGAAACGGGCAGACACCATCAGATCAGGTGCCAATTGGCGCATATGGGCGCTGTGATCAAAGGGGACCTCAAATATGGCGACAAACGTTCCAACCCAGACGGCTCTATTTGTTTGCACGCCAGAACACTTCGCTTTGAGCATCCTACAACGAAAGAAACGATTTCTGTAGTAGCACCCTTGCCGCAAATTGGCATCTGGACTGCTTTTGAAAAAAATTAAAATCCAAGTATTTTTTTGGCCGTAAGCCACATGATCTCGAGGTCCTTAAAACGGCTCGGATTTGAAATATAGCGCTGATTTAAGGCCAATTTGGCAGGCATAACCTCCTCGATGTAGGTTTTTTGTGGGTCTGCGGCTTTGGCTAAAAGTTCATTTTCATGAAAGTAGGCAATACTGGCATAATCGGTTATGCCCGGTTTTACTTTGAGTATTTGGCGTTGCGCTTTTGTGTACATGGCCACATAATACGGAACCTCTGGGCGCGGACCGACAATGCTCATGTCTCCTTTCAAGACGTTGACAAACTGAGGGAATTCATCGAGTTTGAATCTGCGAATAAAGAAACCTGTGCGGGTGATGCGCGGATCTCGGTCGCCGATGGTGATTTGACTGCCTTTGTCGGCATTGACACGCATTGACCTGAACTTGATAAGCTTAAACAACCGGCCATTGAGTCCAACACGCTCTTGAAAATAAAAAGCACCACCTTTGGATTCTGCTACAATGAGTAGGACGAGCAAGATGCCAAACGGCAAAAAGCAGGCAATTACAAAAAGTGAAATAAGTATGTCAAATGCTCTTTTCATCGTAACTTCGTACAAAGCTAAACAAAACTATAGTTGCAAGATAAATTCGATTACAAAGAAGCCCTTGCCGAGCAAGTCCTACATCGGGAAGCGTTGAAAGTGTATTTGCGCAGTCATTTCTCTACTCAGTAAAAGGTGTTGAAACTCTTTTGAAATTGTTCATATCTCTGACTTCAATTGCAACTTGTATTGCAGCTAAATGTTAACTTTGTAAATCAAATTTATTGTCATGAATTTCATTGCATCTAGCACCACCCTACTTCGCCACCTTCAAAGCATATCAGGTGTGCTCAACACCAGCAATACACTTCCTATTCTCGATAACTTTCTTTTCGAAATCACCGATGGAATGCTTACGGTGTCTATCTCTGATTTAGAAACCACCATGATGACCAAATTAGAGGTGCAATCTGAACAAAATGGCAAAATTGCCATTCCAGCCAAATTATTGCTAGATGTGCTCAAAAACTTACCAGACCAACCTTGCACATTTAAAGTAAATACGACCAATTTTCAGATCGAAATCGCTTATGACAATGGCAAATCAAGAATGGTTGGTTTCAACGGCGAAGAATTTCCCAAAGTTCCTGAACTCGCCAACAAAAGCGCCATCAAATTATCAGGTGCTACTTTAGCTAAAGCCATTAACAAAACTTTATTCGCTACCGGCAACGACGACCTCCGCCCTGTCATGAGCGGTGTGTACTGCCAATTCGCTGGCTCAGAAATTACCTTTGTAGCCACCGACGCGCACAAATTGGTTCGCTACAAAAGAACAGATGCAGATGCCAGTGGTGGTTCGGCTTTTATACTTCCAAAAAAACCACTCAACTTACTCAAGTCCAATTTACGTGGCGATGAAGAAATCCTTATGGAGTACAACGAATCAAACGCTGTATTCACTTTCTCTGACCTCGTATTGGTTTGCCGACTCATAGATGGCAAATACCCTAACTACGAAGCTGTAATTCCAAAAGAAAATCCGAACGTCCTGACCATAGACCGAAGCCAGTTTTTGTCTTCAATCAAACGCGTCTCTATTTTTTCAAACAAAACAACGCATCAAATTCGCCTCAAGTTGGCGGGCTCCGAGCTCTCACTTTTTGCCGAAGACATCGACTTCGCCAATGAAGCCACTGAAAGACTCACTTGCAACTACGACGGTGACGACCTCGAAATCGGTTTCAACTCTCGTTTCTTACTCGAGATGCTCAGCAACCTAGATGCCGACGAAATCAAGTTATCTATGTCTGAACCAAGCCGCGCAGGCTTGCTAACTCCAGCAACCCAAGACAACGCCCACGAGGACATCCTCATGCTCGTGATGCCCGTGATGCTCAATCGCTAGGCAGCATGAACAACACCTTAACCAATATTCGCAACCTCTCTTTGGAGGAGCTCAAAACGAGCTTTACTGAATTTGGTGAAAAACCGTTTCGGGCAAAGCAAGTTTGGGAGTGGCTGTGGCAAAAAAATGCACACTCCTTTGATCAAATGAGTAACCTTAGCCTCGCTTTTCGCGCCTGGCTATCCGCACATTATTTTATTGATTTCATTTCCTTACAAGACCAACAAATCAGTAAAGACCGCACCATCAAAAGCGCTTTTACCGTTGACGACGCCAAAGTTATCGAGGGCGTCCTGATACCGACTAGTTCGCGCATGACCGCTTGCATATCCTCTCAAGTCGGTTGCAGTTTAGCTTGTAAATTTTGCGCTACTGGCCGCCTCAAGCTCATGCGCAACCTCAGTGCTGGCGAAATTGTCGACCAAGTCGTTCACCTCAACAACCAAGCCCAAGCGCACTACCAGCAGAACCTCAGTAATATCGTCTACATGGGTATGGGAGAGCCCTTGCTCAATTACAAAAATGTTTTGCATTCCATTGACCGCCTGTGCAGTCCCGACGGCCTAGGCATTTCCCCACGGCGCATTACGGTTTCCACCGCTGGAATTGCCAAAATGATGACCAAACTCGGCGACGACAACGTGAAGTTTAATTTAGCGCTCTCCTTGCATGCCGCCAACGACCAAAAGCGCAATCAGATCATGGAAATCAACGAAAGCAATAACCTACAATCGCTCTCTGAGGCACTCCAATATTTCCATGAAAAAACAGGCTCAAGAGTTACTTTTGAATACATTATTTTCAAAGATTTTAATGACGATTTAGCCGACGCCAGAGAATTGGCTCAATTTGCCAAATGCGTTCCTTGCAAAATCAATATCATTGAATACAACCCCATTGACGACGGTATTTATCAGCAAGCTGATGCCCGTAAGGTTGAAGCCTTTGCACAATACCTAGAGTCCCTGAATCTCATCGTAAATGTTCGCAGAAGCCGCGGCAAAGACATCGATGCAGCGTGTGGTCAACTCGCCAACAAAAACAAAGCCATTGCCCCAAATGAACGCGCTTTGAAATTTTAGCCAATGATAAAAATAGAAAACCTTCACAAAACTTTTGCACTCACCAAACAGCAGCGCAAAGAACTCAACACCGATCAAAAAATTGCCACCGCTGTCCAAGACCTCAGTTTTACTTGTCAACCTGGACGCATTTTTTCCTTACTTGGACCAAACGGCGCGGGTAAAACCACGAGCCTGCGCATGATCGCAACACTCATTGCACCAACAAGCGGTCAAATTCAAATCAATGGCATAGACGCTCTAAAAGAGCCCCAAGAAGCGCGCAAGCATATTGGTTTTTTGACAGGTTCTACAGGTTTGTATGCCCGTCTGACACCAATTGAGGTCATTGATTACTATGCCGATTTATATGGCGTAGACAAGCACATGCGTGAAAAGCGTAAAGAAGAACTTTTTACCCTCCTGAACATGCAAGACTTCTTGCACAAGCGCATAGGCAAGCTCAGTACAGGTATGAAACAAAAAGTATCTATTTGCCGCACCATGATTCACGACCCGAGTGTGGTCATCTTTGACGAACCCACCAGTGGCCTCGATGTTATAACCGCAGAAAACATCATCAAACTGATCCGCTCTTGCAAAGAACAAGGTAAAACAGTTATATTCTCAAGTCATATCATGAGTGAGGTTGACCTCCTCTGCGACGACCTCGCCATTATTCACCAAGGCCAACTTAAATTCAACGGAACCATGTCCGATTTTAGGACGCAAATGCAAACGTCCAATCTCACCGAAGAATTCATCCGTATAGTTCAAGCACCAAATTCAGCCTTATGATTTTCCGCATTTTCCGAAAAGAACTCCTCGATACCCTACGGGACAAGCGCACATTAATGACAATGTTGGTGATTCCAGTATTGGTTTTTCCGATCACTTTAAACGTTTTTGTTGAAGTATCCAAATCTTTTGAAGAAAGTGCCAGCGAGAAAACCATGAAAATTGGGATCGTCGGGGATCAATCAAGAAGATTTTCAAAACAGCTTGAACAAATACCCAAGGAACTTGGTCCAAAGAAAATACTTGTATTTAAGGATAGCGCTGACTTAAAAAAAGGCATTGAGTCTGATCAAATTCAATTGGGTTTACTTGTGCCGTTTAACGAAGCCGATCTTAGAAAAACACAACAAACAGTGCCACTCACTTGGCTTCTGGACGCCTCTGAAGTGGGCCGTGCGGAACGAGCACAACAATACGGGGCAAGCTTGCAGGCTTTTGCTGAAGCGGAACGTCTTCAAACGCTTGGCTTGCGTCCAGAGCAAGTTAAACCCTTAAGCATCAACACCATCAATTGCGCAAGCGACAAAAAAATGGTGGGTCAATTAGCCGGTGGCTTTCTGCCGTATATTTTCATTGCTTTTGGTTTTATTGGCTGTATGTATCCGGCAATTGATCTTTTTACAGGAGAAAAAGAACGTGGCACCCTAGAAACCCTTCTTACCGTACCAGTAAGCCGCTGGAAAATTTTAATTGGTAAAATGTTGGTGGTGGTATGTTCTGGAATGCTTGCAGCAACTTGCGCACTCATCGGCTTATTTATCTCGATTGAATTTCTCGATTTAGCTGCTAATAAAGAACTGCTTGACGTCATTCATAGTGTACTAACGCCAGTATTTATATTATCTATGTTTGCGCTATTATTGCCGCTCGTGATTTTCTTTTCGGGTGTCATGATTCCAATTGCTATTTATGCCAAAAGTTTTAAGGAGGCGCAGAGCATCATCACGCCATTGAATATCGTTATGGTCTTACCCGCTATGATTGGTTTCTTTCCAGGTATAGAACTCAATTTGAATACCACTTTCATTCCCGTGGTGAATGTCGTTTTGGCTACCAAAGAACTGGTAGCTGGCACACTTTCCTGGCTATATTTTGGCAGTGTTTTTGGCGTCATGTGTTTGCTTGCTGCACTCGCTATTGGCCTTTCTTACAAACAATTTGGAAAAGAAACGAATATCCTAAGTTAATTCTGAAAGCTCAAGCCAACGCATGGTAAATTCATCAATTTGCGCAACAACCTGACCAAGGCGTGCACCTTTTTCAAGTAACAAGTCATTGCTGAGTGCACCACTTGAAAGCTCAGCACTCAAAAGCTCCTTTTCTTGTTCTAATACCGGAAGTTCTTTTTCAATTTGCTCAAACTCTTGCTTCTCTTTGAAACTCATTTTACGCCTTTTTTCAGGTTGTTCTGACTTCAGAACAGGCGGCATATCCGCCTTTGGTATTTGCTTTTGCTCGCGATGGTTTTGTTGTAGTGCCATTCTATAGGAATGGTAATTTCCAGTGATGTCTTTGATTTTTCCTTCTCCTTGAAATACAAATAGATGATCCACCATTTTATCCATAAAATAGCGGTCGTGAGACACCACGATTAAACTACCTTGGAATAACCGCAAGTATTCCTCCAATACGGCCATTGCAAAAATATCGAGGTCATTGGTTGGCTCATCTAAAATGAGGAAATTCGGATTGAGCATCAGGACGCGCAAAAGTTTGAGTCGACGACGTTCGCCTCCACTTAGCTTGTGCACAAAATGATAATGCATGTCGCGCGGAAATAAAAAGCGCTCCAATAGCTGCGCCGCAGAAAGCTGTCGTCCTTTTTCGAGTGGGATAAACTCAGCAACTTCTCGGACAACATCAATCACCTTCATGTCGGGATCCACTTCCATTAATTCTTGGGAGTAATAACCAAAGACGACGGTTTCACCAATGACAATTTTTCCTTTATCAGGTTCTATTTCACC
>VHBC01000017.1 GCA_016872115.1 Sphingomonadales bacterium | reverse complement strand
CCACCTCTTCCCATTTCGAACAGAGAAGTTAAGCCTGCTTGCGCTGATGGTACTGCGGTTTTGATCGTGGGAGAGTAAGTCGATGCCGTTTTTTAAAGCCTCACAGAAATGTGGGGCTTTTTTTTTGGCCTACTGGCCTTTACCAATTGCAAAGATTGTTGGGATTTTAGATAAATCATATGCTTTTTCGCGCCAATCAATGACTGTCATGGTTCGAATAGATTCTGATGGCAAAGTAAGATTGGAAGCAATGCACAATTCGGTGAGATCACCGAGTTCATTGAGTAAATCTTCAAGCACATTCATATTTCGGAAGGGCGTATCCATGAAAAGATGTGTGGTACCATTGCGTTTGGTATCCATTTCAAAATCGCGTAATTTTTTGATACGTTCTTTGCGTTCTTTTGGTAAATAGCCATGGAAAGTAAATTGCTGACCGTTGAATCCACTGGCTATTAAAGCCAGCAATATGGAGGAAGGTCCAACAAGGGGCTTGATTTGAATGGCCTGGGTATGTGCGAGGTGGACAAGAGCTGCTCCTGGATCGGCAATTCCAGGGCAACCAGCTTCGGAAATGATTCCAATATCTATTCCTTTGATCAAAAAAAGCAAAAGATCCATTAGTTCTGATTCCTTTGTATTCTTATTGACGATTCTAAATGTACAATCGTCTATTGGAAAGTTGCGGTCCATTTTACGCAATAAACGCCGGGCACTTTTTATTTCTTCTACGGCAAAAACACGCAATTGAGTGGCGCGATTGCTCACCTCTAAAGGAATAATATCTGAGGTGCTCTCACCACCTAAAGTATTTGGAATCAGGTAAATACTGCCCTTTTGCTTAGTGCTCATGTGTTATTTTATGGATAAGTGCGTCCGTAGCGCGATCTAATAAATCATAGACCGCTTCGAAATCTTGTTGCGTGCCGTAGTAAGGGTCTGGAACTTTTGCATTTGTTCCTGGCTGTAGATAATTGAGTAGATAATCTACTTTCTGTTTTTCTTCTTCAGTTGAAGCAAGCCGGACTACATCGTTATAATTCGACTCATCCATTACAAGAATGAGGTCATAATTTTTAAAATCTTGTTTGTCGAATTGCCGAGCGCGTAAGAAATCAATGGGTGTGCCATGTGCAGCAGCTGTTTTGATCATGCGCAGGTCGGGTGCTTTTCCGATGTGATAATTGGCTGTACCTGCCGAGTCTACTTTAAGGTCGAGTTGTTGTTCGTTGATTTTACGCAAAAGCAGGCCATCGGCCATCGGCGATCGGCAAATGTTGCCAAGACAAACCATAAGAATGTTTTGGGCCAATAGAAATTTATTGGATAGTCAGTTTTTTCTCGAGTTCTTCGAGATAATGACGGAATTGCTTGTCTGTCTCGGATAAATTGACAACCGTACGGCAGGCATGAAGTACAGTGGCGTGGTCTTTACCACCGCAGTGTGCACCAATGCTTGCCAATGAAGATTTCGTCATTTTTTTCGAGAAATACATTGAAATTTGCCGTGCCTGAACGACTTCGCGCTTACGTGTTTTGGATTTAAGCATTTCAATCGGAAGATCGAAATAATCGCAAACTACTTTTTGAATGTATTCAATAGATACCTCACGTGCAGTGCTGCGAACAAATTTGTCGACCATTTGCTTGGCAAGATCGAGCGTAATTGCTTTTTTGTTCAGAGAGGCCTGGGCGAGTAGTGTATTGAGCGCACCTTCAATTTCACGAACGTTCGTATTAATTGAGTAAGCTAGGTATTCAACAACTTCTCTTGGAAGCTCGATGCCGCTACCGTACATTTTCTTTTCAAGAATAGCAATGCGCGTTTCGAGATCTGGCGTACCAAGGTCTGCAGATAGACCCCACTTAAAGCGAGAAAGGAGGCGTTGTTCCATTCCTTGCATTTCAACTGGCGCTTTATCGGAGGTGAGTACGATTTGCTTGCCGTTTTGATGCAGGTGATTGAAGATGCTAAAAAAGACATCTTGGGTACGTTCTTTTCCTGCAAAGAATTGGACGTCGTCGATGATCAAGACGTCGATCATTTGATAAAAATGAACGAAGTCATTGGTGGTTTGATTCTTAATAGCGTCTATGAATTGGTGCGCAAATTTTTCTGATTGCACATACAATACCGTTTTATTCGGAAAGCGTTCTTTGATAGAAATACCAATGGCATGGGCAAGGTGGGTTTTACCTAAGCCAACACCACCGTATAACAGTAAAGGATTAAATGCTGTTCCACCTGGTTTGTTGGCAACTGCAAAACCAGATGCTCTAGCCAAACGATTGCATTCACCTTCAATGAAGTTCTCAAAAGTGAAGTTTGGAATCAGGTTTGATTCGATATTAACTTTTTTGAGTCCAGGAATAACGAAAGGATTTCGTATTTGCTTTTCGTCAACATTGATTGGCATGTTGACAGGTGCATTTTTTAGGCTGCTCGAGTTGTTAGTTGGTAGCTTAACGGTATACGGACTTCTTGATTGCGTGTTGTTTTCCATCACGATGCTGTACTCTAGTGTACCATCTTGACCAAGTTCTTTTTTGATGACTTTGCGCAAGAGCGTGATGTAGTGTTGTTCAAGCCACTCATAAAAAAAGTGCGAAGGAACTTGGATGGTAAGTACATAACCCTCCAATTTGACAGGGACAATAGGTTCAAACCAAGTTTTAAAGGCCTGTAATGAAATATTATCTTTGATAACTTTTAAGCAGGACTCCCATGCACTTTCGTGACTTGTATTCATAGTTGTTAGGTTGTTCTCGTTGTTTGTAAAAAATTCGTACGCTCACGAAATTTGGGTGAAATAATGAGAGAGCAAATATTTACAAAAAAAAGTGAAAAAAAAAGTCCTATGGGTATTGTTTATTAAAAAAAAAATACTTGTACGAAATATTTGTTTAATAATGCCTTAAATATCCAAGTCCTTGGTAAATTTACGATAGAAGAGTGGTCTACGCAAGTAATTAAATCCCAAAATTGAAGAAATGTCCGAACCTTTTCAATTGTCTCAACTCGAGTTTTCAACAAAAATACGTGTTCGCTATTCGGAAACTGATCAAATGGGTTACTGTTATTACGGAAACTATGCAAGTTATTTTGAAGTTGCACGCGTAGAGGCGCTGCGTCAAAAAGGGATTTCATACAAAGAATTGGAGCATTTAGGTATTCTCCTACCTGTCAAAAAGTTTGAGATTTCGTATATACAACCGGCAAAGTACGACGACTTGCTAGAAATCAAAACCCGAATCATCGAATTAGCAGGTGTTCGCATCGGATTTTCTTATGAAACATTCGGCGAAAACGGTCAATTATTGAATAAAGCCTATACACTTTTGGTATTTGTTAATGCCCAGACGCAAAAACCGATGCCGATTCCCGAATTTATTTTTGAACAACTTAAGCCTACTCTATGAGTGTTTTTGAATTTCAGCTATTTGATGCGAGGCAGCGCAAATTGCAGTACCAAACCAGAAATGGAGAAACCCGACTTGGTGATCTTTTGAGTCGTCAAGATTTGACTACAGCCAAATTTGTACTTATTGGCATTTCGGAAAATGCAGGTCCTCAAGCCAATTTAGGCAGAGTTGGTAGCGAGAATGCATTTACTGCATTTTCAAAAGTATTTTTCAATACCCAAGCATACAAGGGTGCTGCTATTGAAAACCTGGCATATTTAGGTCAAATCAAACAGTTAAAGGAACCACTAGATAGACCTGAGGCTTGCGCATTTGTGGAGGAATTGGATAAGATGCTCTTTGATGTTTTAGAAATGTACATAGAACCGGATCAAATCCCTATTATTGTAGGAGGCGGTCACAACAATGCATTGCCATTAATGCGCTGGGCCGCCAAAAAGCAATTTTTAAGTGTGGTCAATATCGACGCGCATGCAGACCTCCGGACGACAGACAAACGACACAGCGGCAACTCATTTTCATTTGCGCTTCAAGAAGATATATTGACACAATACGGCGCATTTGGTCTTCACGAAGCTTTTAATAACGACTATATTCGAAACCAACTGTTAGATCCCCGAATTATTCATCGTTTTTTTGAGGATTATTTACAAGGACCCTATCAACTCAACGACGATGTTTTAGGATTTATGCAGCACCAAAAAAATCCAATTGGAATTGAAATCGATATGGATGCTATTGCCATGATGCCAAGCTCAGCATTTAGTCCGTCTGGTTGGACACTCGATCAAATGAGGTCTTTATTGCTGAAAATGGGCCACTTCAACTCAAAAATTGCATACTTAAATTTAACAGAGGCGGCTCCGCTCGATGATTGTGATGATTTGATTGTAGGAAAAGCACTTAGTTATTTAGTGCGAGATTTTTGCAGTTCCCAACAATAAAAAGAGGCTCCGAAGAGCCTCTTAAAATCAACCTGTAGCAAAGTTAATTTGGAGTTTCCGTGTACGTCAATAGTTTTAAAAGGTTACAACGAATTAACATCAGACCCTTGAAAAAGTTATTGCGCCCACAGTATCAGTGTAATGACAGCGTCTATTTTTGTGTAGCATGGATACTCAAGCTACAATTCAAGCGCTGGTCCGCCTCATAGATGACCCTGATGAACTGGTTTTTCAGCAGGTCCGTGATGAACTCATGAAGTTTGGACCAGATGTAGTTCCAGTTCTAGAACAATCGTGGGAACAAGATTATTATGGCTTATTATTCCAAGATCGCATTGAAAACCTAATCCATGATATCCAATTTGAAGCGGTCAAACTCCAGCTCAATGCTTGGTTACAATCTCCAGATAAAGATCTTTTACAAGGCGCCATGGTGATTGCTAAGTACCAATATCCAGGTATAGATGACACACAAGTTTTTGCACAGATTCAGAGCATTCGAAGAGATATCTGGCTTGAACTGAACGACCATCAGACCGCATTTGAACAGGTTAAAATCTTTAATCGAATTTTCTTCGGGATGCATGGTTTTCGGGGCGATACCCAAAACTACCACACGCCGGCACATTCATACATAAATAACGTGATCGAACGCAAAAAAGGTAATCCATTAAGTTTGTGTGTGCTTTATAGCATCATTGCCCAATCCTTGGATTTGCCAATTTACGGTGTCAATTTACCCAATCATTTTATATTGGCCTACATGGATGATCGGCATAGTTCAATGCATTTACAAAAAGAAGACAATTATGGTGTATTATTTTACATCAATGCGTTTGCTAAAGGGAGTATTCTCGACGCCAACGAAATCAAGGCCTTTTTACAAGGTATCCATTTGCAACCAGATAGAAGCCATTTTGAACCTTGCTCTAATTCGGCCATTTTAAAGCGAATGCTCACCAATTTAATTTACGCCTTTCAGCAGGCAGGTTCAGCGCAAAAGGTTTCAGAATTACAAGCATTAAGAAGCCTTATTCCGTGAGTTCCATCTCGCTTTTCTTTGTATTTTTGACTAAAACAATTTCATGTCTGAGAAATATAAAGTTGCAGAGCGCTTTATGCGTTATGTCCAAATAGATACTACCGCCGACCCGAACTCTATAAGCTTTCCTTCTTCTGCCAAACAACGCGACCTCGCACAACTTCTCTACAGTGAATTAGTCGACTTGGGCCTATCAAATGTTGAAATCGATGAATGGTCTTATGTATTTGCGACCATCCCAACAAATGTGAGTCACTCCTTGCCCACCATTTGCTTTTGTTCTCATATGGATACCGCTCCTGATTGCAGTGGTACAAATGTCAAGCCTATTTTGCATCGCAATTACAACGGACAACCAATTACCTTGCCTGACGACCCTTCACAAGTACTGCGTACCAATGACCACCCCTATTTACTTGAAAAAATTGGTGATGACCTTATTACCGCTAGTGGCTTAACACTTTTAGGCGCCGACGATAAAGCGGGTGTAGCAATTATAATGGAATTGGCTGCTTTTTTACAAGCGCATTCTGAAATACCGCACGGAAACATTCGCATTTTATTTACACCTGACGAAGAGGTTGGAAGAGGCGTGGAGCAACTAGACATGCAAAAACTGAAAGCGGATTTCGGCTATACACTAGATGGTGGCCCACTCGGCGACATCGAAGATGAAACTTTTTCTGCCGACGCAGCTACAATTACCTTTCATGGTGTCAGTGCACATCCGGGCTATGCCAAAGGCAAAATGATCAATGCCATTAAATTGGCAAGTGAATTTGTGGCTTCTTTACCTAAAGACAGTTGGTCACCAGAAACCACTGCGCAGCGCCAAGGATTTGTGCACCCAACCTCCATTGCGGGTGCGCTCGAAAAAGCAAGCGTACAACTGATTCTCCGTGATCACGACACCGCATTAATGCAAAGCTATCCGGAGAAACTTCGCGCCATAGCTGAGCAGGTTGTTGCTGCTCATCCGGGTGCCCGTTTTGAACTGCAAGTTCAAGAGCAGTACCGCAACATGAAAGAAATTCTCAAAGATGTGCCATTCGTTGCTGACTACGCTGAACTTGCCATGCAAAAAGCTGGCCTCACTCCAAAGCGCGCCATCATCCGTGGTGGCACCGATGGATCGAGGCTTTCATTTATGGGTTTACCTTGCCCAAATATTTTTACTGGTGAGATGGCAATCCATTCCAAACTCGAGTATGTAAGCGTTCAAGATATGGAGAAAGCCATAGATACACTCGTAGAACTCGTACAAATTTGGCAAACGCACCCATGGACGCAAGCTTAATAATTAAAGATCTACAAGACAAGAAATTCGCTCCTTTGTATTTTTTACATGGTGAAGAATCATATTACATTGACTTGATCTCTGAGGGCATTCAAAAAAATGCGTTAGCCGATCATGAAAGAGATTTCAATCAGACTATTCTCTATGGCAAAGACACTGATCTGCTCGCTTTGCAAAGTGAGCTAAAGTCCTATCCCTTGATGGCTGAGCGCCGTTTAGTTTTGCTTAAAGAGGCGCAAGATTTCAAACAGCTAGAAGCACTCGAAGCCTATGCTGAGGCGCCTACACCAACCACCATTTTTGTGGTATGTTACAAAAACAAATCCTTTGATGCCCGAAAAAAAATACTAAAAAGTTTTGCCAAAAACGGTCTCATTTACAAATCGGATAAAATTCGGGATTATCAATTACCTGATTGGATAGCGAAATACGTGCGCTCAGTAGGTCTACAAATTAATGGGAAAGCCACTATGCTCTTAGCAGAATTCTTAGGCGCAGATTTAGGTAGAATCACCAATGAAGTAGAAAAGTTACGCATCGTATTAGGGCCCAATTCGAGCATTACAGATCAGCATATTGAGCAACACATAGGTATTTCCAAAGACTACAACATTTTTGAATTGGTCAATGCCGTGGCGCAAAAACAAGCCGATAAAGTTTTCAAAATCGTTCAATACTTTGAGTACAATCCAAAAGCCGGAGAACTAGTGGTTATTATTCCTGCATTTTTCAAATTGTTCTCACAACTAATGCGTATTCACTTTACCCCAAATAAGTCAAGAGAGGGCATTGCCAGTAGTCTCGGCGTGCATCCTTTTGTTGCAGGTGAATTACTGGCTAGTCGCCAGCACTATGATCCGAAGAAAATTGCTGCCGTAATTGCTTTATTGCACGAATACGACCTAAAGGCAAAAGGAATGGGCAATAGTCAAATGAGCAGCGCCGAATTATTGAAAGAATTAGTTTTTCAAATTTTGTTTGCATGAGTCTTTTTTACGCCCCTTTACTCCAACACGACGCTACGCATTACCAACTCAGTGAGGAGGAATCCAAACACTGTATCAAGGTACTGCGCATGCAAGTTGGTGCGGTCATCGAATTGATCAATGGTCAGGGGCTACAAGCCTTTGCTGTGCTTGAAGATGCACATCCAAAAAGAGCAATTGTTCAAATACATTCTCGTCATATACACAAACCAACACCCGTGCTGCATATTGCTATGGCCCCCACCAAGAATATGGATCGCATTGAATGGTATCTCGAAAAAGCCACTGAATTAGGATTATCGAAACTTACATTTTTAAATTGTGATCGTAGCGAACGCAAGCAAGTAAATATGGAACGGCTAGAGAAAATTGCGGTAGCTGCCATGAAGCAATCCAAACGATTTTATTTGCCACAAATAGAAGGCTTACAGCAATTTGAGGACTTTATTGGCTTGTATCCGGAAGGATATATTGGGCATTGCGAAGAGAGTCCAAAAATAGGACTCAAAGAAATCAAGGCTGGTCTTCCTTTTTTAATCGGGCCAGAAGGAGATTTTTCAAAAAACGAAATCGAGTTGGCGAGGGTTTCCGGATACCAAGCGGTGGATATGAGTGCATTTAGACTAAGAACAGAAACCGCAGCGTTGCTTGCCACAACAGCCTTGCTACCTTAGTGCTTTTTGGTGTATTGGTAGACTTTAAACGACGCTTCGTGTTTTTCGTTGATAGACTGCTCGAACAAAATTGTTTTCTCGTACTTGTTTTGATTGAAGTCTGGAAAGAAAGTATCGGCACCGTAGGTTTTATCGATGTGTGTAATGAACATGTTCTCCACTAGGCCTGTGTTTAAAGCCAATTCATAGATTTGTGCACCGCCAATAATAAAAGCTTGTTGACCAGCCGCCAAGCTTAAGTTTGCCAAGCAGTCTTCAATGGATGAAAACACCAAACAACCCG
Source organism: Sphingomonadales bacterium (assembly GCA_016872115.1). Lineage (GTDB taxonomy): Bacteria > Bacteroidota > Bacteroidia > Flavobacteriales_D > Crocinitomicaceae > UBA952. The sequence goes on along the minus strand of VHBC01000017.1, from coordinate 36,960 downwards.
GCGCTTCAAAAACGGTATTTCGGCTTAAAATGACATTGGTTCTACCCGCTAGTGGCCGGTATTTTTCAGGAATAGAGTCGTAATTTTTTCGGCCCATAATGACGACGTGCCCTTTTGTTGTTTCTTTAAAAAATTGCATGTCAGCAGGCAGGTTCCACATGAGGCCATTGTTTTTACCAATACCATTTGCGGCATCTACCGCTACTATAAGTGAAAGCGCAGTAATCATACTGCAACAGGAGCTTTTATGTGCGGATGCGGATCGTAGTTGAGCAATTCGAAGTCTTCATAAGTAAAATCGAAAAGGCTTTTTACTTCAGGATTGATTTTCATGGTTGGGAGCGGCCTAAATTCTCTTGTGAGCTGCAATTGTGCTTGTTCGATATGGTTACTGTACAAGTGCGCATCGCCGAGCGTATGGACGAATTCACCAGGCTGAAGGCCGCAAACTTGTGCGAGCATCATGGTGAGTAAGGCATAAGAGGCAATGTTAAAAGGAACGCCAAGAAAGGTGTCTGCACTGCGCTGATACAATTGACAACTGAGTTTGCCATTGGCCACGTAAAACTGAAAGAAAGCGTGGCACGGTGGCAAAGCCATCTGATCGATAAGACCGACATTCCAAGCCGAAACAATCATGCGCCGTGAGTCTGGGTTATTTTTAATTTGGTCAATGACTTGCGTAATTTGATCTATTTGCCGACCGTCCGGAGCTGGCCAACTTCGCCATTGAGACCCATATACTGGACCAAGCTCACCGTTGGCATCGGCCCATTCGTCCCAGATGCTTACACCGTTTTCTTTGAGGTAGGCGATATTTGTCTCACCTTTAATAAACCAAAGAAGCTCGTGAATGATGGAACGCAAGTGCAGTTTTTTGGTCGTAATACATGGAAATCCTTGCGAAAGATCAAAACGCATTTGGTAACCAAAAACAGAAATGGTTCCGGTTCCGGTTCGGTCTTCTTTGTGCACGCCGTGTTCTAAAATGTGCGAAAGGAGGTCGTGGTATTGTTTCATGGACAAAAACTTGCGTGAGTACGAAAATAGTAATTATTTTAGCCTCATGAAGCGCACTAAAGCCCTCTTTATCTTGCTTTTTATCACAAGTTTTACACAACTAAATGCACAGGCAATCAAACGAAAATACCGAGGCGTTTATCAAGGTTCAATTCCTCCATATGAAATAAAAATTGGACAAGATACCGTGCTGGTATCGGCGAGCAAAATAACGGCCTTTTTGGATCGAGATTCCCTTTTCATAGAAATTGGCGCTTATCGTTATGCTTCAGTATTTACCATTGAAAACAAGGACAAGCAATTCATTATTACGGCCCCTCGTGACAATTCCGGAATAGAGGAAAACTTGGTATTAGCGCCAAAAACAAAAACAATTGTTCGAAAGGGTTTGTATCCTCAGCCCGATGCTATATTGGTTCGAAAGGGTAAACTACCGCGCAGGTAGCCAAAGACTAAAGGTAGTGCCTTTTTCAGGTGCGCTTCTGGCATCGATTTTACCATGATGCGCTTCTATGATGAGTTTGACATAATACAAGCCCAACCCGAAACCTTTGACATCGTGTACATTGCCAGTAGGTACGCGATAAAATTTATCAAAGATGAGTCGTAGGTCTTCTTTTTTGATGCCAATGCCGTTGTCTTGAATATCGATTCGGAAACCGTCTTTTTCCGCTTTTAACATTATGTCAATTTGCGGTGCATTCTTACAATACTTCACCGCATTATCTACTAAATTGAAAAGCACGTTGGTGAGGTGAACAGGGTCTGCAAAAACTTGGGTAGTTTGTGTTTCTTTGTGGATGGTGAGCTGTCCGCCGCCGGTTGCTTGGTTGAATTCAAAATTTTCTTTGACATCGTCTAATATGACATCCAGCAAAACATTTTCTTTATTTAAAATGACTTTGTCTTTGTCTAATTTGGTAATATTGAGTACGCGCTCAACTTGTTTTTCGAGGCGCTTATTTTCTTTGTAAATGATGCTTGCATATTTGCGCATCCGATCAGGTTCTGCGTTGTCTTCGAGTCGCAATAACAATTCACTCGACAAGCTTATCGTTGAAATTGGCGTTTTGAGCTCATGGGTCATGTTGTTAATGAAGTCGTTTTTGACTTCTGATAAACGTTTTTGACGAATGATAATCCCCAAACTAAATGCAAAAAAGACCACGACAAAGACCAGCACGATAATAAGGTAAATGAGTGGTGAAAAACTCGATGCAGCCTGAATTTGATCTAATTTAAGATTCGGAAAATAGACCGTAAAATAATGGCCATCTTTGGTCAGGTTCAGGCTTTCGGGCGTGATACCTTTGATAGATTGCGCTTTTTTGGCATAAATGGAATCGCGGTCAAAGGTATAAAGTCCTGATAAGGCAATAGAGTCCGTAAAACAATCGTAGATACCAAACAAGAAATCTTGCTGGATGTCCTGCAGATAAAATTCTTTTTTGAGTAGCGTCTCTAAATAAAAGGGCTGAATTTCGTCGCTGACATCAACGGTGTAGTGTTGGTAGCTAATTTGTTTGATGGCGCCATAAACAGCACTAGGGTCCTCAATTTGATTGATAGAGATAAGTACATTGCGCAAACCTGCTCTAGCTTGCTGGGCAAACTCGCGCAGGTTCAGGCTATCTTCTCTTTGCTGAATATCAATATATTCTTGTTGTAACTGACGGGTGTTGTGAATCCAGACAAACTGAACTATCAGAATGCTAAGTATTGAAAAGATGCCAAGAATGGCGACCGCATTGACCGTCTTGTTTTTCATTTAACTAAAAACCATTAACGCCGTTAACAGTAGTATATTTTAATACGTTTTTCTTTTCTGGGTGAATACGGGCAAAAGCGGATTGGACGGCAAGTGTACCTTCATGGAAACCACATAAAATCAATTTGAGTTTGTTTTCATAGCTGTTGACGTCCCCAATTGCATAGATACCGGGTATGTTTGTAGAATAGTCCAAGGTATTGACTTTAATTGCGCTTTTCTCTATTTCAAGCCCCCAGTCGGCAATTGGTCCAAGACTCGGCTTGAGTCCGAATAATGGAATGAAGTGATCGGCTGCAATGGCGCGTTCGCCATCTTTTTGATGGGTAATGATAACTTGTTCCAAGTGATCTACGCCAGCCAAGCCAGTTACTTCAGCTTCTGTTACCAGATCAATTTCACCGCTTTCGGCCATATCAATGACGCGCTGTACGGAGTCGAGATGCCCTCTAAAGGAGCTGCTGCGATGCACCAACACTACGCGTTTGGCAATTTTTCTTTCAGCGAGATAGATGGACCAATCCAGTGCGGAATCGCCACCCCCTGCAATGACACAAACTTTATCTTGGTACATTTCTGGGTTGCGTATGATGTATTCTACTCCCTTATCTTCAAAATCAGTGATGTTAGAAATAGGTGGCTTTCTTGGTTCAAATACGCCAAGACCACCGGCAATCATGACGATTGGCGCTTTGTGCGCTGTTCCTTTCACCGTTGTTACAATAAATTGGCCATCTGCGTCTTTATCGATTGTCATGGCGGCTTCGCCTAAAGTAAAACCTGGTTTAAACGGCGAGGCTTGCTCCATGAGTTTATCGATGAGTTCTCCTGCCAAAATAGACGGAAAACCAGGGATATCGTAAATGGGCTTTTTCGGGTAAATTTCTGAGCATTGACCACCGGGTTGTGGCAAGGAGTCAATGAGGTGACAGCGCAACTTGAGCAAGCCCGCTTCAAATACAGTAAATATGCCAACTGGGCCGGAACCTATGATGATAATGTCAGTTTGAATCATGTTGTAAAATTAATAGACTGGGAAAATAGGTTTGTTATTGAGGATGTCTTCGATGCGATTCATGACCGCTTGGGTGAGCAATTCTTGCGCGCCAAGGGCTTTCATGTTTTCTTGAAGTTGAACCAGTTTACTGGCGCCCAATATAACAGTAGATACGTTTGAATTCTTGAGGCACCAGGCCAAACTCATGACCGGCAGGCTCAGGCCAAGTTCTTTGGCAAGTTCGGTAAGCCCGACGACTGCTGTAATGCGTTCTTGGGTCAGGTTGCGCTCTTTGAGCCATTCAAGGCCTTCCATTCCTAAACGCGTTCCATCGGGGAAATGATCATTGTATTTGCCACTGAGAATACCAGAGGCAAGAGGAGACCAAGTGGTGGTACCTAGCCCAACAGTCTTATAAATCTGTGAAAATTCCACTTCGACTTTATCGCGCACAAACATATTGTATTCAGGCTGCTCCACAATTGGGCCAATGAGATGGTTTTGTTTGGCAAACATATGTGCTTCCATTATTTCTTGCGCAGACCACTCAGAGGTTCCCCAATACAAGATTTTGCCTTGCATGATGAGTTGGTGCATGGTCCAGACAGTTTCTTCAATTGGTGTTTGTTTGTCTGGTCTGTGGCAGTAATATAGGTCGAGGTAGTCTAATTGAAAACGCTTGAGTGCCGCTTCACAGGCCTCTACCAGGTGTTTGCGGCTCAAGCCTTTTTGAGTAGGTAGTTCTCCACCAATTCCAAAAAAAGCTTTGCTACTCACAATATAAGAGTCTCTGGACCAACCTTTTTTCTTAAGGATGGCACCCATTACTTCTTCACTTTTGCCGCGTGCATAAATTTCGGCGTTATCAAAAAAGTTGATTCCTTGCGCGTAGGCGTAATCCATTAGTGCTTCGGCGGTGTCGTCTGAGATTTGTTTGCCGAAGGTCAACCAGGAGCCAAGAGAGAGTCTACTCACTTGTAGGCCACTCTTGCCCAGGTTATTGTATTGCATTTCGATCATTTATATTTGCTATTTTGCGTTGTTTGTGTTTCCAGATGCCGTTGGCCAATAAGACCGTTAAAATCATGGCGGCTCCCCAATAAAACGAAGTTTCCAGCAATTTGTGCTCTTTGAGTAAAACAATTGCCAATAAAATGGTGTAAATCGGTTCTAAATTTATGCTCAATGATACACTAAAGGCTCCTAATCTTTTGACAATATCTATAGTTGCCAGAAAAGCAAAGGAGGTGCATATGACGCCTAAAAAAAGTAACCAGTAAAAATCCGAAGAGGTCATTTCGAATAATTGTAGATTCCATTTACCTTGGAAAAGAAAAAAGAGACTTAGCGCAATAAAACCAGTACTGAGTTCTGTTAGGCTCAGTCCGGGTGTCTCGGTATGATGCGCGAGCTTACCATTTGAGACCGAGAAAATTCCTGCACAAAGAGCAGACGAAAGCCCAATGCCGAGAGCCTTGAGTTCTTCTCCTTTGAAATCATGTGCGACAAAATAAATACCGCCGATTACCAACAAACCCATGGCAAACTCTATCCAAGAAAATTTTTTACCCATAATAAGCGGTTCTAACCAAGTGACATGAAGGGTAGTTGTAGATAAACAAAGAATGCCAAGTGATGCGGTCGAGAGCTGAATAGAAGTGTAAAATGTGATCCAATGCAAGGCAACTACCAACCCGACTAAAACAGCATAGAGCAGTGTTTTTCCTTTGGGTAAAATCAATTTCTTACTCAAGAACATATAAACTGCGAGCGCTAGTGCGGCAATCCAAAGTCGGTGCCAAACGATAAGCAAGGCATCGAGTTCAATGAGTTTGCCCAAAATACCCGTAAACCCCCACATGAAAATGATGAGGTGCAGCAAGAAATGATAACGGTACTGTTGGAGCAATTGCTTTGTGTAAAATGATTAACGTTTCTTAGACCATTCGGCAATCGATTTTTCATTAGAGCGCACGTAGGCGTCGTCGCCATCGGCTTTTGCTGCTTCAATCGAGATTTTGGCCGTTTCAATTGCTCCTTTGTAGTCGCCATTGGCGGCTTGCAGTTGTGCTTTTAGGCGCGTCATCCAATAGGCAGAGTTGCCACGCATTTCCACTGCTTTTGTTGACCACTCGAGTGCTTTTTCGAGATCTAAGTTTTCGTTGAAATAATAGGTGGCGGCTGCATGGTAGTCATTGGCGCTGGGGCCAGCCATTGTTTTGTCGATGCTGGCCAAGACTTTAGCTTTTGTATTTAAGGAGAAAGGCAAAGTCACTTTTGTATTTTCCCAATTGATTACAATGTTTGCCCCATTGTTGTTGAGCGCATCGATTTGTATAGTGAGGTTTTCTTGGTAATCTTGGGTTTTTTGAGCATTGGCAACAACCATGAGCTTCACTTTTGAAGGATCCCAGGGTTCTGGTAGGCCCCAGTTGGCATAATCTGCGTAAAAATAGAGTTCCCAATTTAATTCACCAGGCTTTGCAAATAAAGCGTAAGTACCGGCTGCAAGTGTGTCCTTGCCAAAAATGAGTGCTTCTGAGCTGGTAATTTTGGTATTTTCATTTGCCCCCAAGCGCCACATTTGACCGTAAGGAATGAGGTCGCCAAATACAACTCTACCTTTGGCTCCTGGCCTAGCATATTCAATTTGGATATCAGCCAACCCAACTTTTTGTTGGAATTTTGCAGCAGGACTTGCTTTTGGAGTTACGACTTGGGCATTCAACATAGAAGCCACACCAAGTGTGACAAATAAAATAACTTTTTTCATATCTTTTATTGTTTAAACAAGCTGTTTGGAGGTATGTTCACCGGAACGGTGAGTTCCCAATTTGCCCTTAATTTAATTTTTTCAGGATAAATAAATAATGGTTCACATCTGGTTTTGGCCTCAAGGTCTATGGCGTCCCATTCTAGATTCATATTGAGGTCCTTGATCAAGCGCAATTCGTAGATTCCTGCTGCTAAATTTTCAATGGTCAGCAATTTAGTGTCAACTTTTATTTTTCTATGAAGAGATTCACCTAGATAAAGCACTACAAGTAAGCCTGGTTGAATGGAATCAAATTCCAATAGAAGCGTACTTAGTGCAACTTTCGTCTGGCTTGTATCAGAACTTGTGTTAGTTTGCTTTAATGCTGGGGTTTGCTCTGTTTTGTTTTTTGGCTTAGAAAGCGTAAAATAGAGGGTGTCTTGAGACGCCGCATTGAGTATTATTGGTTCAAAAAGTTGGTCTTGGCTCTCTTTTGCCGCACAGGCACCATCCTGATCTTCATCGATAAATGCTTTTACAAAATAGACGCCTTCCTTTAAGCCTTTTAAATGAAGCTTACCCTTGGCATCAAAACGTCCGATATAGCGCGGTGTTTTATCCGTGTCTGAAGCATAAAGGCCCAACTGAATGGACATTTGTTTGTTGCTAGGGAGGCATTCTTTTGCCTGCGCCATTAGTTCTAAAGAATCTAGGGTTTGCCCTGTGGAAAAGCGCCATGTCATTAAAGAGTCGTTGCCTTCAGTGAGGTCTTTGATGCCGCCATTACTCGTGAGTGTGTAGGTAGTGTTTGCCTGTAGCGGATCTAAAAAAGAGATGCGCAAGTTTTTGCCTTTTGCCTCAAATTGCAAACGGCTGTCTGCAGGCATAAGCGTAATGCGCTGCTGGGCTTGATTTAATTTAATGAACTCATCAAAAATCAAAAATTGCTCTTGTGCTTTGACATTGCATTGTTTGTCGGAAATGGTTTGACGCAACACTTTTGGTGGAGCAGTATCTGTCTCTCCGCCAGTAATAGTACCAACTTGTGCGCAGGCGCACAAAAGCAATATGCTTACAACAGTCCAGCGAACCATTTCATGAGTTTTTCAATTTCGTACTGGTCGGTGGCGTCAAATGTAGCTAGTTCAGTACTGTCGATATCGAGTACGCCCCAAACTTGTTCGTCTTTAAAGATTGGAACAACTAGCTCACTCTGAGAGAGCGCACTGCAAGCGATATGTCCTGGAAAAGCCGCTACATCTGGCACTAATTGTGTTTGTTTTGTTTGCCAAGCGGTTCCGCAGACACCTTTGCCAAATCCGATACGCGAACAAGCAATTGGACCTTGAAATGGGCCTAACACGAGTTCGTTGCCTCGGACAACATAGAAACCTATCCAAAACCAGTTAGAGGCCGCTTTGAGCGCAGCGCAAATATTAGCCATGTTCGCAATTGGGTCTTGCTCCGAGCCAATTAAGGCCTCGAGTTGAGGTAGTAGCTCAGCGTAGCGCGTTGATTTATCGGTAGAAGTAAAAAAAAGTTGTTCTGCCATAATGCTTTTACAAATTTCACGTTTTTAAAGCGATTGACAATCTTTTACTTTGTATTTTTCCGCTATGAACAAACAACTCCAGTTCGAAAAGATCCTTTTTTTGGATATTGAAACCGTTCCGCAGGTCTATACCTACGAAGAACTCGACGATAAGTCAAAATTGTTATTTGAGGCAAAAAACCGCTTTCAAATCAGCCCGGACAAATCCATAGAGCAGCTATTCAATGAAAAGGGAGGCATTTTAGCCGAATTTGGCAAAATTGTGTGCATTTCAGTAGGCATGCTCCGAGAAAATGCCCACGACAAAACCATTCGGCTTAAGTCGTTTTATCACGACGATGAAGAGACACTGCTGCGTCAATTCAAACAACTCCTCGACGATCATTACAACACGCAGTTTCATTTGCTCTGTGGGCACAACAGCAAAGAGTTTGACATCCCGTACATCTGCCGCCGGATGCTCATCAATGGCATTGCTTTGCCAAATATTTTGCAGATTTCAGGAAAAAAGCCCTGGGAGATCAATCATATTGATACCATGGAACTCTGGAAATTTGGCGACTACAAGACATTTACCTCTTTGTCTTTGCTCTGCCATGTAATGGGCATTCCAACACCCAAAGATGATATTTCTGGTGCCGATGTAGCCCGGGTCTATTACGAAGAACAAGATTTAGAACGGATCATGATTTACTGTGAGAAAGATGTCGTGGCGCTTATTCAGCTTTTTCTGCGTTTACAAGGCGAGGCGTTGGTAGATGAATTCAATATTTCATCGGCAAGTCAAGCGTAAAAAAGAAAGCAAAAAAAAACCTGACACGATGGTCAGGTTTATGTGAGTGATACTGGATTCGAACCAGTGACCCCTACCCTGTCAAGGTAGTGCTCTAAACCAACTGAGCTAATCACCCGGGGAGTGCAAAGATACAAGTTTTTTTGAGCATGCAAAGTCAATAGTGTGTAGTTTTACATCAGAATGAGTCACGATAAAATCATTTTAGGAATCGATCCAGGAACAACCGTCATGGGGTATGGGCTCATTCATGTTCAGAATAACCAACTCAAATTGGTCAACTTTGGTGTGATCCAATTACACAAACTCCCAACGCAGCCCGACAAACTAAAGCGTATTCTCGAGCGGCTAAATGGTTTAATTCAAGAATACAAACCCGATGAAATGGCTATTGAAGCGCCATTCTTCGGAAAAAACGTGCAATCAATGCTCAAGTTAGGGCGTGCCCAAGGTGTAGCCATCGCTTCTGCACTCAATCACAACATGCCTTTTGAAGAATATTCTCCGCGTCGGGTCAAGCAGGCCATTACTGGAAACGGCAGTGCATCGAAGGAACAAGTTGCAGCGATGATCCAAAAATTGCTCAATTTCCCCGAAATGCCCAAATATTTAGACGCCACCGATGGTTTAGCGGTAGCTGTTTGTCATCATTTTTCTAAAGGAATAGGAGAGCACAACAAAACAAAAGGAGACTCCTGGACCGCATTTTTGTCGCAGAATCCAGAAAGATTAAAGAAATGACAGCCCAAAAAATCATGGTTTATACCGATGGCTCATCCAGAGGTAATCCGGGTCCGGGAGGTTTTGGAGTTATTTTGTCTTTTGGTGCCAAACAAATGGAGCTCAGTCAGGGATTTCGCCACACCACTAATAATCGAATGGAATTGCTGGCAGTTATCGTGGCGCTCGAACACATTAAAAACCGGAATTACACCGTTGTCATACACTCAGATTCTAAATATGTCATAGATTCAATCACCAAAGGTTGGGTTTTTGGTTGGGCAAAAAAAGGATTTAAGGATAAAAAAAATCCAGATCTATGGCAGCGTTATCTTGCATTGCATCCGCATTTTAAATTAGAATTTGTTTGGGTTAAAGGACATGCGGGGCATGCACAAAACGAACGCTGCGACGAACTGGCGGTCCAGGCAGCCACTCAAGCAGCTCAGCATATTGATACCTGGTTTGAGGCGAACCCGAGTTAGTTCAGAGAAGAATTGAACTATACCAACGTTCGATTTCTGCTACGCTCTTGCCTTTGCGAATAGCCACGTCTTCTAGTTGTTCTTGGGTAATCTTTCCAAGACCAAAATATTTCGCGTCAGGGTGCCCAAAATACCAACCGCTGACTGCTGCTGCCGGCCACATCGCCAACGATTCGGTCAAAGAAACGCCAATTTGATTGGTTGCATCGAGCAGCTTGAATATACCGATTTTCTCTTGGTGATCTGGGCATGCTGGGTAGCCAGGGGCCGGCCTGATGCCGCGGTATTGTTCTGCAATAAGTTCCTCGTTTTCGAGTTGCTCGTTGGCTGCATAACCCCATGATTTTTGACGAACCTCGGCATGGAGGAACTCGGCAAATGCTTCTGCGAGTCGGTCGCAAAGCGCCTTGATCATAATGGCGTTGTAGTCGTCGTGTTTGGCTTCAAATTGTGAAATGTAATGTTCAATACCGATACCTGCTGTAACCACAAACGCCCCGATATAATCTTGAATTTGTTGTGTTTTAGGCGCAATGAAATCCGAAAGTGCAAGATTGGGTTGCCCCGCCACTTTTTTTGTTTGTTGACGGAGCGTCAATTGTGTGTAAAGGAGTTTTTTTGAGTTCGGATCGTAAATTTGGATATCGTCTCCATCGGCATTTGCCGGAAATATACCGCTTAATCCTTTGCACTCAATAATGCGTTCTTCGGTGATCTGAGCAAGTAAAGCTTGGGCATCTTTAAAAACTTTACGAGCTGCATCGCCTACCACTTCATCGTTTAAAATTTGTGGATACTTTCCATGTAGGTCCCAAGTTTGGAAAAAAGGTGTCCAATCGATGTAAGGGATCAGTTCGTCAATAAGTGGCGTATGCATTTGGACGCCAAGTTGATTTGGTGCAGCAACGTTTTGGGCATTGAAATCAAGTTGAAGGCGGTTGGCCCTAGCTTGTTCTAATGAAAGTAATTCTTTGGCCGCCTGGTGTTTGGCATGGTGCGTCCTAATTTTTTGGTAATCAGCACGAAGTGCGCTGAGAAAATCGGTTTTTTTGGCGCCCAATAAACTTTCTACTACGGTCACCGACCGCGAAGCATCGAGTACGTGAATGACTGCCCCAGAAGGGTAATGCTCTTCGATTTTTACAGCCGTATGGACTTTTGAGGTGGTGGCTCCACCAATAAGCAAAGGAATAGTGAGTCTGGCGCGTTCCATTTCTTTTGCCAAATGCACCATTTCGTCAAGAGAGGGCGTAATGAGGCCACTTAGCCCAATGGCGTCAACATTTTGTTCTATGGCAGTTTGTATGATGACTTGTGGCGCAACCATGACCCCCAAATCAATGATTTCGTAGTTATTACAGGCCAAAACTACCCCAACAATATTTTTTCCGATGTCGTGGACGTCGCCTTTTACAGTGGCTAACAAGATTTTACCTGCGGCTTCTTGTTTGCCGTCTTTTTCAGCTTCTATATAAGGAAGTAGATAAGCTACTGCTTTTTTCATGACCCGCGCCGATTTCACCACTTGTGGTAAAAACATTTGCCCACTGCCGAATAGATCACCAACCTGATTCATGCCGTCCATGAGCGGGCCTTCGATGACTTGAATAGGTCTTTCCACGTTTTGGCGCGCTTGTTCTACATCTTCGTCAATAAATTCGACGATGCCTTTGATCAGTGCATGCGCCAAGCGTCTCTCTACGCTTTGTAGACGCCATGCGAGGTCAGCGGTCTGTTGTTTGACTTCGCCCTTTACTGTATCGGCAAATTCGAGAAGACGTTCGGTAGCATCTGGTCTGCGATTGAGCAAAACATCTTCCACGCGCAACAATAATTCGGGTTCAATTTCAGAGTATACTTCTAGCATACTGGGGTTGACAATCCCCATGTCCATGCCGTGAGCGGTTGCATGATACAAGAAGGCTGCGTGCATGGCTTCACGCACTTTGTTGTTGCCTCTGAATGAGAACGAAACGTTAGAGACACCTCCGCTTACGTGTGCACCTGGTAAATTGTGGCGTATCCATTTAGTTGCCTTGAAGAAATCAACTGCATTGTTGGCGTGTTCTTCCATTCCGGTGGCCACTGGAAAAATATTTGGATCAAAGATGATGTCGTCTTTGGGAAAACCAACTTGATCTACTAAAATCCGATACGACCGCTCGCAAATTTCGATTCGGCGTGCATAGGAGTCTGCTTGTCCATTTTCATCGAAGGCCATGACAATTACTGTTGCACCAAATCTTCTGATTTCTTTGGCCTGGTTGATGAATACGGTTTCACCTTCTTTCAGAGAGATGGAATTGACAATGCCTTTACCTTGAAGGCATTTGAGTCCTGCATGGATGATTTCCCATTTTGATGAATCAATCATAATAGGAATGCGTGCAATGTCAGGTTCAGCAGCGAGTAAATTTAAGAAGCGCACCATGGCGGCCTTGCCGTCAATCATACCTTCGTCCATATTGACATCTAAAATTTGCGCACCGCCTTCAACTTGTTCGCGCGCCACGGCCAATGCAGCTTCGTAATCGCCCTCTTTGATCATGCGCAAAAAAGCGCGCGAACCAGTAACATTGGTGCGCTCTCCAATATTGACGAAATTGCTGTTTTCATTGAGGACGAGCGCCTCTAGACCTGCTAATTTTAGCATGTTAATGATTCCATTTTCTGGGTGAATACTTTGAGGCAACTGCTGCAATTGCTGCGATGTGTTCGGGTGTTGTTCCACAACACCCCCCGATGACATTGACTAAACCTTCTTGCAAAAACTGTTCAATTTGGGCGGCCATCGCCGCAGGGCTTTCATCATAAAGGCCAAATTCATTGGGTAAGCCAGCGTTGGGATGTGCACTGACAGCAAAAGGCGCTTTTTGATGAAGGACTTGTAGGTAAGGCCGCATCATAGAGGCGCCAAGGGCGCAATTGAGTCCAATACTCAACAGTGGCATGTGGGAGAGCGAAATCAAAAAGGCTTCGGTTGTTTGACCGGTGAGTGTGCGGCCCGATTGGTCGGTTATTGTTCCTGAAACCATAATGGGTAATTGCATGCCGCGTTTTTCAAATATTTGATCACATGCATATAGTGCCGCTTTGGCATTCAGCGTGTCAAAGACGGTTTCTATGAGTAAGATATCGACGCCGCCATCTATGAGCGCAGCGATTTGAAACGCGTAAGCGTCAACGAGGTCGTCAAAACTGACTGCCCGAAAACCGGGATCATTGACATCCGGAGAAATAGATGCGGTTCGGTTGGTGGGGCCAATTGAGCCTGCTACAAAACGGGGTCTATCTGTAAATTCTAAAGTTACTTCCTTGGCAATTTTTGCACCTTGATAATTGATTTGGTAAACGGCGTCCTCGAGTTGATAATCCGCTTGGGCAATGGTTGTACCGGAAAAAGTGTTGGTTTCGATGATATCGGCACCCGCCTGAAGGTAAGCTCTGTGTATTTCTTTGATGATTTCAGGCCGCGTTATGGAAAGCAAATCGTTATTCCCTTTGAGGGGATGTGTGTGGTTTTCAAAGGCACCCTCTCTGAAGTCAAATTCTTCGAGTTTGTGCCTTTGGATCATGGTGCCCATGGCGCCATCTAAGACGAGAATGCGTTGTTGAATGGCTTGATATAATGCGCTGTTGGTCATAATTTGCTTGGCGAAAGGTAGAAACAGCGCGTTTCAACTTATCTTTTCCCCGAGGGGATCGGATTTGGCACCTTTACAATGTTGTGAGGTTGCCAAGGTTTCATAGGGCCTGTCCCTCCACCTTTCTGTATAAGTTTATTTTAATGAACTGCTGCAAAGTTAAGGAGCTTTTACGAACTACAAAGGCAATCTATATCTATTTGCACCGAAATTTTCTAAAGCGCCAATTAATTCAAGTTCAAATAAGTTGCTGCTCAAAAGGGCAACAGGTTTGTTCAGGGCCAATACAAGATCATCTATGGCCCATTGGTTCTTGATTTTAAACTGATTTAATAATTCAATTTGAAGCGGGGAGTACCGCTGTAAATCTGAATTATTTGCGGTTTGGGAATGCGTAGCCCAGTTCATGGTTTGCAGTAATTGAGCTGTATTGGTGAGCAAATGTGCTTGTTGATTTTTGATGAGGTCATGACAGCCCTCTGATTGCAAGTGGTTAATTGGCCCAGGAAAAGCAAAAACTTCGCGGTTGTAGTCATTTGCGAGAGCGGCAGTGATCAATGAACCTCCATTTCTTTTGCTTTCAACCACCACCACCGCATCGGCTAAACCGGCAATGATTCTGTTGCGCATGGGAAAATGCATGCGATCTGGTTTGGTACCGATTAAAAATTCCGAAAGCAAACCGCCTTTTTCAAGCATTGTTAAAGCAAGTTTTCTGTTGGCTACAGGGTAAATTCGATCGATGCCATGACCCAGTACGCCAATGGTTTGTAACCCGTTTAATATACATTGTTCGTGGACGCGTGCATCGACGCCTTGTGCCAAACCGCTGTATACAATAATATCTTTTGGTAGCTCGGCAATGAAATCTTTGATGAGGTGGAAGCCGTAATCGGTCTGCTGACGTGTACCCACAACGGCAATGCTCCGTTTGTGTTGCCAATCTATGGCATGTCCTCGGTAAAAAATGCCAAGGGGTGCATCAGGACAATGTCTTAATTTTTCTGGGTAGCTCGGATCGGAAATAAAATGATAATGCAGTTGCTCCTTTTCTAAATAAGGTAGTTGCGATTGCGCCCTGAGCAGTGCTCCAGCGCGATCTGTTTTTTCTAATTGTGAAATAGGAACACTTGTTAACTGATGTAATACTTTGAGATTTAGATTAAAAAATTCTTTTGGATGCTCAAGTAATTTCAGTAGCCGGCGGGCTCGAATGGGGCCAATTCCGTAGAGTTGAGTAAAGGCAATTTGATAGAGTTGGTCGTTGTTTTTCATAATTTTATTAGCTTCGGATAAAGTTAGACCGAACCAAACGCAATGCATTCAGTAGTTTTCCCTACACTCTTGTTCATTTTTTGTACCCAGATCTTTTATGCACAAGACCTGACAAAAGACTCCTTGAAAATCAAAATCAAAGATGAAAAAGGAGTAGTGGTGAGCGCGGCACGCTTTGAAAAAAATATAGAGCAAGTCAATATTTCTATGGAGGTGCTACGGCCTGAACTTATTGCAAATAAGGGCTTTTCAAACCTCGAGCAGGCAGTCGGACAAAGTCCGGGGGTTTTTACCATGGACGGGCAAGTTTCGATACGCGGTGGTGGCGGTTATGCTTATGGTGCAGGAAGTCGGGTTCTATTAGTTTGGAATGGCGTTCCAATGCTTTCGCCTGACATCGGCGATGTCAAATGGAATGCGATTCCGATGGAACACGCTTCGCAGATTGAAATCATAAAAGGTGCTTCTTCCGTTTTGTTTGGTAGCGGTGCCCTCAATGGCATTATTGCCATGAACGAAAAAGATGCACCAGTTGATGGCACAATTTCCATCAAAGTTCAAAGCGGCATTTATGGTTCACCCAAACGCGAAAGCATGAAATGGTGGGGTGCGCCACCAACCTTTGAACTGATTGATGTCTACGCCGCCAAGCGCAAAAATAACCATGCAATCACCCTTGGCGTCAATGCCTTTCGGGATAAAGGCTACAGAGAAGGAGATCACGAATTGCGCGCCAGGGTTCATGGTACTTATGCTTATTTTTCTAAAAGAGTACCGCAACTCAAAGCGGGTTTGTCTTTTCATGCGCAAGCCCAAGAGGAAGGCGTTTTTATTTTGTGGCGCAACGATTCCATGGGCTACAACGCAATGCCCAACACCCTCAGTGAACAACGTGCGGTGCGCTTTAGTGTTGATCCATACTTGCTTTTTGTTTCCAAGAATAAAACCAAACATGCCTTGCGCACGCGCTATTACCTAACCACCACTGGTAATGGTCTTGTCTATGTCGATGCATCGCTTGGTCAGCTCTATTATGCAGATTATCAGGCAACAAAAAAAATAAATGGTTTCCAGTTAGCTTTTGGAGCCACTTCAAATATCAGTCAAGTAACCAGTTATATTTTTGGCAATCATTTAAGTAAAAACTTCTCGGCCTATCAACAAACCGATTGGTCAAAAGGCAAGTTTGACTTACAGGCCGGATTCCGATTGGAATATTGCCAACTTAACAATGCAACTCCTGAAACTATTTTTGATTGGGGTCTTGGCATACTGCCGGTGTATCCGATTTTGCGAATTGGAAGCCATTACGAAGTCGCGAAAGCGACTCATCTTCGCGCTTCTTTAGGACAAGGCATCCGCTTTCCGGCAGTTGCTGAGCGCTACATTTCCACTAGTGTCGGAGGACTTCGAATTTTTCAAAACCCAGCATTACTAGCCGAGCGCGGTTGGGCTGCCGAATTAGGCCTCAAACAAATTCTTCGCATCGGAGATTGGAAAGCTATGGTCGATATAGCTGGTTTTGTCAACTCATACAGCAATATGACCGAATTTGCTTTTGGCGTCTTTAAACCAGATACCATGGCATTTTTACAAACTACTAATCCGAGTGCCATCAATTATTTGTACAATTGGGTCGGTTTTCAAGCGCAAAATGCAGAGCGCGCTCGGATCACAGGAATTGAATTTTCAATGAGTAGTTCGGGCAAAATTGGCGATTTGGAAGTCCTCAGCTTATTGGGGTACACTTACATGAATCCGGTGAGTCTCAATTCCGATCCAACTTATATTGCTACTTTTTCTGATCCAACGAATTCAATGCTCAAATACCGTTTCAAGCATCTGGCAAAGGCAGATATCGAGTTGAATTATAAAAAATACGGAATTGGCTTTTCTGGCCGCTACAATTCGTTTATGCGCAACATTGATATTGCTTTTGAAGACGGCATCCTTGGTACAGAAATCTTGGTTGGAATGGATCATTACAGGGCAATTTTCAATAGGGGAGTGCCAGTTTTTGATATCCGTTTGAACTATGCATTTTCACAGCAATTGAAGTTTAATTTTATTGTCAATAACCTCACCAATGCAGAATATGTAAGTAGGCCAGGGGCAATTCAAGCGCCTCGCAACTTTATGGTGCAGTTGCAATATGCGCTGTAAAAATACGGACAACAAAGTCCACGAAAAGATTTAAATTCGTCCTAACTAAGTTACCACATATGCGTTTATTTTTATTCTATTTTCTCGTCTGTGCGCCTTCACTATTAGCACAAAATATACAAATTGAAGTATTGGACGAGCAGACAAATGCCCGAATCGAAGATGCTTTTTGTATTCAAAAAGAGAAGGCGCCCATCAAAAGTCAAAATGGTCTCTTTACGTTTTCGGTCAATCTCTTACCAATAGAATTGATAATTAAGGCACCATTTTATTTTGCTGATACCTTGACTATCTCAGAACTGCCAAAAAATGGAATCCAAGTTCGATTAAAAGCTCAAGTAAAAGATCAAAAAACTGTTGTCGTTGCCGGTAAAAGACGCCAAGCCATTGAAGAAATACCAGTATCTATGGAAATCTTGCGACCACAACTAATAGACAACAAAGGCATCACCGACCTCGAGCAAGCTGTTAATCAAACTCCCGGTGTTTACACCATGGACGGCCAAGTATCTATTCGTGGTGGCTCCGGCTTTGCCTATGGTACTGGGAGCCGTGTATTGTTGCTTTGGAATGGTATGCCATTGCTTTCCGGCTACGCCGGAGACACCCAATGGAACGCCATACCTATGGAACAAGCTAGCCAAGTTGAGATTATGAAAGGGGCTGCATCCGTTCTGTACGGAAGTGGCGCACTTAATGGCGTCATTGCACTTGCTGAAAAAGAACCAACTTTAGAGCCCGTAACCAAAGTAAAGATGCAATATGGTGTCTATGGTGCACCGCGTCGCAGTTCACTCAAGTGGTGGGATGTTCCACCAATGAATCAACAACTGGAAGTTTTTCATAGTCAACTCAAAAAGCGCTTTGGTTATACGCTTTCCACCACAGGATTCCACAACGATGGTTACCGCATCGGCGAATCGGAGTATCGTGCTAGGGTTTCGGGTACGCTCTATGCCAAAGCAATTCTGGACAAGCGCCTCAGAGCTGGCCTCGGTTATAATTTTCAAGTTCAGAAAACCGGCAGTTTTTTAATCTGGCAAAATGATTCATTAGGTTACACGCCGAGTGGATACGGTGATACCACTGCTGGCTCCTCAACGCTCAGTTATAATTTTGGTCAAAGATTATTTATTGACCCTTATGCCAAATACATCGACAATCGCAATAACCTCCATTCCCTCAAGACTAGGCTATACTGGGTTTCAAATGACAATCTGAGCAATTCAAGTCAGAGCAACGCAGCAGTCATTTATTATGCCGATTACACCTTTCAGCGTAAATTTGGAGAGGGCAGTACCTTAAGCTCTGGCCTTACTGCCATACAAAATGTAGTCACCTCTCAACTTTTTGGCAATCATCAGTCGGTAAACTATGCGGCTTACTCCCAATTGGAGTACCACAAAAATAAACTTGACCTGAGTGCAGGTCTGCGCCTGGAGTACTTTGAAATGGACAATGAAACGCCAGATTCCCAGTTTCAATTACCCGGAAAAGGAAACCTTTCGGCGCCTGTCTACCCTGTATTGCGCACGGGTCTTCATTACGCCCTCAAGCCGTTCACACACCTGCGCGCCAGTCTTGGTCAAGGAATTCGTTATCCAAGTGTTGCGGAGCGGTTTACGCAAACTTCCGTAGGCGCACTCAATATTTTTCCAAATCCTTCCTTAAAGCCAGAAATCGGGTGGGCCGGCGAAATTGGCATCAAACAAGGTTTTAAAATTGGCAATTGGAAAGCAATGTTCGACGCGGCTTTTTTCGTTAACCAATACAGCAACATGATGGAATTTTCTTTCATCTATTACAATCCAATTACCCAGCAACCACTCAATCCGCTTAACCCTTCACCTGAAGACATCGAATTTTTAACCAGTGGCGCTTATAACGTTTCTGATTGGGTTGGTTTTCAGGCGCAAAATGCCGAAAAAGCACGTATCTCAGGGCTCGATCTCTCTTTTAATTCCTCAGGTCAATTAGGAAAGGTCGAATTGATTTCATTAATTGGTTACACTTACATGAATCCTATTTCATTGAATAGCAATCCGCAATACGTTGCTAATTTTTCAGATATCAATACCAATATGCTCAAGTATAGATTCAAACATTTGGCAAATGCAGATATCGAAGCCAACTATTTGAACTGGAGTCTCGGCACTTCTATGCGCTACAATAGTTTTATGCGCAACATTGATCGTGTGTTTGAAGAAGATCTCGATCCTACTCCCTCAGAGGTATATATTTTACCTGGCTTGAAGGCATACCGACAACAATTTAACCGTGGTAATCTTGTTTTTGATGCGCGCCTAGCCTATACGCTTAGAGAAAACTATCGCTTGTCTTTAATAGTGAATAATTTAATGAATGCTGAGGTCACATCTCGTCCTGGCGATATCCAGGCCCCCCGCAACTTTATTATACAAATCCAAGCCAAATTTTAATGCGAATTTTAGGAGTTATACCCGCTCGTTTTGCTTCAAGTCGTTTTCCAGGCAAACCACTCATTGATTTAAATGGACAAACAATGATCGAGCGCGTTTACAAAGGCGCACTCAAATCAAAGCAGATAAACACGCTTATAGTTGCCACCGATGACATCCGAATTTTCGAAGAAGTACAGCGTTTCGGAGGTAGGGCAATTATGACTAAAACCACTCATCAAACGGGTACAGACCGCTGCGCAGAAGTACTTTCGCATTTTCCTGATCACGACGTCGTGATCAACATTCAAGGAGATGAGCCATTGGTCAATGCCCAACAACTGGACGAATTACTCTCAGCTTTTAACGATACGCAAGTACAAATAGCAACAATCGTCAACCCTGGCGTAACAGTTGCTGACCTACAAAATGTCAATCGTATTAAAGTGCTATCCGATGCAATGCAAAACGCCATTTATTTTTCGCGAAGCCCATTGCCAAACATGCATTATGCACCAAGTCCTGATTTTCCATGGTTGCGTCATATTGGCTTATATGCTTACCGTGCCCAAACCCTTTCTCATTTAGCCCAATTGCAGCCCTGCGCTTTAGAAAAAGCAGAATCGTTGGAGCAGCTTCGTTGGCTCTATTATGGCTATCAAATTCGTCTAGTGAATTCTACCATCGAAACGCCAAACATAGATGTGCCAGACGATGTAGAAAAAGTATTGCCTTTTTTGTAATCTGCGAAGACTTTCGTAAATTTGTTATATGCAGGGTTTTGAAGACGTCATTATACAATTGCTCCTACGTCATAATTGTGTTGTAGTTCCTGGTTTTGGTGGTTTCGTAGCAAAACAGGTAGCTGCCGAATTAGACTTGCAAAATGGCCTCATTTCGCCACCCAAAAAAGCGTTGTTATTTAATCGCTTCTTACTTGCAGACGACGGTTTACTTTTAGCTGAAATCTCACGTCAAAACGGCTTGTACTACGAAGAAGCCAAGAATCAACTCCAAGCCTACACAGACCAACTCCAAAGACAACTACTCGGCGGGGAATCTGTTCAATTTCCCAAATTAGGCATCTTTTCTCGTCAACCAGATGGCCAACTCCATTTTGAACAAGATCGCTTTTTCAATTTATTGCTGTCTTCATATGGCTTGGGCAAACTTAGTTTTGTACCACAGCCCATCGAGGATAATGCGCAAAAGCCGATTGTCAGTCTACAAGAAAAGCCAGTCCGTCAAATCAGTTGGGCTAGGGTAGCTGCAGCAGCTTGTCTTTTGCCACTTGGATTCTATTCATTTTGGATACCGACGCAAACAACAGCCCTCCAGTCTGGCCTCATCAGTATCAAAGATTTCAATCCATTTGTAACCGCTCAAAAGCCAAGCTACAAGAAATTAGCCTTTGAAAAGGATACCAACATTGACATTAAAGCTTCGCATTTAGATTTCCAACCTCAGTCAAAGCCACACATTGAAGCCTATGAATGGCAACCTGGGTTCACCCTAAATGTGCGCGTGCCGGCTGTTACAAAAAAGCCAGAAACAACAAACAATACACCGCCAATAAACGCATTCGTGACAAATGCACCCTTTCATTTTATAGTGGGTTGTTTCTCCAATTTACAAAATGCCCAAAACTTTCAGCGTAAATTGCAACGAGATGGTTTCAATGCGTTATTACTGCAAAATGGCCCCCTCACCAAAGTGAGTGCTGGTGGTGCCAATGACCTTTCAGAACTCCAACTCATTCAGCAAGAGGCCGCGGATCGTGGTCTTCAAGGCTGGGTATTTAAAAACTAAATTTTATTATGAATAAAACGTTCAGCTTCCTACTATCCATCGGGATAAGTACTTCTATGTTCTTTGCGCAAACAACCAATGTTGAAGGCAGCAAGTATCAATTCAAAAAAGTAGTTCATCTCGATGCAACGCCTGTTCAAAGTCAGGGACAAACCGGCACATGTTGGTCATTTTCAGGAACCAGTTTTTTCGAATCTGAAATCCAACGACTAGGTGCCAAAACACCTGTTGTTTTATCCGAAATGTACGTTGTACGCAAGGCATACGAACTCAAAGCTGAAAAATTCATTCGTATGGACGGCAAAATCAATTTCAGTGAGGGGGGCGCCTTTCACGACGTACCACTCGTCATCGAAAAGTTTGGTATCGTTCCTTATGAGGTGTATACTGGTTTGAATGGAACAGAAAAATACAATCATGGTGAAATGTTCAATCAGCTCTATTTCATCATGACTGACATCGTTTCTCGTTTGGGCAGTCCGGAAGGCATCACCGACGACTGGAAACGCAAATTCAATTCCATGCTCGATATGGGTATCGGTAAAGACATCCAAACTTTTGAATACAACGGAACGCGTTATACGCCAGAATCTTATGCGGCTTCACTAGGCCTTGACATGAAAAACTATGTTTCTTTGACTTCCTTCACCAATCACCCAATGTACAGCCAATGCATGCTCGAAATTCCAGACAACTGGGCATGGGGCACAAGCTACAACGTAAGTATGGATGACCTCGTTGAGGTGACTATTGCCGCTTTAAAAAACGGCTACACAATTGCTTGGGGTGCAGATGTCTCTGAAAACGGCTTTAGTTTTAAAAATGGTTTGGCAATAGTACCTGCAGACCCGAGCATGATCGAAGTGCAAGGCAAAGATGACAAGCGCTTTAATGACGCCGGTGCAGATCGCAAATCAAACGCCTTTTTAGAGCCAATGAAAGAAATGGCCATTACACCAGATCTTCGTCAAAAAGGCTACGACAACAAAACAACCACAGACGACCACGGTATGCATATAGTAGGCCTTTATACAGACCAAAACGGTACGCGTTACTTCTTAGTTAAAAATTCTTGGGGCACCAGTAATTTACCAAAAGGATATCTCTACGTATCTGAAAACTATGTCAAATACAAAACCATCAATATTTATCTTCATAAAGACGGCATACCAGCCAATGTGAAGAATAAAATTAAATGGTAATTAACCACTTTTTTCAATATCCAACCTTTGGAACAAAATTTGCGTCAACAAAAAAAGCTTGTCATATGAAAAGGTTAATTTTTATTCCATTTGTGGCACTTGCCATTCTATCCTGTGAAAAATGGCGCACCAGCCGTGAGATTTTGAGCATTCAAAGTGCCAAAGTTGAGGCCGCATTCGATGAAATGACAAATATTTCGGATCAAGCCGTGACCGGCGAACTGGTTTATTATAAAAGCGGTGCGGTCATTTTTACTAAACCTGGTGACAAACCTATTTTAACCAAAACACCATGTAATGTAATTATTACACTCGATACCCTTTCTACTCCGCACAGCGTTACCGTAGATTGGGGTAATACCAACTGCGATTGCAACGATGGGAAAACCCGCCGTGGTAAAATCGTTACCACTTTTACTGGTCCGTATTTAGCTCAAGGAACAGTTCTCACGCACACCCCGATAGACTATTACGTCAATGACATTCATATAGAAGGCACCCGAACAGTTCAGAACATGGGTCTAAATACCAATAACCAACCTTACTTCAATGTTGAAGTTGACGGTTTCGCCACTTTTCCTACAGGTGAAACGCTGAGTTATATTTCATCTAGGGTTCGTACTTGGTCTGCTGGTTTTACTACCCCTTTTTATCGTTGGGACGACGAATATCAAATTTCAGGTTCTGCAACCGGAAACCATTCTAATGGCTATAGCTATTCAGCGAACATTACTTCTCCACTTCAAGTTAATGTTGGCTGCAGCCGTCCGGTAAGTGGAACCATCGAACTTACGCCTTCGGGATTGCCCACCAGAATTATCGACTACGGAAACGGCACCTGTGACCTCACTTTTACGGTTACAGTTAATGGAAATACCTATACATTTAATTAATAATCACCTGATAATCAATATGAAAAGTGTTCAAAGTGTCATTTGAACACTTTTTCTTTTTTATTGTTATTTTTGTAGCATAAACTAGAAAAAAACATGAAAACAGTAGGTGTAAATGGATTTGGACGAATTGGTCGTTGTTTCACGAGAATTGCTTTACAAGATCCTCAGGTCAATGTAGCGCTTGTCAATGACCTAGCTGATATTGCTACGCTTGCACATTTGCTCAAATACGATAGCGTTCATGGTCCCTTTAATTTAAATTTTCAAATCGAAGGCAACACACTTCATTTTGAAAATGGCAAACAAATTGTTTTCATTAATGAACGCGATCCAGAACAAATTAAGTGGGCGACATATGGCGTAGAAGTTGTCATTGAATCTACAGGTCTATTTTTAACCCGTGAAGCTGCCTCAAAACACCTTGTAGGCGGAGCTAAACATATCATAATCAGTGCTCCAGCCAATGATGAAGATATTCCGTCAGTAGTTCTTGGTGTCAACGATCAGCAAATCGACTGGAGCAGTACCGTGATTTCCAATGCTTCTTGCACCACCAATAATGCGGCTCCCATGGTTAAAGTATTAAAGGAAATACTCAATATAGATGTCGCATATATTTCGACGATACACAGCTACACCTCAGATCAACGCTTGCACGATGCGCCTCACAAAGATTTACGTCGGGCACGTGCTGCGGCAAATAGTATTATTCCAACCTCAACAGGTGCAGCAAAAGCCATTACCAGAATTTTCCCAGATTTGAAAGGTAAAATTACGGGTGGAAGTTTCAGAGTTCCGGTTTCAGATGGCTCTGTCACGGAAATGACACTCGTTACCAAATCTGCTGTCGATGTGGCTCAAATTAATGCCGCAATGAAGGCTGCTGCAGCTGGTCCGTTGAAAGGAATCTTGCAATATACTGAAGACCCAATTGTTTCTGTTGATGTACTTGGTAACCCGCATAGCGTTGTTTTCGATGCCGGACTCACGACAGTATTTAATGGCCTCATCAAAGTAGCTGGCTGGTACGACAACGAAGCCGGTTATTCCAACCGTTTGGTAGACGTTGTTAAGCGCTTCTAAGCGGCTAAAGCCGCCATACCAGGCAGCGTTTTCCCTTCAAAGTACTCTAGCAGCGCACCTCCGCCTGTACTCACGTAACTCACTTTAGAACTGAGCTCGAATTGTTGAACTGCCGCTGCGCTATCGCCGCCGCCAATCAAGCTAAATGCGCCATTTTTAGTTGCTTTTGCAACAGCGAATGCAACCTCTTTGGTACCATTTTCGAAAGCTGGCATTTCAAAAACACCCATTGGGCCATTCCATAAAATCGTCTTGCTTTGTAAGAGTACATTTTGAAAAGCTGCGCTAGCTTTTGGTCCAATATCTAATCCCATCCAGCCATCTTCGATACAATCTGAGTCAAAAATTTGTGTATTGGCATCTGCGGCAAAGCGGTCTGCAGCAACAGCGTCAATTGGTAAGTGTATTTGAATACCTTTATCTTTGGCACGTTCTAAAATTTCCTTACAAGTTTCCAGGCGCTCCTCTTCGCAAAGCGAGGCGCCAATTTGACCTCCCATAGCTTTGAAAAAGGTATAGGCCATTCCGCCGCCAATGATGATATGATCTGCGCGTTCTAGTAAGTTTTCTACAATGAGAACTTTATCGGAAACTTTGGCGCCGCCAACGATGGCCGTAAATGGTTTTTGTGCCTGTAACATGACTTTTTGCGCATTTTCAATTTCTGCTTGCATGAGCAGTCCGGCCATTTTATCATTCGGAAAAAAAGAAGCTAATTGGGTGGTGCTCGCATGAGCGCGATGTGCTGCTCCAAATGCATCATTTACGTAGCAGTCACCATGAGCAGCTAATTTTTGTGCAAAAGCGAGGTCGCCTGCGGTTTCTTCTTTATAAAACCGAACGTTGTCTAATAACAAGACCATTCCGGGTTGTAAATTTTTACTCATGCCAAAAGCCTCGTCTCCTATACAGTCGTTGGCAAATAGAACTTGAGCGCCTAATACCTCGCTTACTTTTGAGCAAATTTGTGCCAATGAAAAAATTGCTTCAGGACCATTTTTTGGTCTGCCAAAATGTGACAACAAGACCACGCTTCCGCCGTTGTCTAGGATATGACGCAAGGTGGGGAGCGCCGCCCGAATACGTTTGTCGTCGGAAACCAAACCAGTCGTTTTATCCAATGGAACATTGAAGTCTACGCGGACCAAAGCGCGTTTATTTTGAAAGTCGTAAGATTGAAAGGAAATCATGTGTTGAGGGTTGCTTTTTTTATTGTTTGTGAAAAAGACTACCGTTGGCTTGGGCTGTTGGCATAATGGTGATATCAGCAATACTGACATGAGCTGGCCGCGTTACGATAAAACTTACAGTCTGCGCGATGTCTTCAGCCACTAAGGCTTCAAAACCATCGTAGACACTTTGAGCTGTTTGCGCATCTCCTTTGAAACGCACCAATGAAAATTCGGTTTGCGCCGCACCAGGAGCTATATTACTAACCCTGATTTGATAGGGCAATAAATCGATACGCAGTGCTTTTGACAGGGCATCTACCGCATGTTTGCTTGCGCAGTAGACATTTCCACCTGCATAGACGTCTTTTCCGGCAATAGATGAAATATTGATGAGGTGACTAAATGGATGCTTTTTGAGTAATGGAATGACAGCATGGCTCATGTATAACAAACCTTTTACATTGGTGTCTATCATGTGGTTCCAGTCTTCAGATAAACCGGTATCTAGTGGGCCGCGTCCAACAGCCAAGCCTGCATTGTTGATCAAGATAAAAACATGATTTGCAATTTCTTGCGGCAAAGCCCCAATAACGGTTTGTACATCTGCTTCATTGCGCACATCTAGTGCGGCAATGTATACAGGAGTTCGGGTTAATGATTTTTGCAGGGCTTCGAGGCGGTCTAATCTGCGCGCCAAAAGCACAAGTCCGTAACCTAAATCTTGCAGTGCTTTTGCACTTGCCGCACCAAAGCCGGAACTTGCACCTGTGATGATTGCATATTTCATGCTGCAAAATTGACAAAAAAAACGCAGTTGCTTGTCAAATTGGCAGTATTTCGTACTTGGCATTTTTATTGCCAAAGGCAGGTATATTAAAAACGAAATACAATGAAAACAGGTCAAATTCATGTGCAAACGGAAAACATTTTTCCGATAATCAAAAAATTCCTTTACTCGGATCACGAAATATTCTTGCGTGAATTGGTTTCAAATGCCGTAGATGCCTCTCAAAAGCTCAATGTGCTGGCTAAAAATGGCGAATACAAAGGTGAAATCGGTGATCTTAAGATTGAGGTCATCTTAGATAAAGAAGCCAAAACGCTTACTATTCGTGACAACGGTATCGGTATGACGGCCGAAGAGATAGATAAATACATCAACCAGATTGCATTTTCTGGTGCCGAAGAATTTGTTGAAAAATACAAAGGAAAAGAAGGAGCTGAGCAGATCATTGGTCACTTCGGTTTGGGCTTTTATTCGGCATTCATGGTTGCTGAAAAAGTCCAAATTCGTACACTTGCGCGCTACGATGGCGCACAAGCTGTGCAGTGGGAGAGCAATGGCTCCCCTGAGTTCACCCTAATTGATATTGAAAAAGAAAGCCGCGGAACAGATATCGTTCTTTACATCACCGAAGAATCTGCAGAATTCATAGAGAAACAACGCATACAAGGCATTCTCGATAAATATTGCAAATTCTTAGCTATTCCGGTATTCTTTGGTACAAAAACAGATTACATTGATTCTCCGGAAGGCGAAAAAGACGACAAAGGAAATGTCAAGCGTATCGCTATTGAGGTGCCCAATCAAGTGAATAACCCGAGTCCTGCCTGGACCAAAGCACCAGTTGACCTCAAGCAAGAAGACTACGACCAATTTTACAGAGAGTTGTACCCTATGACTTTTGAGCAACCGCTCTTTCACATTCATTTGAATGTAGATTATCCTTTTAACCTGACTGGAATTCTCTATTTTCCAAAAATCAAGGAAAATGTTGAGGTGCAGCGCAACAAAATCAATTTGTACAGCAACCAAGTATTCATCACAGACAGCGTTGCTGAAATCGTACCAGAATTTTTAACGCTATTACATGGTGTGATCGATTCGCCAGACATTCCATTAAATGTGTCGCGCTCTTATTTACAAAGTGATGGGAATGTCAAGAAAATATCTGCCCACATTACCAAAAAAGTGGCTGATAAATTGGCAGAAATGTTCAAAAAAGACCGCGCTGATTTCGAAGAAAAGTGGCCCGATTTACAAGTTTTCGTACAATACGGGATGTTGTCTGAAGAGAAATTTGCCGAAAAAGCCAAAGAATTCAGTTTGTTTAAAAACACAGATGGTCAAGCGTTTACTATTCAAGAGTTCATCGACAAGGTCAAGCCCCTCCAAACCGATAAAAACAATAAAACGGTATTGCTTTACACCCACGATACCGAAGAACAATATGCTTTTGTCAAGAAAGCCAAAGAGCGCGGTTATGAAGTATTGGTTCTAGAGGGCCCGCTTGCACCACACTGGATCTCTAAACTAGAGCAAACCTTTGAAAACATTAGCTTTGCACGCGTCGATGCCGACAGCTTGGATAAGCTCATTCAAAAGACAGATGAAATACCTTCTAAACTCACCAAAGAAGATGAAGAAAAACTCAAGCCACTCTTTGAAGCGCAAGTCAACAAAGAAAAATATACGGTTCAATTCGAAAGTATGAGCGAGCAAGAAGCCCCCATTATCATTACGCAGCCAGAGTTTATTCGACGCATGATGGAGCAGCAAAAGCTAGGTGGTGGCGGTGGTTTTTATGGCGCCTTTCCCGAAATGTTTAATCTTACGGTTAATGCCAATCATCCGGCAATTTTCAAGCTATTAGGTCAAGAAGCAGAGGCGCAAACAGAAAGCACCAAGCAATTAGTTGACCTCGCTATGCTTGCACAAGGCTTGTTAAAAGGTGCGGCTCTAGATGCTTTCATTCAGCGTAATATCGAACATATTGCATAAATGACTAGCTTTGACTACGCTTAAATTCTAGATTTTGTACAAATGGATCTTGGGCATTGGCGCCCTCATTTTGACCCGAAAAATTGGTCTGGCCTTTTTAGGTTTTGCCATCGGCTCACTTATCGACCAATATCAACAAACGGCTAAAAATGGACAAGCAGGTGGGGGTCAGGCCTATGGCCA
Source organism: Sphingomonadales bacterium (assembly GCA_016872115.1). GTDB lineage: Bacteria > Bacteroidota > Bacteroidia > Flavobacteriales_D > Crocinitomicaceae > UBA952. The sequence goes on along the minus strand of VHBC01000017.1, from coordinate 8,244 downwards.
AGATCCGTTTGAGTTCTACCGTCAACAAAGTTCTCGTTACGACCTTCCAACGATGCTCATGGCGCTTTCAGCTGCAGTTATGAAAGCCGATGGAAAGGTTTTACGCATCGAGCTTGATTACGTCAAGAACTTTTTTTCTGCACAGTTCGGCAAACAATTCAGCGCCACCCATTTGCAGACGCTCAAGCAATTTTTAGATGCCCCGAGTATTCCATTGCAAGACATCTGCCACGACATCCGTTCACGAATGACCCAAGAGGTTCGGGTGCAGCTTGTTCACTACCTCTTTGGAATTGCCAAAGCAGATGGCGATGTCGGCACCGCAGAACTCAATGTCATATCCAGAATTGCCACTATGCTCGGAATACCAGCGGTTGAATTTGAGAGTTTGCGCAATATGTTTTACAGAAATGTCGACTCTGATTACAAAATATTAGGCCTCGACGATAAGGCCACAGACGACGAAGTCAAAAAAGCGTATCGCAAAATGGCTGCAGCGCATCACCCAGATAAAGTGGCGCACATGGGCGAAGAATACCTCAAAGGCGCCAAAGAAAAATTCCAACAAATACAAGATGCCTACGAAGCAATCAAAAAGCGCAGAGGCCTGAAATAAGAGAGATATGTCTGATAACCGTTACCAACAACGCGGCGTTTCTGCCGGAAAAGAAGATGTGCACAAAGCCATTTCTAAGCTCGATAAAGGCTTGTTCCCTAAAGCATTTTGTAAAGTTGTCCCCGATTATTTAACAGGCGATGAAAATTATTGCGTTGTGATGCACGCCGATGGCGCAGGCACGAAGTCTTCCTTAGCTTATGCATACTGGAAGCAAACAGGTGACCTTTCTGTTTGGCGAGGCATTGCTCAAGACGCATTGATTATGAATATTGATGACCTACTTTGCGTGGGTGCCACTGGCCCAATTTTAGTTTCAAGTACCATAGGCCGAAATAAACTTTTAATTCCAGGTGAGGTCTTGGCCGCCATCATTAATGGCTCAGAAGAGCTACTAGAAGAATTGCGCAGTTACGGCATCGATATTTACTCTACAGGCGGCGAGACAGCAGATGTAGGTGACCTAGTACGCACCATTATTGTCGACTCAACAGTAGTTTGCCGTATGCCGCGCAATAAAGTGATTTCGAACGACGGCATTCGTCCGGGTGACGTTATTGTTGGTTTGGCTTCTTTTGGCCAGGCAAACTACGAAAAAGAATACAACGGCGGAATGGGGTCAAACGGCCTAACGAGCGCACGCCATGACGTCTTTCATCATTCATTGGCCGAAGACTTCCCAGAGACCTACGATAGTTCTGTGCCCATAGAACTCGTTTATAGTGGCTCAAAACGCCTAACCGATGCAGTTGAAGGAAGTCCGCTAGACGCAGGTAAACTTGTTTTATCGGCAACCCGCACCTATGCGCCCGTCATCAAAGCAATATTAGATGGGCATCACGAGCAAATTCACGGCATGGTACACTGCTCTGGAGGTGCTCAAACCAAGGTTTTACACTTCATAGACAACCTACACGTGATTAAGGACAACCTTTTTGAAACGCCCCAGCTTTTCAAAATGATCCAAGCGGAGTCCAAGACGCCATGGCAAGAAATGTACAAGGTTTTTAATATGGGTCACCGCATGGAAGTCTATGTAAGCGAGGAACTTGCGCCAGAAATTATTCGTATTTCTGAGCAGTTCGGTATTGCAGCACAAGTAGTAGGAAGGGTTGAAGCCGCAGACCACAAAAGAGTGACTATTCAATGTGCACACGGTGAATTTACTTACGAAGGATAAAAAAATCTAAAAAAAGCTTTAAAAAACGGAATGTTTTTGTACTTTTGCCATCCGTTCATTGAACACATGGTGGGATGGGTGAGAGGCTGAAACCAACAGTTTGCTAAACTGTCGTACGGGTAACTGTACCGCGGGTTCGAATCCCGCTCCCACCGCCACAAATTTAGACGGATCGAACTTTATTCGGGGCGTAGCGTAGTCCGGTCATCGCGCCTGGTTTGGGACCAGGAGGTCGCAGGTTCGAATCCTGCCGCCCCGACAAGGGGGATGAGCAATCATCCCCCTTTTTTGATTATAGACCTTGTAAATTCTTTTTTACAACCGATGGTCCCGTAGCTCAGCTGGATAGAGCAACTGCCTTCTAAGCAGTAGGCCACAGGTTCGAATCCTGTCGGGATCACATGAAGCGCCTCGTAGAAATATGGGGCGTTTTTCTTTGTATTAAATTGTTTATCAATGGAATACAAAAACTACCAATCCCAAACAACGAAGCTTATTCGATGGATTTGGTGATTTTTGCTCAACCTAATGCACTCCATTAGCTTTCTATTGAGCTAAACGCTGAAATTGAGAAACCCTGATAGGTGTCTTATTTTTTCACAAATCGTTTTGTGAACTCTTTTTGGTTGGAACAATCCTTCAATTGCACTAAATAAATACCTGAATTCAACGATTGAGTATGAACCGTAAATTCATTCCCTGTTAATACCTCTTTTGAAATGACCTTACCTGTTAAATCCGTCAAAAGAAGTTCGTATTCGCTCGAATTTTCAACCATTAGGGTTATTTTATCATCTGCTGGGTTAGGATACAAGAGCATGGATGAGGATTCGCCTTGCAGGGCTTCATCGTTCAACCCAGCAAATGCCTGATTGAGCACCGGCAATTCAATGTGTGTAGGATATTCTGGAGTAAAAGCGATGCGGTTGATGGCCACTCTTGGCGCCATTTCAACATCGTCATAAACATACGTTTGACCATCACCCGGCTTACGACGGAAAAATTCTCCTGGCATAATGGGCAAATTTGGATTAACTTGATAGCGCGTGTAGTTTGAGCTGGAAATAAGTACTTTAATCCTGTGGCCTTTACCAAAGGTATAAGCAATCGGCAACATCTGGAAATGGTACTCATATACCTCACCAATATTGATATTATCAAAAACCGCCTCGTCGTTTTCTTGGCCTTCCGCAATTGATCTCGCGTAATTTCTACCCCTTGCGTTTACGCATCCCTCTACCACGAAATATTCACTTCCGTCGGGATATACATCCAAGACACGAACGAAAAAATCCGTATCGGTTGGTCCTTGAGCTACCCCAGCAGGATTCGATTTCGCGTACAAGGTTGCTTTGGGAAACCCAACAATGCTCATTGTGTCATTTAATGCGGGAGTTTGATACTTCACAACCCCTGGGCGGTCCATGGTATATTCTGCCCATTCCGTAAGGTCGAATTGTCCTTGACTATCGCGCTGACCGTCCGGCGTTTTTACAATCATATTTCCTCCACCAATGGTACGAATAGGATCATTTGGGTCGTGCAAGTACATGTTGAATCCTTCATTGACGGTTGGAGCAGTTTGGTTCATTGTCCCATTTTGGTGAAGGAAGAAATCGGTCCATTGAATTCCTTGCGTAAGCGGAAATTCATTAGCGGAATACCAATAGTTGCCTACGTTGGCATTTTCAGGGATACCGTCCTCCACTGGACCAACCACGTAAAACCGAACGTCGGGTTTTTCCAAATAGTCCACGTAGGGAACCCCTTCGATCTGGCCGTCGTCTAATCCAGGAATCAACGGCGTTCCCATTGCGGGAATATCCAAAGTGATCACCTGTTCTTGCATGGTAAAAATATCCCTAACACCTATTTTAAAGTTGGGTAAGACCGATGAACCGTTCAAAAATGCCACCAAGGTATTTAACGGAATTTTATAATTCTCGGCAGGAACTCGTACCTCAAATAACCCTACACTCGACCAATAGTTAGAAGCCTTAATGAACGCTTTCGGCTCACCTATAAATTGTGTACTGTCGTAATTCAAATTATACCGATACCAAGAAATAGCCTCGGATTTAATGGCTTTGGAGATGGGAAGATCGGCCTGTGAAAAATCGTCTAGGCTGAATCCTAAAATATCGGAAATGTTCTCAGGATACGTAATATCCCCAGTGGTTCTGCTTCCAATGGTCTGGTGCGCCCAAGGTCCAATCACTAATATTTGCAGGTCTTTGTTTTTCTTGGTTGGATCTAAATGTTGACGTAATAAATTCCAGGTTTCAATCTGTCCATCAATGAAAATATCCCACCAACCGGTCAGATGAAAAGCAGGGACTTCCATGTTCTCGTATCGGCTAAAAGTACCATTTATATCCCCTTCACCTTGAGCATTAACCATTGCACGAGAAGCATCCATGTCCTTTCGCCCTATGCTGTTTGGATAGTAGCCAGCGGGGCCATCAAGATATCGTACGGAAGAAAAATGATTGATAGCCTTGGAGGCTGCTTCGAATTTATTCGAAAGTCCGTAGTCGGTTGCCGAGTGCATGCTGTTATCGATATCATTGTCGATATCATTCAAATCATCATCCGTACCCGTGAAAATTTGCCCCTTCAACCAGCCGTTGACCAGTTGGTCACGAAATACCCCATTTTGAAATCCTGTGCTTTTAAAAAACTCTTGTGTTGCAACAATTGGGGTCAAGCATTTCAATCCTGGCTGACTCGGGTCAATGCGATGAGCTGCAGCAGCTTGATATTGGTTGTAGCCCAATGCCGAAGCGCCAAACATACCAATTCTACCGGTTGAAATTAAATCGGTGGTCTCGGGAATCCCGTTCATATCTAAATCGTACTGCCAGGTCCGACCTACAAGATCCTGAATCGAATTGTAACCGTCTTCATGGTTGTTACCGTTTCGAGGATCCGACAATGCCGTAACATCTAAAACGTGTCCGTACGTTGGGTGATAAGGATCTTTGCTCCATCCGTCGCTGTATAAGGGCAAATAAACGCCTTGTGAAGTGTACCTACCCCGCATGTCTTGAACGGCATAGCCGTAGCCAAGAATGTTAACTGGCGTAGCTACTCCATCCCAAGAGCCCTTATTGTAAGGAGTTCTCGAAAAAATCAAAGGCAATTTAAATGGATTCGGATTGGGTGCGCCGTTCAACGAATCGTATATGATCAACTGTTGATTTTTCGGAAGAACCTGAATCGGAATATTACCAACCAAGGGGATATTAACGTTGAGCATCAAGGAATCCCTCAAAATTGGCAGGTAGAAATCCGTCATGAGCTGAATGCCATCGGGCATGGTAATGGGAAATGTATATTTCGTGGACATCTCTTCAAGATTGTCCAATTGTCCGTTTGGGACTACGCCTTGGGCTGAAACGTTCAGACCAATTCCAATAAGCATTAGGGTTAAAACACGGTACATCGCAGTATAGTATTAGGTATTCAAAAATACATTTTTTGGTTTAAAATTGGATATTTTTATGCATTTCGGAAAAAAAACTATTTTTGACTACCTAACTAACTTCTATGTACCAAAAATTTTCGACCTTATTGGCGTTCATGAGCGTCGTATTGACCTACGGACAAATGTTAACAATCCAAGGAACTGTGCTTGATGGAGAATCTAAAACTCCACTTCAATTGGTGAAAATCGTAGAACTCGGCTCAAAGCAAGGAGTTGTGAGCAACGAATTGGGAAAATTCACCATGAACCTGGACTTTACCCAACAAGCCTCTTACTCCCTTTCTTTTAAGCTCTTGGCATACGATGACCTTACCCTAGAGGTCACTAAGTCGTCTAGCGAATTGATCGTCAACCTTTCGCCGACCGTCAAGACCTTCAACGATGTAGTTGTTTCCGGAACCCGTGTCTCAGAGAAAATTTTTCAATCCCCCGTTTCAATACAGCGGGTTTCGGCCAAGGACATTGCTGCTGCAGCCAGCGGTAATTTCTACGAATCCCTTAAAAACTTGCGTGGCGTGGATATAGCAACATCTAGCGCGGGTTTTCAAGCCGTGAACATGCGAGGCTTCAATTCAACCGCTCCGGTACGTATCGTTCAATTTGTTGATGGAATGGACAATCAAGCTCCCGGATTGAATTTTCCCGTAGGAAACTTAGTAGGAGCAAATCCACTGGATCTGCAAAGTATTGAGGTAATTACGGGCCCTGCCTCTGCGTTGTACGGGCCAAATGCCTTTCAAGGAGTGGTAAATATGATCTCTAAAGACCCGTTTCAATACCAAGGAGTGTCGGCTGAATTAAAAACAGGGAGTCGAAATCTTATAGAAGGAAATTTCAGATTCGCCCAAGCATTTGGTGAAAAACAACGTTTAGGGCTCAAACTAACCGCCAGCTACATGCAAATGAAGGATTGGTTGGCAGATGACGCAACGGCCAATACCTACGGTGATATAAGTGCTAATGTAAATCTGAGCAGCATTGTATCTCAGTTGCAATATGACCCAACTTTAAGTCCGGAGGACCATGACCAATGGGTTGCATTGAACAATTACATTGAATTTAATCCTGTGGTTGGGCAAGTAGGCTTGAACACAAAAACCATCAGCGCTCCGGGCTATTTGGAACAAGATTTAGCTGAAAATAACGTGGAGAGCTTTAAATCAGGGGTTGCTCTATGTTATAAACTGAATGAGAACAGTCAATTATCGTACAATGGCAAATTTGGAATGGGTAGCGCCATTTATCAAGGGGCTAACCGTTACTCCATCAACGATATTCAATTTCAACAACATAAATTGGAATGGTCTGGAAAAAATCATCTGGTAAAGGCGTACACTACCTTGGAAAATGCGGGAAATTCCTATGATGCAGTATTTACCGGCATCAATATCTCTAAAGCGTCCATCGGCGATAATTGGGTACCTGCATACCTGAGCTCCTTTTTCCAAAACTTATCAGATTTAACCAACGAATACGGCGATGATGCTTCGTTGAGCGATGTTCAACAAGCCATGGCTATGGCTTTAGATTCGGCAAACAGCACCTGGTATGCGCCCGGAACTGCGGCCTTCGACAGCTTACAAACGGCCATTATTCAAAGTGCAGATTTAACAAATGGCTCGAAGTTTACGGATAAGTCATCGCTTTATCACATAGATGGACAATATAGTTTTAGCCAAATCAAAATTTTCGATTTATTGGTTGGCGCAAGCGGCCGTTATTACAGTCCCAACTCTTTCGGCACTATATTCAGCGATACCTTATTAAACCCCAACGACACTTTAGCCGATGGTTCAGCGAACCCAAATGGTGTATACAATCGCCTAAGCCTTTGGGAGGCAGGTGGCTTTATTCAAGCGAGTAAATGGTTTTTTGACGATAAACTGCGCATCATTGGATCTTTGAGAATGGATAAAAACCAAAATTTTGATCCTCAATTTTCTCCAAGACTATGCGCTTCTTGGAACTTAAAGAATCACAACATACGCATAGGTGCTCAATCCGCTTTTCGAACCCCAACCCTTCAAAACCAATTCATTAATTTAGATTTAGGTCCAATAACCCTAATCGGCAATTTAAACGGCATAAATAATGTCTACACCCTCAATTCGGTCAATGCTTTCAACGATAGTTTAAACGCTGTGAACGGGGATTTAAACGCGGTTAATCCTAATATTCTGGAAGCTAAAAATTATCAAACCCTCAAACCAGAGCAAGTAAAAACTTTGGAAATTGGATACCGGGGCGTTATTAAGAACCAATTCTTCATTGATGCCGACGCATACTTTAATCAATATACGAATTTCATTGCTGATGTTCGTGTAGTTGCACCAAGTGGTGGAGCCGTTGCCGGAGATGAAAGCGGTGTTGACGCGGTATTAACTAAGCTTTATGATGTTTATCAGGTTCCCGTAAATAGCGAAAAAACAGTCAATTCCATAGGAGGCGGTATTGGGATCAGTTACAGTATTTCGAACAAATATCAAATGCAACTTAATTACACTTATGCAAAACTATTAACAGAGAGTCTGGAAGATGACTTGATCCCAGGCTTCAATACCTCTCCGCACAAAGCGAATATTGGCGTCACCGGCAAACAAGTCTTTAAAAATCTTGGCTTCAGCACCAAATTCCAATACGTACATGGATTTGAATGGCAAAGTACTTTTGGCACGGGACAGGTTCCGGCGTATACCGTTTGGGATGTTCAATTTAATTATCCCTTTTCTGTCAATAAATCAGATTTGTTTATTCGTGTTGGGAGTTCGAACGTGCTCAATCAAAAACGCAGGGAAATATTTGGTGGACCGATGATTGGCCGAATGGTTTACACAACTCTTGGATTTAATTTAGACCGCAAGAAATGATAGTAAATCGGATTGAATTTTTAGTTTCAAATTACCATTAATCGCGTTTAAATCTCCGTTCACAGCTTTTAAACTATCATTGAAAGCATTGACC